>DAIDIH010000039.1 GCA_027459465.1 Bryobacterales bacterium | reverse complement strand
ATGTGGGTGCGGCGTTCGCGCGGAACTATTTATCGGGTGATCAGAGGGCGTTCCTGGCGGCGGGCGGGGTGGGGTTCATCATCGGCGATGGGGCGCTCGATTACGCGCCCGAGCAGGTTTTCGAGACGTATTACGCCGTGCCATTGAGTTACGGCTTTACGGCGTCGCTCGACTACCAGCACTTTGTGGATCCCGCGTACAACCAGGCGCGAGGTCCGGTATCGGTGTACAGTCTGAGGCTTCATTGGGAGGCGAGTTGGCGTCCGCATTGAGTCCGGAGCGGTTTAGCATGAAAGTATGGAGTTGATCCGGCGCGCGGGCGTGATCCGGCCGCGGCGTGTCGGCGTTCTGGCGGCTGCATTCAACCCGCCGACGGTGGCTCATCTGCATCTGCTTGAGGCCGCCTTGGGCCATGTCGACGAGTTGCTCTGCGTCGTGCCGCGGGTATATCCGCACAAGGAGTTTCATGGTGCGAGCCTGGAGGAGCGGGTAGCGATGCTGTGCGCGCCGGGTATTGTCCCGGAATACTCGGTGGCGGTGAGTGACGGTGGACTGTTTATGGAGATTGCGGAGGAGTGCCGCGCGGTATATGGGGCGGAAGTCGAGCCGTACTTCATTTGCGGGAGGGATGCCGCGGAGCGGATTGTGGGGTGGGACTACGGCGAGCCAGGCGTGCTCGAGCGGATGTTCACGAAGTTTCATCTGCTGGTTGCGCCGCGACAAGGGTCGTATGTTCCGCCGCAGGAG
Organism: Bryobacterales bacterium; assembly: GCA_027459465.1. Lineage (GTDB taxonomy): Bacteria > Acidobacteriota > Terriglobia > Bryobacterales > Bryobacteraceae > JAJYKC01. The sequence continues at coordinate 2,914 of DAIDIH010000039.1, read as the reverse complement.
TTCCGGCACCGCATTCATGCGCTAGAGGTACGGCCGGAGATCGAATCGGTTTCTTCGACCGAGTTGCGCGAGCGGATCGCGGAGGGCAAGCCGTGGGAGCATCTTGCGCCGGCGCCGGTGCGGGAATTCGTGCGCCGGATCTACGGCTGATGCCGAAGTTACCTTTGCTTTGGCGGGGCTTCTTCGATGAATTTGTGATAGCGGCCGAGCCAGTAAGGCAATAGGAAAAAGGCGCCATCGTCCTCGCGGGCGCCGCCGCTGCCGCCGTCCACGACGAAGGGATTTCCGTTCCACTTCATGACGGGCCGTTCGTCGGGGGGGAGGAGGAGCGTGGTCTGGGGGCGGCCGAAGCGGTCTGGTCCGCCGTCCAAGGGGACGTCGGAGCGGTGGGAATTGATGACTGTCCAATCGATGAGGTCGAGCGGGATGTGCTGGAGGATCCAGACGGCGCCTTCAAGATCGGCCTTGGCGCCGGGGTTGGCGGCCAGATAGATAAAGGTCCAGAGCGGATTTTTCTCGCGTTGCTCGTTCTTCCACCACTGTTCAAGCGCTTTCCGGTAAAGGGTGAGTAACTCGTCGCTGGTTTCGTAACGGAAAAGCTGATAGAAGCTCAGCATGGCGAGTTCTTCATCTGAGTAATTGATCTGGTGGCAGAGTTCGAGGTGGCGCGTGGCCAGTTGGGCATAGCCCATGTCGTAGGCGGCCCTGTGGTACTCGGTTTCGAAGTGTGCGTCCCCGGTGATGTGGGCGGCGGATTTCAAGTAACTCAGTAGCTCGATGGAGTTGAGAGTGCTGTCGCAGGAACCGGCGGGCGTGGCGAAGTAGGCCGGGGACCAATTGCCCCACGTCGTCGGTTTGCCGGAGAGTCCCGTGAGGGTGTAGCCGTGGGAGAGGATGTGCGACGCGATGCGGGAGGCGGCGCCGGCGATCCGCTGTTTGAGCGCGGCATCCGGCAGGAGATCGAAGGCGACGGAGTAGAGGAAGAAGTGACCGGTGATTTCATCCGAACTCGTGTCACCCTTCCAGGTGAATTTGCCGTCGGATGTGCCGTGCCACCGGCCATCGGCCGGGTGAGTTTCTCCCTGGACGACGTAGCTGCGCGCCGGGTAGCCCTGGATTCCTGTGACGTGCTCGAGGAAGAGGAGGGCTTCGACGGAGCGGGTGGCGCGGGCGAGCGCCTCGGTGGCCGAGTCACCGGCGCCTTTGAGCGCGGCGTAGCGGAAACACTCGGCGGCGCCGTAGATGGCAGTCCACAGCCCGTCGTTATCGCTCGGTTCGGGCTGATTACTGGTGAGGTCTCCGGGGCGGGTGAGGCGGGAGTCGGCGACGAGGCCGTGGCGGACATGGCGGGTTTCGATGCGGTCCTCGAAAAGGGGCGTGCGCTCTTCGAGCGTGGCCTTTGTCATTTCGATATGGGAGATCCCGGTGGCGGTGCGGACCCAGATGCCGCCCTGGTTGTCCGGGGCGAGTTCGAGTACGTTGTCGTCGGGGAGCCACCGCTGGCCGGAGAAGAATTGCCAGCGGTCGCGGCGGGTTCCGGTGGGATCGAAGCGTTTGAGACCAGTGGAGGTGGAGAGCCAGACTGCCCCGTCGGAGGCGCTCACGACGGAGACAGCGCCCGGTTGGTCGATGTTAGCGTCGCGGAGGACGGCGGGAATGCGGGGGTCGTTAAGCGGGTAGAACGTACGCGACTTCGTGAGGAAACGAGGTAAGGGCAGCGCCGGGAGCGTGGCGGCAGGAACGATGGCTACGGTAAGGGCGAGCAGTGCCGTAGCGCGTGGTAACAGTCCGTCGGTCCTCACTGGACATATGGTACCGTTACGCGCGGTTACAGACATAATTAAGGGTTTAGCGGTTGTGTGGAAGAGCAGGCAATGAGAGGGGAACGCGGGATCGGTTTTCCCCTCGATGTCGTGCCGCAGGCGGTTCGGTAGCGCAACGGTGAGGCGAGCCGGGTCTGGGGTTCATTAGAATTACCTTATGCCCCAGGTTGCGATCGATTCCATGCTGAACGAACGGCGGGTGTTTCCACCCCCTGAGGAGTTTTGTTCCCGAGCGCGTATATCGAGCGAGGAAGATTACCGGCGGATGTGCGCCGAAGCCGAGGCGGCCCCGGAGAAGTTCTGGGGCGAGGTGGCAAGCGAGTTGCACTGGTTTGAGCCCTGGCAAAAGGTGCTCGACTGGAACGCTCCATGGGTGAAATGGTTTGTGGGCGGGAAGCTTAACCTGAGCTACAACTGCCTGGACCGGCACATGGCAGGCTGGCGGAGGAATAAGGCGGCGATCATCTGGGAAGGTGAGCCGGGTGAAGTAGAGACGCTGACCTACCAGCAGCTACTGGTCGAGGTTCAGAAATTCGCCAACGTGTTGAAGTCGCTTGGGGTGAAGACGGGCGACCGGGTGGCGATCTACATGGGCATGACGCCGGCGCTGCCGATTGCGTTGCTGGCGTGTGCGCGGATCGGGGCGCCGCATACGGTTATTTTCGGAGGGTTCTCGGCGAATGCGCTGGTGGACCGGATTAACGACTGCCAGGCGACGGTGGTTGTCACGCAGGATGGGGGTTGGCGTCGCGGCGCGGAGATAAAGCTGAAGCCGGTGGTGGACGAGGCGCTGCGGCACTGCGCGTCGATAAAGCACTGTGTGGTGTACAAGCGGACTGGTTCGGCGGTGGAGATGGTTCACGGGCGCGACGTGTGGTGGCACGAGCAGATGGAACTGGCGGCACCGGAGTGTCCGGCAGAGCCGCTGGATGCCGAGCATCCGCTGTACTTGCTGTACACGTCGGGGACGACCGGAAAGCCGAAGGGAATCCTGCACACGACGGGCGGATACTCGGTGGGTGGGTAAGCGACGACACAGTGGGTGTTCGATATCCGTGATGAGGACACGTATTGGTGCACGGCGGACATCG
>DAIDIH010000038.1 GCA_027459465.1 Bryobacterales bacterium | reverse complement strand
CGCAATTCCCCAATAACGACAACGCGAGCCAGGACCAGATCAACGTACAGAAGCTGGAAGTCCTCCGCAACATGATTGACAACGAAATCATGTTGCAGCGCGCCGAGAAACTCGGCCTGATGGCCACCGACGGCGACGTCGAGGCCAAGTTCAGCGAGTTAAAAGCCCCCTTCACCCAGGAGGAGTTTCAGAGGCAGCTTAACGCCAAGCACATGACCGCGGCGGAATTTCGTGCCGAGATCCGCCGGGAGCTGAGCGTGACAAAGCTCTTCAATAAAGAAATTACGTCCCATATCTCGATCACCGATAAGGATGTCGCCGATTTCTACGCCGCCAATCGCTCGATGTTCAACTTTCCCGAGCCTCGTCTCGACATCGCGCAGATTCTGGTGACGCCGGCGCCAGACCCCAACGTCCACAATCTGAAAAACGATAAGGCGAAGAACGACACCGAGGCACGCGAGAAAATCGAGATGATCTTGAATCGTGCCCGCCAGGGAGAGGACTTTGGCATGCTGGCGCAGAACTATTCGGAGGACCCAAATTCGGCGCCGAACGGAGGCGACCTCGGGTTTATTCCCGAGTCGGCGCTGGATAAGGCAAGTCCGGAACTTCGCAAGGCCATCGCGAGCGTTTCGGTGGGGCAGATGACTGGGGTCGTAAAGACCGCCGATGGCTACCGGATCCTGAGACTGATCTCCCGCGAAGCGGCCGGACAGCGTGACCTCAGCGACCCGCGCGTGCAGCAGACCATCCGCGAGACGCTGCTGAACCGGAAGGACCAGCTATTGCGAAACGCTTATTACGAAGTGGCTCGCAACGAAGCCAAGGTGGTGGATTACTTTGCCCTCTCGATTGTCCAGAATGCAGGGCGCAAGTAGTGCGCGGATCTCGCAGAACAGCGGCCGAATCGCGCACAAGTTGGGCGGATTGGGCGCGCCCCGCGCTGTGCGCTCAGAACAGCGGCCGAATCGCGCACAACGCAGCGTGGCGCGGGCGTTGATTGGGCGGTTTGAGCGCGCCCCGCGCTGTGCGCTCAGAACATCGCCTTAATCGCGTCGAATTCGCTCTGGAACTCATCGAGCAGCGAAGCCCTGTCGCCCGGAATTGCAAGTTGGTCGAGCGCGTCGGCGATCGGCTGATCCTGCTTTGACAACGTGGCATGAATCGAGGCGCCGGTAGAGTTTATGTACTGATCCACCAGGTGAATCAGCCGGCTCAGTGGGATCTCTGAGTCCTCGGCTGAGGCCGGATCGTTCTCCGGGTCGTGGTGGTACCGCACAGCGACACGGATCGGCTCCGGCAGATTCCAGACTCCAAGCGCCTGGGCCGACAGTTCCGGATGGCTCCAGCCGAGCACCAATGTTTCGCACTCGCGCATCGAGCGCTCCCCCTCGGCGTACAGCTTGTCGATCTGAACGTATTCGTCCTTGAGTCCGACGGCGATGAGCAGGCGGCCGATGTCGTGAAACAGTCCGGCGATGAACGCCCCCTCCGGATACTGGACGCGCGCGCGCTGCGCGATCTGGTCGCTTAAGATCGCCACCGCAACCGAGTGCAGATTGAACCGGGCCATGGACCATCCGGGCGGCGTCCGTACATTGTTCCACATCCGGAAAACCGACATGCCGAGCGTTGCATTCCGCAACTTGTCGAGTCCCAGCAGAGACACTGCATGCCGAACGCTGTTGACCGTGCCCCGGCGGGCATAAAGCGCCGAGTTGACCAATCGGAGTACGTTTCCGGCGAGAACCGTGTCTTTTTCGATGAGATCCGCAATTTTGGCAAACGACGCATCCTCGTGCGACAACGTCGCCAACAGCCGGTTGAGCACGGGCGAAAATGGCGGCAGACGCCCGAGGCTCTTTAAGACCTGATCCTGGTAGTCTGCGGCTTTCTCTAATGCCGGCATGTCGTTCCTGACAGCCTTATCGGCGAAGCGCGGGGAAAGCTTTAGACGCCTGTTAAGGCTTGAGCCTGGGACGAAGCCGTAGGATGCTGCGACTTGGTCACCACACGTGCCAGGCCACGATAGCCGGGCGGCCCGCCGAGAACCCGTGTATCCGGCTCCGGATGACGATCTGGAAGTTACGCCGCATCCAATCCGGCGGCGCTACGCGGGCAAATGTTTCGAAATAGGGTTCCCGTGTCAGAAATTCCGCTGCCGCCTGCGTGCCCAGAGCGGAAATTCCCGCCGCCATCAGGATCGGGTGGCCGGTGTCGGAATTCAGGGCCCTGGTAACGAGCGCGTAGCGGTCCTCATTGGGCGTAGGCTCGGACAAACGGTCGGTCTCCTGCCAGAGCCGGCCTCCTGGGAACGTATCTACGATTCGCCGCTCGGTCCCTTGCGTGTCGAAGCGAAACCGCAGTTGCCTGGTCATTTCGATCGTCCACACCGAGGTGAACGCGCCCAGCAGCAGCGCGGGCGACTGTTTCAAATCCGCGAAGGTCACGTCGCTGCCGAACTTGACGTTGAACGCCTGGCGCCGCAGCGCAAGTTGCTCGGCAAATCGCGCCGCCCCCATCGCCGCTCCCACGCCGGCGTAATAGTTTACCTTTGCGCGCAATTCGCTCGCCGGGATCGACACATCGGGTCGCAGTGGCAGCCACTTCTCTTGATGTTCGAGCTCAAGCACCGTGGGCGCAGGCAGGGAAATGAGGACCGGCCGGTCCTGGTGTGCGAATTCATCCCAAAGTTGATCCATCGGTGTCGCGACGTGACGATGCGCCGAGATCGCAGCGGCCCCGGCCACGGCCAACAGGGCCAAGGAGATGGTTGCCCACCATTTCGCTCGGGAGCGGCTGGCTGCCGGTTGGTCCGGAACCGCGGTTGGTGCAGTCCCGGCGACCCGAAACACCGGTTGGTACGCCCCGGAAGGCAATTCAATGCGAACTCCGCCGCGGACGCCGTTTTCATAAGCGTGCGCCAGACGGCGCCGGACTTCGACCGCTTTAACGCGCACGATCGACTCCCTCTGGGAGTCAAAATCGCTGCTGCGCCCGAAGACGTCGAGTGCGATGTTGCGCTCTTTGATTGCAGCGCCCCTCCCCGCCAGCGTCTCCTCGACGACATAGCGGAGAAACTCCTGGCTCCGGCGGCTTCCCGTGAACGCCTCGCTCCGGAGAATCTCATCGAGGTGTGCCCGGATCTGCTCACACGCCGCTTCCGCCAGCGGCTCCGGGTGGTGAGCCGGATCGAAGTTTCGATCTCCGGATGGTTTCGCGACACGCATTGCGAACGCTACTGTGAGTGGTCGTCTCCGGCCGCGCTCAACGTCGCCCCGTCTGCGACGCCCCTTTTGAGGCAGTGTTCCTTTCCTATCGCGGTAGTCTATCACTAGTAACGTGGTGTGACAACGCCGTAACGGGTGCGTAGCGGGCCGAGGTGAAGCGCGACTGTAAACGGGGCACGATGGGGGGGATGGTCATGTTTCGCTCCAGTTCTTAACGGACATAGCCTAGACAGTTGGGCTGCGCCTGCATAGCATGGCGGTTGCCCTATGCCGTGCCGAATCCGTGCTGTTTTGACATTCCTCGCCGCCTCCAGTTTTCTCGCGGCGCCTTGCCTGTTTGGCCAGACCGGACAAATCACAGGAAGGATCACGGACCCTGGCGGAGCCGTCGTGCCAGGGGCGCACGTCACGATCACGGAAACCGCTACCAGTGTGAGCCGTGCCGCCGAATCAAATACAGACGGCTACTACACGGCGCCGTCGTTGCCGCCGGGGCAGTACTCGATCACGGTGGATCACCTGGGATTCAAGCCCATTGTGCGGCCCGGCCTTCAACTGCAAGTGGATCAAACGCTCCGTGTCGATTTCACGCTCGAAGTTGGCGAAATGAGCCAGAAAATCGTGGTTCAGGAACAGGCGCCACTGCTTGAAACCGAAACCACGTCGATTGGGCAGGTGGTTCAGAGCCAGCAGATCGTGAATCTCCCGCTGCTGGGCCGGGACCCCTACGCGCTGGGAGGACTCATTCCGGGTGTTCGCGTCTCCCGCGGCATGAATGACCTTCCTGTCGACCAGATCTCCACGGCCTCGGTGTCGATTAACGGGGCTCCCGGCAACGCCAACGAATTTCTGCTGGACGGCGCTCCCAACACCGGCGCCGCGCAGAACCAACCGATTGTCTACCCGAGCGCCGATTCGGTCCAGGAGTTTAAGGTCCAAACGAACAGCTACAGCGCCGAGTTCGGGCGCGCAGCGGGCGGTGTATTCAACGTTGTCACCAAATCCGGCACCAACGAAGTGCACGGTGACGCCTACGACTTTTTCCGCAACAATGTACTCGACGCGAATGACTTTTTCGCCAATCGCGCCGGCCAGACCCCGCCCCCGCTCAAGTTCAATCAGTTCGGCGGCGTCCTCGGCGGCCCGGTGGTCATCCCCAAGGTATATAACGGAAAGAACAAAACGTTCTTCTTTGTCAGCACGGAACTGGTTCGGTTCATTCAGGGCATCACCTTCGCCGGCACGGTGCCAAACCCCACATTGCTCAGCGGGGATTTCAGCAACGACCGCAACGCGGCCGGCAAACCCATCGTCATCTACGATCCGAACAGCACCATGCCCAATCCCAGCGGCTCGGGTTATGTCCGCGCACCCTTCCCGGGCAATATCATTCCGGCGAACCGGATCAGCCCCGTGTCGGCAAAAATCGCTTCCTACCTGCCCGCGCCCAACGCCACCGGCGCGCTCTATACGGGGGCGAACAACTACGCCCGCACCGATTCGAACAACATCACCAAGAACACCTTCAGCACGCGGCTCGATCAGAATTTCACTGACATGTCGCGTATGTTCCTGCGCTACTCCTACGACGACACGCCGTGGACGCGGGCTTCCCCCTATGGCCCAACGGATCCCGGCTCACCGGCCTTCGGCCCGCAGGACTTCACCCGCTACAATTCGGTCGCCGAATTCGATCACATTTTCTCGCCCACGTTGATCGGCACACTCCGGGCCTCGTTTTCGCGCCTGTCCAATTTCCGCGGTCCCATCAGCGAGGGCTTCAACATTGCGCAACTCGGCTTCCCCGCGAATCTTGCCGGAGAGATCGGAGCGCCTGCCGCCTTCCCGGCGGTCGACATCACCGGCTATGCCATTTCCAGCTCGATCCCGAATAGTTCCCGTGTTGGAACGCTGGGCGAAACCGGGCTCATCGCGTTCGGCATGAACAACTACGCTCTGCAGGCCAACCTTACCAAGACGCTGGGCGTCCACGAAATCAAGTTCGGCGGCGAGATGCGTCTCATCCAGTTCAATACGCTGCAGACCAACGACAACAGCACCAACTTCACCTTTAACAGTGGCTTTACGCAAGGCCCCAATCCGACGCAGTCGAGTTCGGTAGCCGGCGACGCCATCGCTACCTTTCTGCTGGGCATCCCGGCGGGCTCAGTTGCCCCCTCTCCGGCACTCGCCATGACCACGCGCTATTACGCCGGGTTCGTTGACGACGAGTGGAAGATATCGGGCAACTTTACTCTCAATCTGGGAGTTCGATACGAGGTTGAACTGCCTCGCACGGAGCGCTACAACCAGCTCACCAACTTCAACTATCAGGCTGCTTCGCCGCTCCAGGCGCCGGGACTCGATCTCCACGGCGCCCTGAGCTTTGTCGGCGTCAACGGGGTCTCGCGTTACGACGCCAACCCCGATCTCAACAACGTGGCTCCGCGCGTGGGTTTTTCCTGGCACGCCACGCCCAACACGGTTATTCGCTCCGGCGCCGGCATCTTCTACGGCACGAACTGGGGCATCGGCGGGGCGCCCGCCGGCTTCGGGATCTCCGGCTTTGCCGCCACCACGGACATCGTCAGCAGCCTGAACGGCGTCACCCCCGTCGTCAACTTTGCGAATCCGTATCCCAATGGTCTCAATCGGCCCACCGGGAACTCGCTTGGCGGCGCAACGCTGCTCGGCCAGGCGGTTAGTTTTTACGACCGCGGCAACGTCACCCCGTACACCACGCAATGGAACTTCGACATCCAACGCGAATTACCCCGCGGTTTCCTGCTTGATGCCGGCTACGTCGGGACACGCGGTCTCAAGTTCCCCAACAACCGCGTCTTCAACCAGCTTCCGGATTCCGCCCTGGCTCTCGGGAACGGCCTGCGTACTCTGGTCGCCAATCCCTTCTATGGCCAAATTGCGATCGGCCCGTTATCCCAGGCCAAGGTCACCCAGGCGCAGCTCCTACTGCCTTATCCCCAATACATCGGAGTCACGTCTGACGCCGCCAACTACTCCCCGTCTTCGTACAATGCCCTACAGGTGAAACTCGAGAAACGCTACTCGCGCGGCTTCACGCTGCTGGCTTCCTACACGTACTCGAAAATGATGGACCTCAACACCGGTAGCTTTTCGGGAGAAACGCTCGGCGCCGCGGGAATCCAGGACTGGAACAACCTGGCGTCGGAGTACGGCATCTCCGCGCTCGATCAGACGCACCGGCTGATTTTCAACGTCGTTTATACGCTCCCGTTCTTCCGCGCCCAGCACGGCTTTTTCGGCCACATCCTGGGCGGTTGGGAGGCGGGGGTCGTCGGCTCGTACTACAGCGGCAGCCCGCTCGGCATCGGCTCCGCCGTGAACACGACGTTCTCCCAAGGCGGAGGCCAGCGGCCTAACTGGAACGGCCAAAACCCGGCGATTTCCAATCCCACGCCGGCCCAATGGTTCAATACAAGCGTCTTCAGCGCGCCGCTGCCCTACCACTTCGGCACTTCGCCGCGAGCCTTCTCCGGCCTTCGCAGCGACTGGACTCACAACATCGACCTGTCGCTCCACAAGAACACCAACCTCACGGAGCGTCTCTCGCTTCAGTTCCGCGCCGAGGCCTTCAACCTCACCAATACGCCCGTGTTCGCGCCACCGAACACAACCTTCGGCTCGCCCGCCTTCGCAACCGTCAGTTCGCAGGCCAACCAGCCCCGGATTCTTCAACTTGCGCTCAAGCTGCTTTTCTAAACTTTCATACTCCAGGAGAACTCATGAACCGCCGTCATTTTCTTCGTGCTGCCGCGGGCGCCGCCGCGGGGGCTGCCGCCGCCGGACCGCAAAGTCAATCCGTCGATCCTCGCACACGCGCCATGATCGAAGGACTGGGGCCGCAGAGCACGGCTCCTCCCGCGGGGCACCTCGACCCTACCCCCGCCGCGAACCCGCATCCCAACGTCATCTGGATTTTCGGCGATCAGTTCCGCGCCCAGGCCCTGAACTATAACGGAGATCCCAACTCCCGCACTCCGAACCTCGACCGCGCCGCCGTCAATGGCGTGACCTTCGGCCAGCACGTCTCCGGCTTTCCGCTCTGTTGTCCGTTCCGGGGCTCGCTGCTTACCAGCCGCTACCCGCATCACTGCGTTCCCGGCCACGAGTACCCGCTTCCCGAGGGACAGAAGACGATCGCCGATGTCTTCAACGCAAACGGCTACCACACCGGCTACTTCGGAAAGTGGCATCTGGGGGGCTGGCATGAACGCAATGGCCGCGCGGCCTTCTTCATCACGGATCCCAACCGCCGCGGCGACTTCGAAACCTGGACCGGATACGAGAACAACAACAGCCAGTGGGATTGCTGGGTCCACGGGGGCGCCGGCAAGGACGCGTTCCACTATCGCCTGCCCGGCTATGAGACCGACCAACTTACGAACCTGTTCCTGGGCTACCTGAACGAACGAATCGAGGACCAGAAGAAGGGCGGCAAGCCCTTCTTTGCCGTCTTAAGCGTCCAGCCCCCGCACGACCCCTACGTGGCGCCGCAGGAATGGATGGCCCGTTACAACCCGGAGAAGCTCGAACTGCGGCCCAACGTCGCCCACGCGCCCCGCATTGTCAATCAGGCCCGCAACGAACTGGCCGGCTACTACGCCATGATCGAGAATCTCGACTGGAACTACGGCCGGATCATCGACGCGCTCGCCAAGGGCAACCTCCTCGAGAATACGCATGTCTTTTTCTTTGCCGACCACGGCGATACCCACGGCTCGCACGGCATGTTCCGCAAAACGAACCCATACAACGAGTCCATCCGAACTCCGATGATCATCTCCGGCGGACAGCCCCGCTACAACGGGTGGAAGGTGGGGGATCTGCCCGTTCTGTCCAATCAGGTCGACATCGCTCCCACTACGCTCGGCCTGTGCAATATCCCAAAACCAGATTGGATGGAAGGCACCGATTATTCCCACTACCGCATTCAGAAACCGCAGCCCGGCCCCGAACCAGACTCCGCGTATCTGGAGAATGTGATCCCCACCGGCCACCCCGACAGCATCAACACCCCTTACCGGGGGCTGGTCACCAAGGACGGCTGGAAATACGTCTGTTTTGAAAATCAAGCCTGGCTGATGTTCAATCTCAACGAGGATCCTTACGAGGAAGCCAACCTGGCCTTTAACAACAAGTACCGCGCCGAGCGGCTCAAACTGGAAGCCCGCTTGCGCCAGTGGGTGCACGACACGAGCGACCATTTCTCGATCCCGCAAGCCTGACGTCCGCCCCTGCCGCGCCTGTATGCTTATGCTGTGGACAGTCCCGGCAACGGCGGAGGGCCAACGGCCGCTTCACCCGACATCGCGATTCAGCTTCGCGACCTCCGGAAGGTGTACGGGCAGGGAACCGCCGAGGCCCGCGCGGCGGTGGACGGCCTGACGCTTACGGTTCCGCGCGGCTGTTTTTTCGGGTTCCTGGGCCCGAACGGGGCGGGGAAGACGACCACGATCAAAATGCTGATGGGCCTCGCCGAGCCCACGTCGGGCTCCATCGAGATGCTCGGTCTTGGCATGCCCGGCGATGCGGTCGCCATCCAGCGGCGGATTGGTCTGGTGCCCGAAGACACCCTGCTGTTCGATTACCTGACCGGCGTTGAATACCTCGAATTCGCCGGCCGCATCTACGGGATTGAACGCAGCGTGGCCCGGGAACGCGCGCGTGAGCTGATTTCCCTGTTTGACCTCGAGGCCGATTCCGGCCGGCGCCTGGGCGAATACTCCAAAGGCATGCGGAAGCGCATTGCCATGGGCGCCGCGCTGATCCACCGGCCGGAGCTGTTCCTGATGGACGAGCCGTTCGAAGGCGTGGATGCGGTGGGCGCGCGACTGATGAAAGACATCCTGATCGGACAGGTCCGCCGTGGCGCTACCGTCTTCCTTACTTCCCACGTGCTCGAAGTGGTGGAGCGGCTTTGTGACCGCGTCGCCATCATCCATGAAGGCCGGCTTGTGCTCGAATCCGGCATGGACGAGTTGCGCGGAGGCGGCGAAACGCTGGAGTCGATTTTCGTCCGCACCATCGGTGGAGCGCGGGAGGACGCCGGGGCGATCGAGTGGCTATGAAAGGCCCGCTTGGCCCGCTCCTCTGGGCGCAGTACCGAAGCTTCGTGAACCGCCTGCCGCAACTCTGGCGCGGGGGCAGTTGGGCGATGGCGGCTATCGGTGTCTTGTTTTACGGCGTGGTGACGTTGATCGCGGTCGCGGCCGGCTTCTTCTGCGCCCATCCCCCGTCCCCGGACAGCCTCGCCGGCGCTCTGGCCCGCGGCCTGCTGCTGGCCACCCTGTACTGGCAGGTAATCCCCCTGGCGTTGTCGGCTCACGGCGTCTCGCTTGATCTCAAACGCCTGCGCGCGTTCCCGATTCCCCGCGGTTCGCTCTTCCGTCTCGAACTCGCCCTGCGCTCCTCGGCCAGCCCGGAACCAATCATCGTGCTGGTTGGCGCTGCCGTGGGCCTCTCGCTGAACCCCGGACTCGACTGGCGGGCGCCCCTGGCGATTGTTCTGCTGATTGGGTGGAACCTGCTTGCATCGCTGCTGGCCCGCGAACTCATGTCCCGCCTCTGGGAGCGTACTTGGGCGCAATTGACGCTGATGCTCGCCTTGGTCTCCCTTGCCGCGCTGCCGCGTTTAATCACCACGTTCGAACCGTCGAAACGAATGATGGCGGCGTTCCGGCTTGTGGCCAATATTCCGTGGCCTTGGAAGATCGCCGCCCAAATCGCCTCGGGCCACTACAGCCTTGACCGCTGGGGCTGGCTGGGGCTCTGGTGCGCGGCCGCACTGTGGCTGGCGCACCGCGAATTCTACCGTGGCCTGAACCGCGAAGAATCGATGGCGCGACGCGCCGGCCGCGCACGGCAAGCCGGCCTCCTCGACTCACTCGCCGAACTGGCGGCGCGCAGCCTGGGGGATCCGCTGGCCGCGCTGCTGGAAAAAGAAATCCGGTCGCTGCTGCGTTCCCCCCGCTTCCTGCTCGCCTTCCTGATGGGATTCACCTTCAGCATCGTGATCTTCGTGCCGCCCGGTTTGCTCCGAGGTAACAGCGGCGACTCTTTCCTGTCGCGCAACTACTTATCTATCGTCGCCATTTATTCGGTGCTCCTGCTGGGCCAGGTGCTGTTCTGGAATTGTCTCGGGTTCGACCGCGCCGGCGCCGCGCTCTATTTCGTATCCCCGGCGCGCATCGGCACGGCGATCGCCGCGAAGAATCTCGCCGCCGTGCTCTTCCTGTTGCTGGAGATTTCGCTGGTGGCGGTTGTCTGCGCGATGCTCCGGCTTCCGTTTACCCTGCTCGCCTGCGCGGAGTGTTACGCCGCCACAATTGTGCTGATCCTCTATCTGCTGGCGGCCGGGAATCTTGTCTCCGTGTCCCGGCCGTGGCCACAGGATCCCGGCGCTATGTTCCGTTCCTCGACGGGCGTGAAAATGCAGCCGCTGCTGCTGCTTGTTGCCCCGATCGTCTTTGTCCCGGTGGCGCTGGCCTATCTGGCGCGCTACGCCTTTTCGAGCGAAGCGGCATTCTTTCTCGTGCTCGGCGCCGGGGCCGTCATCGGTCTGGTATTTTACGGGATTGCGATGGAATCCGCGGTTGCGACGGCCTGCCGAACGCGCGAAACGATAACCAGCCTGCTGTCGGAGAGCTCCGGCCCGGTGTCGTGAAGACGTTAGCCCGGCCGCCGCTCAGCGCTCGATGATCGGACGCAGCGGGCGCCAGTAAATGTTCCGGAACGCCACGGGCCCGTGATCACCCTGCAGCATCAGGGGGTTCTCGGCCGCCTCGGGAATGTCGAGATGGGCGCGCGTCGGCCCGGCGGCCTCCACGTTGTTCTGCACGCTCATCCCGTTGAAAAGGACCCGGAGGAAGCGGGCGTTCTCCGTCTTGTGGCCCGCGGCGTCGAAGCGCGGCGCCCGGAACCAGATTTGAAAACTCTGCCACTGGCCCGGCGGACGGCAGACGTTCCGGGACGGCGCCGATCCGCCCACGCCGTGGTTGTTATCCACCCATTGATGGTAGATGCCGCCGGCGTCGGACGACGTCATGGGCTCGGTCGACTGGTAGCTGTCGAAGATCTGAACCTCGTACAGGCTCTGCAGAAAAACGCCGGAGTTCGACCCCTTTGCGATCAGGAACTCGACGTACAGTTCGATGTCGCCGAACTTCCGGTCCGTAATCAGGTCCGCCTCCCGTCCATGTGGCCCGTTGAGGATCTCCCCGCTCGGCGCCGGCGAGCCGGACAGACGCGTCGGGCCAAGCAGGCGATCCCACAACACGTAACGGGTGGTGAACCATCCCACGGGCTTGCCGTCGCGCGCATGCCAGCCACTTAAGTCGTGACCGTTCAACAGCGGCATCCAGCCGTCTTCCACCATGAATGGAGGGTCACCGTGGGCGTCGCCGTCATTCAGTTGGGGACGCTGCTGAGCGGCCAACACGGCTGCCAGCAATCCGATTATGCCGAGCAGAAATGCAGAGATTCTCATGTGAAACCGCCTATCTTATCTCAATCCGCGGCCCGTCATCCGAGGCAACCTGAAACCAGCCAACCAGATGTCGCCGGGTACAGGAAAATCCCTAGTGTCGAGTACAGTGGTGCAGTCGTCAAAATACCGATTCTCAAGAATTTCGTCTTACCTGTTGACGACATTACACTTATCGTTAGGATGAAGATGACGCAAATTTCGGCTCCGCCGGCGCTCGAAGTGGTGCCCGCCCCAAGCGAGCACCGGTTCGTAGCGCTGGTCGACAACGTCAAACAGTGCCAACCGGAGGCACTCGAGGAGTTGTACGGCCTGGTGAAGAATTTCACGTATTTCGTAATGCGTCAGTTGGGAGCGGCTGATCTTCAAGACAGTCTTCACGATATTTTCCTGGCGGTTGTGCAGGCAATTCACGAGGATAAATTGCGGAATCCCGAGCGTTTGACTGCATTTCTCACGGCCGTGACCCGCTTTCACACGTACTCCCGCATTGAGCGCCGCGTCCGCAGCCGTTCCCGCTACGTGGTGCTCGACGGCATGGACATTCCCGATCCTTGCAATCTCGAGCAGAGAGTTTACCGCCAGCAGAAGCGGCGTATCGTGAGCGAAATGCTGGGCGCACTGTCCCCGCTAGACCGCGAGGTGTTGCGCCGTTTCTACCTGGAGGATCAGGGGAAAGATCGGATCTGCCGCGACCTGCAACTTACGCCGAATCAGTTCCGTAACGTGAAGTCGCAGGCTAAGCTTCTGCTGACGGCGATCGGACGGCGCCATGTCCGCCGCCCGACGGCAATCGAGCCCCAGAGCATACCGGCCTGACAGAACCGGGTTTTGGATTCCTCGCAGCCATCCCGTAGCACCGCCCGAAGCAAGGTCTAAAGTTTCCTGCCGGACCGCCGATAGGCAGGTTGGCATGAACGTAGACATGTTGATCCAGATCGTCCTGCCGATTTTCGTGGCCGCCGGCGCCGGGATGCTCGTGTGGATCTTCATGGAAGCACGCATGGAGACGGCGCTTGCCAAGGAACGCACGTCGCTGGCGGAAGCCAATAGCATCATTTCCAATCACAACAACGCCTGGAGCGACAAGGTCAAGGCGATAGAGGAAGCCGCCCGGCGAAAAGCCGTGGACGAGTTGCTGCAGGAAATTCGTACCGAGGAGCGGCGGTTCCTTCGCCGTGGCCGTTCGGCCCAGTCCGGCGCGGTCTTAATCGTTCAGGAGCGCCTCTGCTTTCGAGGGATCCCGCTCACACCGTGGACGGAGCGATTGGTAGCGGCCGACCGTGGCGAAGAATTGCTCGCTCTGGCGCCCGGAGCGACATTCGGCGACCCGGCGCCGCTGGCGGCGGACGTGGTTCCGATGCCGGCTCCGCTTTTTCGGGTTGAACAGGAGTTCGCTGGAACGAAGCAACCGGAATACCCTACCCAGATGCCGCAAGCTGGGCGGAGTCCGGGCCGGGTAACGGTTGTCGATGGTTCCATTCCGGTAGTATTCGAGCGCGCCGGGCAAACGGATTCAAGCAATGAATGCGGCGGAACCGGTCCCCAGGGGTATCTGGACCTGCATGGCCAGGATGAAGAGCAGCGCGGAGACGACCATCATCGCCCCACCGACTCTAAGCCCCTCGGCGAAGACGATGTCCGCCAGACCGATATCCCGGATGCACATCGTGAGGGTGCGTTTCAGAATCTGGCTGAGGCATAAAGTAAGAAAGGCCGGCACGCCGGCCACGGGCCTGCCCATCCTTGCTAAATTCTCAACAGTGTCCCAAGGAGGGGGCCCTGTGTGACTCGCCGTGAATGCCTCGCCGCTCCGGCCCTCTTGGGCTCGGAACCCCTGTCTATCGAAAACGACCCGCTACGCCCGCGCTATCATTTCCTGCCGCCGCGGAACTGGATGAACGACCCCAACGGGCTCATCCATCACAAAGGCCTCTACCACCTGTTCTATCAATACAACCCCAACGGCGCCTATTGGGGAGACATGCACTGGGGACACGCCACCAGCCCGGACATGGTGCACTGGGAGCATCTACCCATCGCTTTGGCGCCTGCGCCAGGCGGGCCCGACAAGGACGGCGTCTTCTCCGGGTGTTGCCGTATGCACAACGGAGTCCCAACCATCTTCTACACCGGCGTCTCACCCGAGACGCAAAACATTATCCTTGCCAACGACGACCTCACCAGCTTCCGCCGCTTCCCCGGCAATCCCGTGATCGCTCGTCCGCCCGAAGGGCTTGAAGTCACGGCCTTCCGCGACCCCAACGTCTGGCAGGAGGGCGAAGACTGGATGATGGCGATCGGCTCCGGACGCAAGGGTGGGAATGGAATGGTTCTGCTGTACAGGTCGAGGGACCTGGCGCACTGGGAGTATCTACACCCGCTGGCTGAATCCGCTCGCACGGAGGACGGCGTGATTTGGGAATGCCCGAACTTCCTACCGCTGCACCCAACCTCGGTTCTGATTGTCTCGGCCGATCACCCCATCCGCAAGCCGTTCTACTGGACGGGCGAATACGAAAACCGGCGCTTCGAGGCCCGAAAGATGGGCGCCATCGACGATGGAGGTTACTGCTACGCGCCGCAGGTGTTCGTCGACGGCAAAGGGCGCCAGATTCTATTCGGCTGGATCCCTGAAGGCCGCACTGTTGCAGCCCAGAAGGCCTCGGGGTGGGCGGGAGCGCAGTCGATCCCGCGCATCCTCGAAGTTTCCCCCGGCGGGGAACTCCTGATGCGTCCGATCCCGGAGTTCGAAGTCCTGCGCGGCGCTGAGATTCGCGAACCCGCCAAACTCAAAGGCGACTCCTACGAAATCGAAGCGGAGTTTGCGGCTTCCGGTTCGAGCGGCCTGGTGCTGCGCGCCTCGCCGGACGGCCGGCTTCGCACCGTGGTGAGGTTTGACGCGGCGACACGCCGTCTTTCCATAGACCGGACGCATTCGAGCGCGAACAAGGACAACGAGCAGGATGTTCGTGACACGCACATTTCGCTCGCCGCTGCCGAACCCCTGCGCCTCCGCGTCTTTCTGGATCGCTCGATTGTCGAGGTCTTCGCCAATGATCGCGTCGTGATGACGTCGCGCATCTATCCGCCGGGCGAGTGTGCCGGCTTCGAGGTGATCGACCCCTCCTCGCTCCGCCGCTTCCGTGCCTGGCCGATGCGTTCGGCTACCTAGGCCTACAACTCGAACCGGATTCCCTGCGCCAGGGGCAGTCCGCCGGACCAGTTCACCGTCACCGTCTGCCGGCGCATGTATGCTTTCCAGGCATCCGAGCCGGATTCGCGGCCGCCGCCGGTGTCTTTCTCTCCGCCGAACGCTCCGCCGATCTCGGCGCCGCTGGTGCCGATATTTACGTTGGCGATGCCGCAGTCGCTCCCGCGATGGCCGAGGAAAGTCTCCGCGGCGATGAGATTCGTGGTGAAGATGGCCGACGACAATCCCTGCGGCACGTCATTGTGAGCCCCGATCGCCTCTTCGAGCGTGTCGAACTCGATCAGGTACAGGATCGGCGCGAAGGTTTCTTCGTGGGTGATCGGCATGGAAGCGGACGCGCGAACCAGCGCCGGCTCGACGAAGCATCCGCCGCGCGCCTGGCCCCCGCACACGATCTCCGCGCCCTGCTCCCGCGCTGAAACGAGCGCGCGCTGCATCGTGCGCACCGCCTCTTCGTCAATCAACGGCCCCACCAGCGTCTGCTCGTCCATCGGATCGCCGATGCGAAGTTGGCTGTATGCCGCTTTGAGACGCCGGGTGAACTCCGCCGCGATGCCGCGCTGCAGGAACAGCCGGCGCGTTGTGGTGCACCGCTGGCCCGCCGTCCCCGCGGCTCCGAACAGGACCGCGCGGAGCGCCAGGTCGAGATTCGCGTCGTTCATGACGATGATCGCGTTGTTGCCACCCAACTCGAGCAGCGTTCGGCCAAGGCGCTTGCCCACCGTCTCCGCCACAATCCGCCCCATACGTACGGACCCGGTCGCGCTTACCAGCGGCACGCGCCGGTCCTCGATCAAGCATCGTCCGGCGACGGCGTCGGCGCCGGCCATGAGCTGGAACACGCCGAAAAACCCGTGCCGATCGAGGACGCCGGCGCAGAGCTTTTGCACGGCCACGGCGCAGAGCGGCGTCTTGAGCGAGGGCTTCCAGATCACCGTATCTCCGCAAACCGCCGCGATGAGGGCGTTCCAACTCCACACGGCAACCGGAAAGTTAAACGCCGTGATGACGCCCACCGGCCCCAGCGGGTGCCACTGCTCGTACATGCGGTGGCCGGGCCGTTCGCTGTGCATGGTCAGGCCATAAAGCTGGCGGCTCAGTCCGGTGGCGAAGTCGGCGATGTCGATCATCTCCTGCACTTCGCCGCGGCCCTCGGCCAGAATCTTGCCCATCTCGAGAGTCACGAGCGCGCCGAGCGCGTCCTTGTGGCGCCGGAGTTCCTCGGCGATCTCGCGGACCATCGCGCCGCGCCGCGGGGCGGGTTCCATGTGCCAGCGATCGAAAGCCGCCTCGGACGCCTCGAGCGTCACTTCGCAGTCGGCCTCGGTCGCCAGTTGGACCCGCGCAATCACGTCGCCCGTGGCCGGATTGTGCGATTCCAGCACCGGCCCCTTGGCCTTCACGGAGGAGCACCCCGAATTCAGCGGCTCGATTCCCAGCTCATCGAGCACCTTTTGCGTCATAGTTGCGCCAGACATGAAAATCCTTCCGGTCCCGTGGCGAAGCTTCGTCCGGCGTTCCCGGCCAGCCGCTGCATCGCTCCGGTACACTCTGTCTGAAATTCTGACTCAAGCCAACGGGTAAAGCCGCGCCGCGCCGCGAGGCGAACGCCCTGCTCCCTCGTCGTGGCGCCGCACGCTTTGGTCGCGCGGATATGCAGCGGGTCGGCGACGATGGGAAACGACGTGTTCTCTAAGGCGATGTGTGTCAAGGCTTCCGGGTTGCACGGAAGAATTGGCGCGAGTGCGGCGTAAACGTCGATCCCCGCGTCCCGTAAGGCCGCCATCGCCTCGAGCCGCTCTGCGAGAGGAGCACAGCGCGGCTCGAACAGTTTCCGCACGTCCTCGCGGTCCGTGGTAAGCGAGAAGCTGACGCGAAGCCGAGTGCGGCTAGAAAGCGCCCTCAGCGCGTCGAGGTCCCTGACGATCAGCGGACCGCGGGTCTGCACCACGAACACGGCGGGCGGATTTGCGCAGAGCGCTTCGAGAATCGCGGGCATGAGCTTTGCGTCCGCTTCGGCCGGCTGATAGGGATCGACGAGCGGCGAACAATAGATGCGCTGCGCCGGCCGCAATTCGCGGGCAAGCAATGCGGCGGCATTTGCCTTCACGGTCGTGAACTGCCCCCAACGCTTCCAGTCCTCCGGCTTCAGTCCTCCATAGATGCGCAGGGTCGGCACGTAGCAGTAGGTGCAGCCGAAGGTGCAGTTGCGGGCGGGCGTGAGGGAGTGCGTAAAGCCTGCCGCGGCGATGAATCCGGTGGTGGGGGTGAGGATACTCTTCGCTTCTGTCTGATAGATGGGGAATGCGGCGCTCATGAGGCGAGCAACGCACGCCGCAGCAGGTCGAGCGCCGTCTGCGCGGCCAGTGTCCGCACGCGTTCTCGGTCGCCGGAGAACTGCAGCCGCCGCGCTTCGGTTTTGCCGGGGCTTGCAACGCCCAGATAGACGAGTCCTGGCGCCTCTCCGTCCGGCCCTGCGTAGCCGGTGACGGAGACCGCGTAGGTCGATCCGGTCAGCTTGGCCGCGGCGCCGGCCATGGCCAGGGCTACCGGTTCGCTGACGGCGGTGTGTTGGGCAATCAGTTCTGTGGGGATCCCGAGCAGCGACGTTTTCATCGCGTCGGTGTAAGTCAGAAAGCCTCCGAGGAAGTAGCGTGAACTGCCGGGCACGTTTGTCACGCGCATGGCCACCAGCCCGCCGGTGCAGCTTTCGGCGACGCTGAGCGTCGCGCCACGTTTCAGCAGGAGGCCGCCGATCACCTGCTCGAGCGACGCTCCGCCGCGCGAATAGATGCGGTCTCCGAGGAGCCCGGAAATCTGCCGCTCTACGTCATCGAGGAGCGCTTCTGCTTCCGTCTCGCTCTCCGAGCGGGCGCGAAGGTGAACGTGAACGTCACCGATCGCGGCGAGGATCGTGGTCACGGGATTTGTGTACCGTGTGTACACCGGTGCGATCAACGCGTCGAGGTCGCTCTCGCCCATCCCGGCCACGCGCAGCCACCGGGTACGGATCACGAGCTTAGGAAGCCTCTGGCGCAATCGCGGCGCGCATTCGTTGGCGAACATCGGCTTCAATTCGCCCGGCGGCCCGGGCAGCAGCAGGATCGAACAGCCGTCCGAGTCCAACCACTGGCCCGGCGCGGTGCCTCGGGGATTCGGCAACGCCTCGGCGCCCTCGATCAGATAAGCCTGGCGCTTGTTGATCTCCGCCATTGGCCGGTTGAAGCGGCGGAACCGCTCGGCGATGACGTCGCAGATTTCCTGGCTGAAGACCAGCGGGCGGCCGGTTGCCGCGGAAACCGCATCGCGCGTGACGTCGTCTTCGGTTGGACCGAGTCCTCCGGTCAGGATCACGATGCGGGTATTGCGCATCGCGTCGCGTATGGCGCCGGTAAGCCGCGCGCGGTCGTCGCCGACAATCGACTTCCGCACCACTTCTACCCCGAGCGCATTCAACTCGTGTGTCAGGAACAGCGAGTTGGTATCGACTTTCGACGGCGTCAGCAGTTCGCTGCCGACGGCGATGATTTCGGCATCCGCCATGCCGGTTTAGGGCATCGGCCGGCCCTGTATGCCGGCGTCGATGCGATAAAGTGCGCTGCTGGTGGCGGCGATGAGCGCGCGCGACGGAGAGAAAGCCAGACCGACGATGCCGGGTCCGGAGACGAACAACTCCGCCTCGCGGTCCGGGTTAATCCGCACGATCCCACGCCTTCCCCGCATCGAAGCAGCGACGTACAAGTTCCCCTCGGCGTCGAACGCGATCCCTTGCGGACGCCCGAACCCGCGGTAGAACACCTCCACTTCGCCGGCGTGCGAAATGCGGTGAACGACGTCGAAACTCGATGTTGTCGGGCCGGTGACGTACAGATAGCCTTCCGGCCCAAACGCGAGGTGATAGGCAGCGAGGGAGGGCTCGAGTGTGGCGAAGACGTAGATCTGGCGCGAAGGACTGATCTTAAAAATCGTGCCGCTGCGGTCGCCCACGTAGAGATTATTCTCGTCGTCGAAAGCGATGCCGGTCGCCACGCCCATGCCCTCGACGTAGACCGACGAGCCGCCGCGCTCGTCCACCAGATAAACGAGCCCCTCGTGGCGGCTGGAAGCGAACAGATGGCCCTCGTGGTCGAAGGCGAGGCCGGTCGCATTTACGATCCCCGTGGCGAACGGATTCGCGGCGTAGTTGGCGTCGACCTTGAAAATGGAGACTGCCGTCTTTTGCCCACGCTGGCCGCTAAAGGTGGCGTAGATGTTCCCAAGCTGGTCGATGGCCGGATTGGCCACCGGGTGGAGCCCTTCGGCGATCAGGACTCCGATCTCGCAGGTCCAGGGACTGCTGGCCTTGCCACGGGAGGCGACGACGAGTTCTCCCACCGAGGCCCCTTCCGGAACGCGGACGATGAGATGGGAGTCCGAGCCGATCACGACCGGCGCGGCGACATCGCCGAGCGTTACCTCGGGAAGTTCTCCGCCGGTCATCCCTTTGCCGTGGATGAAAAACTCACCGCCGGGGATCGCGGCGGGAGGGGCCACTTCGGAAATGCGCGGGCGGCTGTTGGATTCCTTTGGGGTTGCCATATTGTTAATGAAGTTCAGTAGATGTCGAATCTGCCGGCGATGAACAGGATCGCGGCGCTGTAAATTCCCGCCATCACGTCGTCGAGCACGATGCCCAATCCCCCCGGTAATTTTTCGATGCGCCGGATCGGAAACGGCTTCACGATATCGAAAAGGCGAAACAGCACGAAGGCCGCTACCCAGATGTGAAAGTGCCGAAGAGTCGCCGCGCCGGAGAGCGCGATCAACTGTCCGGCTACCTCGTCGACGACAACGATCTGCGGGTCCTTTTTGTTTTCCTGCCGGGCGAGGTCATGAGCCGCGCCGATGGCCGGTACGCTCAAAAACAATCCCCAAAACAAGAAGGCGTTCGCATGAGTAGGCACCACCATGCGAACCGCGTAGGCCATGCAAAGGGCGACCGCCGAGGCAAGCGTCCCAGGACCTACCGGGAAGTAGCCGATGCCAAACCAGGTGCCCACGAGGCGGGAGAGAAGCCGGGCGCGGTGCGTGACCGGCGGGTGGGCGCTAGTGCTCATGAGACGGACCTTCCTTTTCTTCCGTGTCTTCCGGCGCCGGGATCGAGCCGGCCGAAGGCAGCGGAGTGGATATGACGTATCTGCCGGACATCCAGTTGCCCAAGTCGATCATCCGGCAACGCTCGCTGCAAAACGGGGCGAAGGGGGAATCGACCGGGGTTTCCTGCTTGCACGTCGGGCAGCGCATGGCTCCATCCGTGAGGTTAGCGCGCCGGGAGGGACGTCGGCGGAGTGAGGATCGGGAACAGCGGGGCAGGCGGAAGAAACAGGCGGTCCTCCGAGGCCCCGATCAGTGCGCCGGTCAGGTCGTAATCGTGCGCGCCCGTGACTCGGAGACGGCGCATCTCTCCCGCGGCGGGTGGCTCGCCGTCGGGTGCATCGGTGATGTAGCAGACGCCGTCGATCTCCGGGGCCTGCGTGGAGAGCCGCCCCTGCCACAACAGTTCGGACTCCGCCGACGGGCCTTCCACGAGCACATCGAACTCCTGCCCGATGAGGGCGCGCATCCGCGTGCGCGAGATGCGCCGTTGAAGCGCCATCATCCTCCGCTTGCGGTTGTAAATCTCTCTCGCGCCCACTTTGCCGTCGAGATGGTAGCTCGCGCTGGTGTCCTCGTCGGAATACGAGAACACGCCAAGCCGATCGAACTTTGCCTCCTCGACGAAGGAGCAAAGCGTCTTGAAATCGGCGTCCGTCTCGCCGGGAAAACCGACAATCATGCTCGTGCGGATGGCGACGCCGGGAATGGACGCCCGAATGCGTTCAATCAGTTTCAGGAAGATATCGCCGTTGGCGCCGCGCTTCATCCGCTTCAGGACGCCGGCGCTCGCATGCTGCAGCGGCATGTCGATGTACTTCACCAGCGACGGATGCGCGGCGATCGTATCGAGCAGGCGTTGCGTGATCCGGTTCGGATAGCAGTAGAGGAAACGAACCCACTTGGGCAGCGGCGTCTCGATGGCGGCCAGGCGATCGAGCAGCATCGCCAGGCCGTCTTTCAAGCCCAGATCTTCGCCGTAGCACGTCGTGTCCTGGCCGATGAGATTGATTTCCCGAACACCCTGCGAGAACAGCCGCGCCGCCTCCGCAATCACCGACTCGAACCGCCGGCTGCGGAAAGCGCCTCGATACTGCGGGATCACGCAAAACGTGCAGGGATGGTCGCAGCCCTCGGCGATTTTGATGTAGGCCGAATGCCGAGCCGTCGAAAGCAAGCGCGGGGTCAGGTCGTGGTAGAGGTACGGCGTAGCCTCGCCGCCGGGTGCGGTTTCCCCCTCGCACAGCGCTGCGATTTTTTCAATCTCGTTCGTGCCGATCAGGAAATCGACTTCGGGGATGTCCTTCTGGATGTCGTTCCGATATCGCTCGACAAGGCAGCCGGCGACGATGAGTTTTCTGGCCCGGCCGGTTTTTTTGTACCCGGCCATTTCGAGGATCGTGTCCACCGACTCCTGCTTGGCCGGGTCAATGAAACTGCAGGTGTTGACGACAATCACGTCGGCTTCGGCAGGATGCGGCGTCAATTCGTGCCCGCGTTGCGCTAAATGCCCCATCATGACCTCCGAGTCGACGAGGTTCTTTGGGCAGCCGAGACTTACAAATCCAACTTTCAAGGGAATGAATCCAGGACCGAGGCGAGTAAACCTTAAGGATAACAGACTGATAGACAATGGACCGAGGAGCCTCGAGCCAAGGATGGAGAAACTAGTTGTCCGGAACAGAACCCGGAACGCAGTACTTGCCGATGCGGCCGAGGTGGCCAATACGAGCGCGACGCGGCGCCGCGGACTGCTGGGCCGCGATTCCCTCGCCCCAGGCCAGGGATTGTGGATCGTGCCGTGCGAGGCGGTGCATTCGGTCGGCATGCGCTTCCCGATTGACGTCGTGTTCCTCAACCGGAAGCATGTCGTGTGCAAGGTGCGCGAGGGGCTCATTGGCTGGCGTATCGCCGGGACGCTCCGCGCCCACTCGGTCCTCGAGTTGCCCGCCGGAACCGTGAAAGCCACCGGCACTCAGGTAGGCGACGAACTCGACCTCGAACGCGAGTAGGCGGTTAGCTCTTCTTGTTGTGGCGGGCGATGCTCGGGTAGGCCATCGCAAGGAAGGCTTCCGGCTTCAGAAAACCTTTGCCGAAGTGCGCGTCGAAATCCGCGGTGGGTTTGGCCGCGACCACCTCTTCGAGCGAGGCGCCCCGGCTGGCGAACCCGTCGAGCCGGCCGGCGACGCTGTGCAGCATGTCCTGCGCCGCGCGCATGTCGTCCTTCGTGCCGATCGGGCCGTGGCCTGGGACGATTCGCGTCTCCTTGTTTCCCACTTTCACGAGTACATCCAGAGCGTGCGCCATGCCGCCGATCCAGCCTCCGGTGGAGTAGTCGATCACCGGGTACATGCCGTTGAAAAACAGGTCGCCCGTTTGCAGAATGTTGGCGTGACGGAAGAAAAAGTAAACGTCTCCGCTCGTGTGAGCGAACGGTACGTGCCGGTACTGAATCCGTTCGTTGCCGAAATTCATCATTCCGCCCTGGTCAAATACCTCGCCGGGGATGCCGGACGGATCGAGCGGGTCGACCGTGCGGTGGAACACCTCCATGTTCACCTTCTGGCTGAGCCACTTTTTGGTTTCCATCTGCGCGATGATCCGGACGCCGTTCCCGCCGAGCGAGACGTTCGAGCCGACATGATCCCCGTGCCAGTGGGTATTGAACAGGATCTGGACCTTGCGGGCGTCGACTTTTTCGATCAGAAAGTGTTGCAGGTCCGAAGTCTGGTTTGCATAGCCGCCGTCGATCAGCAGAAGACCGTCGGG
Source organism: Bryobacterales bacterium (assembly GCA_027459465.1). Classification (GTDB taxonomy): domain Bacteria; phylum Acidobacteriota; class Terriglobia; order Bryobacterales; family Bryobacteraceae; genus JAJYKC01. The sequence continues at coordinate 399 of DAIDIH010000038.1, read as the reverse complement.
GCCGCGCACGGCGCCGATATTGCCGCCGTCGCCCATTACGACATGGATCGTGTCGGTGAGCGCAGTGGTTGTCAGGCTGGGCGCCTGTGCGTGCGCGAGGCCGGGAATTACGGAGGCGGCCGCCCCGGTAGCGAGAGTCTGTAAGAAGGCGCGTCGGCTCGGTAGGCGAGAGTACATAATCCCGGAGGTTAACACGGGTTTTGCGCTTTCGGATGCCTATAATGAATAACGCCCTCGGCGAACGGGCGGCAGGATGAAGATCTCGGCCACCATCATCACCTTCAACGAGGAGCGGAATGTGGCGCGGGTCATCGAAAGCCTGCGCTGTTGCGACGAAGTGGTGGTGGTAGACAGCGGATCGAACGACCGCACTGTCGAGATTGCCACCAAACTCGGCGC
>DAIDIH010000037.1 GCA_027459465.1 Bryobacterales bacterium | reverse complement strand
ACCGCGCCGGGGAGGATTTCGCGCGACAATAAGCTCACGGATGTCTCGTTCGCGGTTTTATCTGTGGCTAGGGTTGGCGACACTTCTCGGAGGGCTTCCCGGATCCAGCCTCGCGGCACAGGAACAGGTTTCGGCGCGGTTGCCTTCGCTGCGCGATTTCAGTAAGTCGCTTGAAGCGCTTTCCGGCCGCGTCCGCCAATCGGTGGTGCAGGTTTTCTCGATCGGTTACGCCCCGGTGGATGCATCCCCCGACAGTGACTCGAGCGATCCGGTCGTCTCCAAGCAACATAGCAGCGGGAGCGGAATTGTTCTCTCCTCGGACGGCTACCTTGTTACGAACGCTCACGTTGTACAGGGTGCGCGCCGCATTCAGGTGAGGCTTCCGGCCCCGGCTTCGGGAAGCGGCGTGCCCGTTCCGCAGGCGAAGATCGACGCCAAACTCGTCGGCATCGATACCGAGACCGACATCGCCGTGCTCAAAGTGGAGCGCAGCGGGTTGCAGCCGCTCGAATTCGGCAACTCCGACGACTTGCGGCAAGGGCAGGTCGTGCTTGCCTTTGGTAATCCGTTTGGACTCGAAGGATCGGTGACGCTGGGGATCATCAGTTCGGTGGCGCGCCAGATCCGCCCGGACGACACAACGGTCTACATTCAAACCGACGCGCCCATCAACCCCGGCAACAGCGGAGGTCCGCTTGTGGACGACGCGGGGCATCTCATCGGGGTGAACACGCTGATTCTGTCGCAGTCCGGGGGAAGCGAAGGGATCGGTTTCGCGATTCCCAGCAACCTCGTACAGGCCGTCTATGGCCAGATCCGGAAGAACGGCCACGTGCACCGCGGCCAGATCGGGATCTACGCACAGACGATCACGCCGGCGCTGGCAAGCGGTCTCGATTTGGCGCAGGACTGGGGCGTCGTGGTTAGCGATGTGGACCCGGACAGCCCCGCGAGCGAGGCCGGCATCCGCATCGGTGACATTATTTCGGCCATCGACGGAGGAAAGGTCACCAACCTCCGCCAACTCGAACTTGCCATTTTCCGCTACTCCCCGAACGACCGGGCCCACATCCGGGTGCTGCGCGGCGATAAGACGCTGGAACTCGCCGTCCGCGTGATCGAGCGAACCGACGACCCGGAGCGGTTCGCCGACCTCGCCACCAGCGAGGACAACCTCGTGCCGAAACTCGGGATTCTCGGTGTCACCATTGACCGGCGGCTGTCCGATCTGCTGCCCGACCTCCGCCTTCAGGGCGGCGTCGTTGTGGCCGCACTGTCGCCGGATGCCGACGCGGAGGAAACGGGCCTGGAGACCGGAGACGTCATTCATGGTGTGAATACACACGTAGTCACGAGTGTGGCCGTGCTCAACCGACTGTTGAAGGACTTTACGAGCGGCGACAATGTGGTGCTGCAGATCGAGCGCGACGACCGGCTCATGTTTCTCGTCTTTGAGGTTGAATAGAACTCCGTGCGGCGCCTGATTTCGCTGTTATCGCTTGCCGCCGCACTGGCCGCGCCCGCGGCGCCCCAGACGGCAAAGAAGAAGCGCCCCGCGGCAGCGGCTCCGAATCCGGAAACCGGCACGTTTCCCATTCTCAAGCTCGGTGTACGCGGCAACGACGCATTCACCGCGGCTCAGATCCTCGCCGTCACCGGCCTCAAGCAGGGCGCACGTGTCACGGCGGCCGACTTTGAAACGGCCCGCCAGCGCCTGCTTGCGACCGGCGCCTTTGAGCAGGCCGGTTTTGAGTACCACTTCGGCTCGGATGCGAACGGTCCTGGTTTCCTCGCCACCTTCGAGGTGAAGGAAGTCGCCCAGTTTTATGCGATTTCCTTTGAGGACCTCCCTGCACCGGAAAGCGATCTCCGCCGGTGTTTGCAACAAAAAGACCCGCTCTTCGGGCCGAGGATTCCTGTGACGCAGGTCTTTCTTGACCGATACACGGGCTTCATTGAGCAGTGTCTTGCCCCTTATAACTTCAAGGAACACGTGAAGGCGCAGCTCACTGCGGATTATTCTCCGGATCTTACGATTCTTTTCCGTCCCTCCACCCCTCGTCCCAACATCGCCGAAGTGTTCTTCACAAACACGGGCGACGTTCTGCCGGCCGCGTTGCAGACGGCGATTGCCGGCGCCGCCATCGGACTCGGCTACACCGAGCACCGCTTCCGCGCGATTCTCGATTCGACCATTCGCCCGATTTACGAGGCAAAAGGCTACGTCCGCGTCTCCTTTCCTTCGATCGCCACCAAGCCTTCCGATAACGTGAAGGGGCTCGCCGTGACCGTGAAAGTCGAGCCCGGCCCGGTTTACAAGCTGATGTCTGTTCGGGTCAGCGGAGCCGAGGACATCCCGCCGCTGATGAAATACAAACCCGGAGAGGTGGCGAACTTCGACAAGGTGAAAGCGGCTCAGGTGCGTCTGGACGACATTCTGCGCCGGCGCGGCTACCTGCACGAGACAACGCAGGAACTACGCACGATAGATGATTCGGGTCACACCGTGTCGGTCACACTTCGCGCCAGCCCCGGACCGCAGTACCTCACCGGAAAACTGACGATCCTCGGTCTCGACGTCATCTCCGAACCTGCCATTCGCAAGATCTGGGGCCTTGCTCCGGGCCAGCCATTCAATGCCTCGTATCCAGACCATTTCCTCAAGGTGGTGCGCGACGAAGGGCTGTTCGACAACCTCGGCCCGACTAGTTCGGCAACCAACATCCACGAAGACACCAAGACCGTGGATGTGACGCTGACGTTCTCCGGTCCTAAGCGGAAGCAGGATTGGGAGACGCACCCCACGGGAGCGGACCCGGTGCAGCCCGACCTCGGCGTTCCGTTTCCGCCCTACCCGCCGTAGGGCCATGGCGCGCCGAGGCGTGCACGACAAAAAAGTGATTGGGGTAGGCATCAAGCGGCCTTCCGGTGCTCGGAGCGACGCTCCCAAAAATCTTGAAAGCGGCCGCTGAGCCGGCAACAGCGGAGAGCGATGATCGAGTTTGCTCCTGGGATGGACCAGTGCATGCCTGCGCGTTTCAAGCGCGTGCCGATGGCCACTTTGCAGCCCGCTTCCACGACGCTGGTCGAGGTGCATAAGCCCATGGCCTCGAAGGCTGGATATCTCATGCGCTCGCGGTTGCGATGGATGTATTGAAGGCATTTTCTGGCTGCATCGGAGCGGTCAGCCTGGCGGCGCAGGGCTCGCAACAGGTCCGGCAGACGGCCGCTGTCGAGTTCTTCCTGCCGTCTCTGAGCCCACTGGCGGGCGGATTGGGGATCGGTTGCGTAGATGGCCTTGGAGACATCGCTGAGGTGCTGTTTGACGTGAAAGCGGTCTACCACCTGGACGGCCCGGGGAAACAGTTCGCGGGCGATGTTCCAGATCCAGGGCGCGCCATCCCCCAATACCACCGTTCGCTCCGTTTGCGGGAAGCGGCGGCGGGCGGCCTCCCGGAGCACACGCTGGGGGAAGGCGGCAGGCGTTTGGTCGGTATCGGCGGTGGCCGCGCTTTCGATCGCCGCGGCGTAGCTAACGGATCCCTCACCCCGCACCGGCCGGTCCGGGGCATCTCGCGCTTCGGCACTCCAGATGGTGCATAATTTCACCTCGCGCGTCTTGGCCGTCCCGTCCGGTTGTTTGCCGTGGCGTCCCTGCAACTCGGCCGCCCGCATGGGAATGCCTGTACCGTCGATGCCCAGATACAACGTTGCGGGCAGCGGCGTCTGTTCCAGCGGCTGGGCGTGAAGTCTCTCATCCTCGGCGATTTCCTGGCCCAGCGCTTCCGCGCTGCGCTGGACCTGCCGGGCCTCCACCACGACGCCCGCCAATTCGCCGAGCAGTTGACTGCCTTCTTGGAAACTCACCATCGAGGCTACGGCGGCCACCATGCGCGTCACCGCTGGGGAAAGCGAGGTATCCTCCAAACCCAATTGCCGGTCGCGCGGGCAAAATCCTTTCCCGCAGGCCGCGCAGTGAAAGTAGGCCCGCTGGAGTTTCAGAGGCCCCAGGACACTGGCGAATGTCTTGGTCCCCCGTCCCGCGTACCGCGCCAACTGGCCGCATCCGCAGTCGGCCTGCGCGGCCTGCCCGTCTGAGTGATCGGCATTGAGCCGTTGCTCGACGGCGCGGCCGGCCAAGTGCAGCGCCTGCCGGCGCACCGCCGTCTCCAACGCCTCCAGATCGAGATCCGGAAGGCTCTGCCGCCCCAGCAGCGCTTCGACATCCCACAGGATCTCAGAGGCCAGAAGGCCGTCGAGCGCGGTTTTTTTTATTGTCTTGTTCCGTCTCCCGCGGTTGCCGCAACTGAAGGTCGCAGATCTGCTCGGAGACCGCGACCAGTTGCTGGACGAGTTGACGGAAGCGGTGGTACTCGTCAATCTGTTGGCGGGTGTGCTCGACCGCGGGCCCTACCGGGATCACGTTGGTGATGGTTTTGCCCTTCACGGCATGGGTGAGCGAATACGAGGGGCCGTGGCCCAGGGCGCCCTTCTTGGCGCAACGGCACGAGGCTTTACCGCACTTGCGGTAGCGCGCCACCAGCGAGCCAGGCCGCATGTCCCCGGTGGTGGCCAACTGGGTTTTAAGTTGCTCGCGTTGCTGACGCAGAGCATCGAGATCGGAAGCGGGCATGGATCCTCCTGACGGCTGTACACGCTGTCAGACACTCCGGCGCAATCGCAACCAGACACGGTTTCTCCCGTTTCAATCACTTTCTAGTCGTGCACCCTGGATAATTCTCGCATTTGACACCATCCAAAGAAAATAGCTAAACTAAAGTGTTTGTAAGAACACCACGGAGATAAGTCTGTCTGTATGAAAACCAAATTCCCGTCCAAGGGGGAAGTGGTGCGCCAATGGCACGTCATCGACGCCGAGGGCGAGGTTCTCGGCCGTCTGGCGAGCCGTGCGGCGATGCTGCTGATGGGCAAACACAAGCCCACTTACACCCCGTTCTTGGACACCGGCGATCATGTGATCGTCATCAACGCGGAAAAGGTGAAGCTCACCGGCCGCAAGGAAGAGCAAAAGGTCTATCGCCGCCACTCGGGCTACCCCGGCGGCCTCACCGAAACTAAGGCGCGCACGGTGCGCGCGGTGCGGCCCGTCCGGCTCGTGGAAGAAGCGGTTGCCGGTATGCTGCCGAAAACCAAGCTCGGCAAACATATGTACCGGAAGTTGAATGTTTACGCGGGCCCCAAGCATCCGCACCAGGCACAGCAGCCGGTGGCGCTGGCCCTCTAGAACGGAAAGATACAAGAATGGCAGCGTTAGTTCAGCATCGTGGAACCGGCCGGCGCAAAACGTCGGTCGCCCGGATCATCCTGCGGCCCGGCAAAGGCGCCATCACAGTGAATGGCCGGCCCTTTGAAGATTATTTCCCCAACGAATCGGCTCGCGCTCTCGTGCGTCAGCCGCTTCTGGCAGCCGAATCGTCCGACAAGTTCGACGTCCTCGTGCTCGCCAACGGTGGCGGCGTGCTCGGCCAGGCCGGCGCCGTCCGCCTGGGCATCGCCCGGGCTCTTGTCGAATTCAATGCCGAGCTGCGTCCGAAGCTGAAGCAACTCGGTTTTCTCACCCGCGACCCGCGCGCACACGAACGAAAGAAATATGGCCAGAAGGGCGCGCGCAAGCGGTTCCAGTTCTCCAAGCGCTAAC
>DAIDIH010000036.1 GCA_027459465.1 Bryobacterales bacterium | reverse complement strand
GCTGCGGAGCCGCCAACTCCGTCTGTTCTACAGGCAACTGGTTGAGATTCGACTTGGGCACTGAACGGGATTCTTTCTCCGCCCTCTACAGTAATTGACGGCGGGGAAGGTGTCTCAGTCATGTTGGCACAAAGGGAGGCGGATTCCACGCACGAATGGTCCGCTGAGGACATCTCGCGTTCCTACGTTGCCAGGAAACCTCGCATGACGAAGCGGAGGTGCCCGTAGTCGCCATAGCCAACGGAACAGAGCCCCCGGACCACCTCAGGACCGTGGCCGCGCAAGTCGCGGCGAGGCTGGAACAGACCGAGGTTCGTGCTCTGGTGGACGCTGTGGAGACTGCCGGTCAAATTCCCCGCGACATCGATAAGCAGTTGTTAGGCGGAGCGCGCGCGGCGATCGGCCGAAATTTGATTTCCCCAGAAAAGAAAGAGGTCCGCCGGCACTTCATGGTGGAGTGTCAACGACGCCTGAAATGACGGGCGTGGCAAGGGCCGGCGCACGCTCGGCGCGCGATCGACCTCCCGCCCACCGCCCTACTTCTGATCGAACAGCCCCGGCCGGTCGATCTGCTCGCCTTCGAAAAACACCTGCCGGATGCTCTCCGTGCGATGAATGTCGCTGGCCGGGTCGCCGTCCACCAGCAGCAGGCTCGCGTCGCGGCCCGGTTCGATCAGCCCGAGATGATCCTGCTCGCGCAGCAAGCGCGCGGCGTTGCCCGTAGCCGCCTGCAAGGCCACCGCCGCCGGCACGCCCGCCTCCACCCAAAGTTGCAATTCCCGGTGCAGCGCCGGACCGTGGATCAGCATCGGATTCCCCGAGTCGGTCCCGGTCACCAGCATCACGCCCGCCTTCCAGGCCCGGCGCAGATTGTCCTCGGCGATCCGCAAGTCCGGCTTCGGAAGCTGCGCGATCAGCGCCTTCCCTTCCGCGGAAGCAAGGAATTTCTTCGTCCCGCTGAGCAGGTTCTCCGGCCCGATCTGCTGCACCAGCGGCCGATCGAGCGGTTCCGTCTTCCCCGCCGCCAGATCCGCCATCGCCTCCACCACCGCAAGCGTCGGGTCGTACGCCGTCCCCTGCGCGCGCATCTGCGCAAACAACGCATCGGGAATCGCCGCGCGGAACGAGCCGTGCTCGATCCCCTCCACCCGCGCCTTCACCGCGTCGGTCACATCCGCTACATCGCCCGTGTGAACCACAATCGGAAGCCGGTCGCGATGCGCCTCCCCGGCCACCGCATCGAAAATGGACGTCGGCAGGCGGTTATACAGATGCCCGCTCCATCCGGATTCGAGAACCGCCTTGATGCCGTCGACGCCATCTTTTTGAAGCGCATCCACCATCGCCCGCGCCTCGCCCTCGTCTTTCGGCAACCTCACGAACTGCGCGTTGAACTGCTCACGATACGTCGCCGGCAACTGGGCCGTATATTCGGTGCCGTGGCCTCCGGGCGCCGTGAACAGCGGGCCGCAAAAGAAAAGCCGCGCGCCGAGCCACGCGCCCGACGCGATCTCCGGCCGCAGCGCCCGCATAGCATCCAGCGGATCGCCCACGCTCTTCACCGCCGTCACGCCGCTGTACAGATACGCCGCCAGTTCTCTCTCCAGCCGCCGCGGCTTGGTGTACTCGCTCGCGTTCGCGTAGAACCCGCCCGGCGCGCTCAGGTGCACATGCGCGTCAATCAGCCCCGGCAGCAGCGTCTGGCCGCTGGCGTCCACCGGTTCGGCGTGGAGCGCCGCCGCATCCGGAGCCCCGCCCGAAAACACCTGCGCGATCTTCCCTTCTTTGATCAGCACCGCGCCCGACTCGATCACCCGTCCGTCGCCGATGAAAATCCGCGCATTCCGGATCAGCCAGGTCCGCCTCCGCTCGATCTGCCGCGTCAGAATCTTCTGCTGCTCCAGACTCGCCTGCGTGTGCGCCTCCCACACCCCCAGCACCAGGAACGGCGCAAACACCGCCGCAACCCACAGCTTCGCCGCCGCCGGAATCTTTTCTTCCTTCTCCCACCGGAACAGCTTCACGCTCAGGAACACCCCCAGCACCATCGCCGCCACCAGCGCCGCCACCGCGGTCATCTGCCGCCACACCGGCTGGCCCTGCACCAAAATCGCCTGCAGCCCCGTAAACAAATGCGTCGCCGGCAGAAACTGCGCCGCAATCTGCAGCCAGTGCGGCAGAATTTCCAGCGGAATCGTCGCCCCGCTTAAAAACAGCATCGGCAGGTAGAACACCTGGATCAGGATCTGGCTCTCCTGCATCGTGTTCACCACCGAAGCCAGAATCGAGCCCAGCGCCCGGAAGCTCAACACACCCACCGAAACGAAAACCAGGAACGACACCGGCGCCACTGGCCAGCTCATGCCGTAGATGAAATGCGCCAGCACCACGATCAGCACCGCCGACGGCAGATAGCTGATCAGCCCGACCAGCAGCGACGAGATCACAATCGGCGCCGGCGTGATCGGAGCCACCTTGAACCGCCGCAGGATGTTGTTCTCGCGCTCCATGATCGCCCGCATCCCGGCGCCGAAAAATCCCGCGCCCAGAACGCCGATCACCAGCACCATGGTCACGATCTGCAGCACCGCCGCGCCTTCCCGCGCTTTGCTCAGCTCGCCGAACAGAAAGAAGAACACCAGCGGAAACGCGTAGGTAAAGAACAGCACCGCGCGGTCCCGCGCAGTCAGCTTCAGGTTCACAAGGATGTGCGTCAGAGTGAATTTCATTCGCGCAGTTTCCGGCCCGTCATTTCAATGAACACGTCTTCGAGCGTCGGCCGCTTCAGATGAATGTCGGCCAACTCCGCGCCGCAGGCGTCGATCCACTTCACCAAGTCCACCAGCGCCCGCGCCGGACGGTCGCAGGTCACCGTCAGTCGCTTGCGGTCGTCCGAGATCGCATGCTTCAGTTCCGCAAGAAACACCGGCGCCGCCTCCGGCAATGCCTGCTCGCACCGGATCTCGATCACGCTCCGCGCTTGCGCTTTCTCCTGAATCTCCCGCGGCGTGCCCAGCGCAATGATCCGGCCCGAATCGATGATCGCCACCCGGTCGCACAGCCGCTCGGCTTCTTCGATGTAATGCGTCGTCAGCACAACCGTCCGGTGCGCATCGCGCAACTCTTCGATCACGCGATGAATCTCCAGCCGCACCTGCGGATCCAGCCCCGTCGTCGGCTCATCCAGAAACAGCAGATCCGGATCGTTCACCAGCGCGAGCGCCAGCGCCACCCTCTGTTTCTGCCCGCCCGAAAGGCGCATGTAGTACTCGTTGCGTTTCTCAGTCAGTTGCAGCCGCTCGAGCAGTGCCTCGGTCGAGCTCGTCCGCGAGTAAGACGACGCGAATAACTCGAGCGCTTCATGCACCCGGATCTTCGGGGGCAGATTCGTCGCCTGCAGGCAAACCCCGATCCGGTCCTTCAGCGACCGGATCTGAACGCCGGGGTCGAATCCCAGCACGCGCACCTCGCCCGCGCTGCGCGCCCGCAACCCTTCAAGAATTTCGACCGTCGTCGTCTTCCCCGCGCCGTTCGGTCCCAGCAGCCCGAAGACTTCCCCCGTGCGTACCTCGAAGTCGATGCCCCGCACCGCCTCCACCGGGCCGTAAGCCTTTCGGAGTCCGGCGACAGAGATCGCGCAACCGTTCGCGGCCATGGGATCTTCTAGCCGCGCGCCGGACCCTTGGCCAGCACCTCGAGCAGAGCGCGGCAGAACGCCGGCAGATCCTCCGGCTTCCGCGACGTCACCAGGTTCCTGTCCACTACCACCTCGGCGTCTTCATACTCGGCGCCGGCGTGGATCACATCGTCCTTGATTGCGAAGAAACACGTCGCCTTCCGCCCTCGCAGCACGCCCGCCGAACACAGCACCCACGGGCCATGGCAGATACTCGCCACGAGCTTCCCTTGCGCGTCCATCTCCTTTACGAACTGCGTCGCCCGCGCGTGCCGGCGCATATGATCCGGCGCGTAGCCGCCCGGAATCACCACGCCGTCATAGTCGGCCGGCCGTAACTGCTCGTAAGATTTCTGCGCCACCGCCGGATAGCCGAACTTACTCGCGTAAGTCCTGCCCGCTTCGAACCCTACTAAGATGGTTTCCACGCCCGCTTCCTGCAGGCGGAAATACGGGTACCAGACTTCCATCTCCTGATACATTGCGTCGACATACACCGCCACGCGGCGGTTCTGAAGATTGGCTCCTTCGCTCATAATCTCCCCATTCTAACCTCCACTTACCTTCCCGCCCGCCCTCTACCTCCCAGACGAACCAAACCCTCCCGCGCCGCGCGCGCTCTCGGCCAGGTTTCCCTCCACCCACTCGACGCGCTCATACCGCGCGATCACCATCTGCGCGATCCGGTCGCCTTTCTCCACTACGTAAGGCTCCGCGCCGAGGTTCAACAAAATCACGCGAATCTCCCCGCGATAGCCCGGATCGATCGTCGCCGGAGAGTTTGGCAGCGTGATCGAGTGCTTCAGCGCCAGCCCGCTCCGCGGCCGGATCTGCGCCTCAAACCCCGGCGGCAACTCGATCGCCAGGCCGGTGGGAACCAGCGCCGCTTTGCCCGGCGCAAGCGTCACCGATTCGAGCGCGCGCAGGTCCATCCCGGAATCCTCGTCCGGACCGTGCGCATAAGCCGGCAGTGTGGCCTCGGGCGACAGTTTCTGAATTCGAATTTCCATGGAATCCGTTATCATAGCGTCTTGCCCGCCGGAAACCCGAAGCGAGTCCTCACCGTCGCCCCAATGCCGCCCGAGCAGTGCGCCTACGCGCTCGCCCGCTACAGCCGCTCGCCCGATTCCATCCGCGATTCCATCGCCTGGGTGCGAAGCCACGACGCGAAAAAATTCCTCGAGAGCTTCTACTTCCAGTACGGCCACGCCTCCATCGCCGACTTGGGCCACGTCACGCTCTGCTTCGAAGGCATCAGCGAACTCGCCGCCGCCGAAGTCGAAGACGAAGTGCTGTGGGACGGCCAGGCGCGCTCGTCCCGTTATCAGAATTTTTCCCGCGGCGGCGTCGTGGATCCGCCCGAATTCGACGACCCCCAGCGCGAGCGCTACCGCTCCGAAACCCAGGCGCTGATCGAAGGCTACACCGCCACCCACGCCGCCGCCCTCGAGGCTCTCCGCGAGCGCCTGCCCCGCCCGGATGATTTGAAGCCCGACGCCTACGAACGCAACCTCGCCGCCCGCGCCTTCGACGTCGCCCGCTACCTTCTCCCCTTCGGCGTCCCCACCGGCGTCGGCCAGATCACCAGCATCCGCACCCTCGAGCGCCAGGTCCGCCGCCTCCGCTCCTCCGGCTACGCCGAACTCCGCTCGCTCGCCGCCGAAATCGCCGCCGCCTGCGAAGCCCCGCCGGATTGTACCTTCGAGGACGGAGCCGCGCACTCCCAGTCCGGCTCCAGCTCCGGACGCCACTTCCGCTCCAAATCCGGATCCAGCGCTGCACACCCCGTCGCTCCCACCCTCGCCCGCCACCTCGAACCCGACGAGCACTCGATCCGCTCTCGCGAAGATCTGCAAACCTGGGCCGCGCAAAACCTCCCGCCGCGCCCGCCGCACTCAGACGACATGGTCTCCCTCACCCGCGCCGGCGACGTCCCCGCCGACATCGCCGCCACGCTGCTCTATCCCGTCACGAACTGGCCCTACGCCGCGCTCTACGAATTCACCCGCTCAGCAAGCGCAAAACTCCGCGCCGAAATCGTCGACGCCGCCCTCCGCTCCCGGACGTCAAAAGACGAACTGCTCCGCGGCTTTCGCGGCGGGCCGTATGTCTTCGACCTCGTCATCGACATCGGCGCCTACCGCGACCTCCACCGCCACCGCCGCTGCCACCAGTTCCGCCAAACCTATACCGGAGATCTCGGCTTTTCGACGCCCCCGCTCCTCAGCGAAATCGGCCTCGAAGCCGACTACTCCACCCGCATGAGCCGCGCGCTCGCGGCCTCGGGTGAACTCCCCGCCCCGGGTTCTCACTACGTCCTGCCCCTCGGCACCCGTTCCCGCTTCTTATTTAAGATGGATTTCGCCGAAGCCGAATACATCTCCCGCCTCCGCTCCGGCGTGAAAGGCCACTTCAGCTATCGCGAAGTCGCGTGGCGAATGAAAGAAAAGATCGAACAACTCGAGCCCGAGTTAGGCCGCCTCATCCAGGCAACTCCACCCTGGGTCGAGGACCCTCTGCGCCGGTAGCCATCCCCATACCCTGGTAAATCTTTCGCGACTCCACCCGCGGGAGCGTAACTGTTTCTCACGTCGTCGCGCTAAACCTCTGATATCGCGAGTCGCGGCTCTCTGGCATCGCGCTTGCTTGACACTTGCTACGAACCCGGTCAAATGGCTCCCGGGTTCGGAGGAGAGGG
>DAIDIH010000035.1 GCA_027459465.1 Bryobacterales bacterium | reverse complement strand
TTCTCCTATGTATGGTCCTGACGCTCGGCCTCGGTGCGGGATTTGCAAGCGATGAACATACGCAGAGGCCTATTACGTTAACCGGAACCGTGGTCGACACGGGTTGCTACATCGCTCACGACAGTTCGGGACCAGATCACCTAAACTGCGCACAAGAATGCGCAAAGAAAGGCGTACCGCTCGCGATTGTTGATGACGCCGGCAAGCTATACAGCATCGTCGCCGTTGACCATGAGAATCCGAATACCAAGCTCATGCCGTTCATCGAGAAGAAGGTCAAGGTGACCGGAACACTTTTTGAAAAAGGCGGAGCATCTGGAGTTTGGCTCAAAACAATTTCGGAAGTGAAATGAGCCCCTCTTATGGCGGCTCAAATCCCTTGCCTCCCAAAGTGGACAATTCTGGCGGCTAGGGCACAGTCGGTGGAATAATGCCGTCCGGCCCACCGTCACGACCTTTCATTGCTGCTGGATCTCTTTCCTCGGCTCTGCTGATTTGCTCTGCCGGGCACTGAGCGTCGCTCTCGTTTCTTTGTCTTGGGCGTCCCGATATTCGCTAAGAAGATCGAGGCCCTTTTCCTGGTTCAGCCGCCGCCATAGCGCGTTGTATTTCTTTTCGTCGAGCCGCTCCTTCAACTGGAAGTTGAACCCTTTACGATCGCCGTAATGCGTCTTCGCGCGCTCGAAGGTGGTAACCGTCAACTGGAACGGCCCGGAACTGCTGATGTTCTCGATATCCTCGTAACGCCAGGTGCGTGATTCCCCGTCCTTCTGAGACTTGTAGACGATTGCGTCAGCTGCCACCTGGAGCACACCTTGATCACCGCCAAACCGAAGCAGATGCTTCACCGGAATTTCCCAAAGAGGCGTCGCGGCCTTGTCCGGAATCTCCGCAACGAGTCGCTGATCCAGGCGATTCTTTAAGAGATCATACGCATCGGTGAACGTCCCCTCTGACACCAGGTCGAAGTCGTATTGCCGATCCGCCCCGAATTTCCACGCGTTGTCTTTATACGTCAGCACCGTAAGCAACTTCGGTGAAATCTTCAGTTGTTCGATATCCGGGTACGCCCAATGCCAGAGCTTTGGATGCTTCGGCTTCTTCGCGCCTCTTCCAGTTTCTTCGAACGAAATACCGGAATCCGAGACGGTCAGCGTACCCATGTTTCCGACCTTCTTGAAGCGGGGCGGCAGGTTCGCGACTCGCGATTTCCCGCGCCAGACTTGGTAGTGCAACTGTTGTTGCGAGAATGCCGCGGGGGCGAGCAGCAATGCAATTAAGCCTGCCGTAATCTGAGTTCTCTTTTCAATTCGAAGTGCCATTTCCATACCTCGTAAATTGCCGGATAAACCACCAGTTCAAGAATGAATGAGGTGAAGATCCCTCCAATCATAGGAGCCGCGATGCGCCGCATCACGTCGGCGCCGGTCCCGGCCGACCACATGATCGGGACCAGCCCCGTGAACATGCAGGCCACGGTCATGAACTTTGGCCGGATTCGCTTGACCGCCCCGTGCATGATCGCTTCCTGCAGGTCATGGAGGCTGTTGAGCCTGCCTTCCGCCTTGGCCTGGTCGTGGGCAAGGTCAAGGTACAGCAGCATGAACACCGCCGTTTCCGCGTCCACGCCCATCAGCGCGATCAAGCCGACCCAAACTCCGATGCTCATGTTATAGCCCAGGAAATACAGGAACCAGATGGCGCCCACGGCAGAGAATGGGACCGCCAACATGATCAGCATGGTCTTGACCCCGGATCTCGTGTTCATGTACAGCAGCATCATAATCAGGAATACGGTCAACGGTAAGATTATGGTCAGCCGCGCCTTCACCCGCTGCATCGACTCATACTGGCCGCTCCACTCCAGCGCATAACCCGCCGGCAGCTTTATGTTCTCGCGCACCACTTTTTTCGCCTCTTCGACATAGCTCCCTACGTCACGGCCGGCCACATCCACGTAAACGTAGCCGTTCAGCATTGCGTTCTCATCCCGGATCATCGAGGGGCCTGAGACCAATTTGATGTCGGCCAACTGCGAGATGGGGATTTGCTGTTTGCCGTCCATGACCGGGACCAACACGCGGCCCAGGCGGCCGATATCGCTGCGAAAATCCCGGAAGTACCGTACGTTGACGGGGTACCGCGCGCGCCCCTCGACGGTCGTGGTGACGTTCTCACCCCCGATGGCGCTCATCACGACATCCTGCACGTCATTGATCGTCAAGCCGTAGCGGGCGATCTCCTTGCGCTTCCAGTCGAAGTCGACAAAGTAACCGCCGCCGGTGCGTTCGGCAAAAACGTTGCGTGTCCCCTGAACCTTGGGCAGGAGGCCTTCGATGTCTGTCGCGATTCGCTGGATCTCGTTCAGATCGGAGCCGTAGACTTTGATGCCAACTGGCGTGCGGACGCCCGTTGTCAGCATGTCGATGCGGCCCTTGACCGGCATCGTCCAGGAGTTGGCGACGCCCGGGATTTTCAACGCCTCGTCCATCTGGTCGGTAAGCTCGGACGACGAAATGTGGTCAGGCGTGAATCGCCGGAAGACATTTTTGGACCACTCCGGCGCCCAATCCGAGTACCAAGTCTTGATCTTTGGCCATTCGGATTGGGGCTTCAGCACGATCGTCACCTCCGACATGGAGAAGGGCGCGGGATCGGTGGATGTCTCCGCCCGCCCGGCTTTCCCGAAGACCGACTGCACCTCGGGGAACTGCATGATGATCTTGTCCTGGATCTGTTGCAGCTTTTGGGCCTCGCCGACCGAAATGCCGGGCAAGGTGGAAGGCATGTACAGCAACGTCCCCTCATCCAAAGGCGGCATGAACTCTGAACCCAACTTCTCGTAAATAGGAACCGTCAGGACGACCATCGCAACGGCGCCTGCAATCACCAGGTACTTCCACCGCAAGGTCCAGGCGCACACCGGGTGGTAAAGGCGGATCAGGATCTTACTGATCGGGTGGTTCTCCTCGGAATGGATTTTGCCGACCAGAACGGCGTTCGTCACGCGGGCGAGCCAGCGCGGCCGGAACTCGAAGTTCTTCATGTGCGTGAACAGCAACCGCATCGCCGGATCCAAGGTGATCGCCAGGACTGCCGCGATGATCATTGAGAAGTTCTTCGTGTAGGCCAGCGGCTTGAAGAGCCGGCCTTCCTGCGATTCGAGCGTCAAGACCGGCAGGAATGCGACCGCGATGACGAGCAGCGCGAAGAAACTCGGGCCACCGACCTCCTTCACCGCATTGATCACGACCCGGTGATAGTCCTCGTGGCGCCCGGTGCGCTCCCACTCTTCGAGCTTCTTGTGCGTCTGCTCGACGACGACAATGGCGGCGTCCACCATCGCGCCAATGGCAATCGCGATTCCGCCCAGCGACATGATATTCGAGGTCAGCCCCATCATCTTCATGGGGATGAACGAGATGACGATCGCGATCGGGATGGTAAATACGGGGATGATCGCGCTCGGAATGTGCCAGAGGAAGATCAAGATAATGATCGAGACAATTGTGATTTCTTCAATGAGCGTATCCTTCAGATTCTCGATCGAACGGTGGATCAGCTCTGAGCGGTCGTATGCGGTCTCGATCTTAACGCCAGGTGGAAGGCTGGGCTCGATGTCCTTGAGCTTCTGCTTCACCCGGTCGATCACCGCAAGCGCGTTCTCGCCATAGCGCATCACCACGATGGCGCCGACGGCGTCGCCCTTTCCGTTCCAGTCGGCGATGCCGCGGCGGATGTCCGGGCCCAGTACGACGGTTCCCACATCCGCAACACGGATCGGCACGCCGCCCGGGCTGTTAGCCAGGACAATCTCACGGATGTCGTCCTCGGACTTGGCGTAGCCCCGCCCGCGGACCATGTATTCCGCCCCGCTGAACTCCACAAGTCGCCCCCCAACATCGTTGTTTCCCTGGCGCACCGCCTCGACCACTTTCTGGATCGGGATGTTGTAAGCCTGGAGGCGGTCCGGATCTACATTCACCTGGTACTGCCGCACGAAACCGCCGATGGGCGCCACCTCGGCCACGCCAGGGACGGCGCGGAGAGCATAGCGCAAGAACCAGTCCTGGTAGGACCGCAGATCGTCCAGCTTCTGCTTCCCCGTGGTATCCGTCAGGACGTATTGGAAGACCCAACCCACACCGGTGGCGTCCGGACCAAGCTCGGTATTCACGCCCTGCGGCAGTCGAGGTACTACGCCGGAGAGGTATTCCAGTGTGCGCGACCGGGCCCAGTAGATGTCCGTGCCGTCTTGAAAGACGACGTACACGTAAGAGTATCCGAAGTCGGAGAACCCGCGGATGGCCTTCACATGGGGCACACCAAGCATGGCGGTGACGATCGGATATGTAACCTGGTCCTCCATGATGTCCGGGCTTCGGTCCCAGCGAGAATAGATAATGACCTGCGTGTCGCTCAGATCCGGAATTGCATCCAGCGGCATGTTGAGCATCGAATAGATGCCTGCAGCGAACGCAAAGCCGATCAAAATGAAAATGAGGAATTTGTTATGGCCCGCAAATTCTATGATCCGGTTAATCATGTTTCCGCTCCGATTTGGGCGCCGGCATTCCGGGCATATCGGGCATGCTCGGCTCCTTCTTGGGACTTGACATGCCCGGCGTGTCAGGCATGCCCGGCTGACCGGGTTGGCCTGCTGGTTTAGCGCCGCTGGCTGGCGGGGGCGATCCTTTAGAGCCGCCGGACTCGGGGGCCATTCCCGGCATTCCAGGCATCCCGGACATTCCGCTGGCTGCGGATTTCAACTGACTTTCCGAATCGATTAGGAAGTTGCCAGACGTCATGATACGCTCTCCCGGCTGTAATCCTTGCCGAATCTCCAGCCGGTCGCCAATCCTCTCGCCAACCTCCACCTGACGCGGCTCGATGTAGCCGTTGCCACGGTCGACGAACACCGTCTTCTTGAGGCCGGAATCCAGGACGGCCTCTGACGGAACGGTAACTCGCCGCGGAATTTCCACGCGGAACTCTGCGTCTACGTACATGTCGGGCTTCAGCAATAATTTCGGATTCTCCGCCTCAAGGCGCACTTTCATCGTGCGGGTCATGGGATCCACCTGCGGCTGGATGTAATCCACCCGCGCGGAAAAGCTGTTGCCAGGCATATAGGATATGCTGACGCGGACTTGTTGGTTCAGCTTGACCATCGGGGCCTCGTACTCAAACACATCCGCCATGATCCAAACCTTGCTCAGGTCCACGACGGTAAACAGATCTGTATCGGACGTTATCTTTTGTTTCGGAAAAGCATTGCGGGTGTCTACATAACCCGAGATCGGCGAGTAAAGCGTGATGTACGTGACCGGCTTGCCGGTCTTGGCGATCTCGTCGATCTGAGCGTCGCTCAGCTGCCAGAGCTCTAGTCGCTTGCGGGCGGCCGCGAGCAGAGAGTCGCCCTGTTGGATTGCGCCTTCGAGCGTGCTCTTCTTCATCATGTCTTTGCCCTTCAGCGCAATGAGGAACTCCTCCTCGGTCGCCAGCAGATCGGGGCTGTAGATCGTCAGCAACGGCTGCCCCTTCTCGACCAGTTTGCCGATGAAATCCACGTAGACCTTGTCCACCCAGCCATCGATTCTGGAGTGCACCTTGGCAATCCGTGTTTCGTCATAGGCCACCTTGCCGACCGCCCGAAAGGTATGAACCCCGGCGGAGCCTTCGACCGTGCTGTAGGTGACCCCGATTAGCTGCTGCTTCTCCGGACTGACCTTGATCGTGCCCATCGGCATGCTGGAAGCATCGCCCGCGTAGACCGGCTCCAGCTCATTGCCCGTTTCCGGATTGATTCCCGGCTTGTCGGAGGTGTAGCTCGGATTCTTGGGGTCATGGTAATGCAGAATCTTCCGCTGAGAAGCGACCGGTTGACCAGCCTGCTCTCCACCCTCATAGATCGGCACGAGTTTCATGCCGCAATCCGGAGCGACTCCCGGTTTGTCGGACTTGTAAGAGGGATGCATTGGGTCCTGATAGTAGAGGATCTTCCGGCCGCCCTTACTCGCCGTGTCGGCGCTTGCACCCTTTCCAAACCAACGGCCGTAACCGTAACCCGCCACGAACATGGCCCCGAGCGCCAGGATAGAGAATATAATTCGTCCAATTCGCATCACATTTGCCTCACTTAATCAGGGAGAGCCCAGTCATCTCTTCGAGCCGGCTGAGCGCCAGATAAAAGTTCTGTAGTTCCTCGTAATAGTTCATTTCGTACTCGACCACCGTTACGTAGTTCGTGAGCACGGACAAAAAATCCACTGTGCCCGTCTCATAGGAAGACAAGGAGCTCTCCAAAGCCAGGCTCGATTGTGGGATCACCGTCTTGCCGTAAAGGTCTACAAGCCGCGACGAAGTGTCGGCCATCAGGTAGTCATCTTTGATACGAAAATGCAGGTTCTGGTTGGTGGCCTCATAATTCCGGCGAGATTCCACCAGCGACTGCGCCTGTTCGGCGACTTCCGCTCGCTGTTTCCTCCAGAAGTACAGCGGCACCTTGATATCGACTCGAGCCTGGTACATCGCCGGCATGCTGCCTTGATTGAAGTAGCCGGCTGAGATTGTGTAGTCTGGATAATAATCCTTGCGGGCGAGGTTGACGGCGAGTTCGCTGCGCTCAATCATTTTTTGGTCGCGGCTAAGCATCGGCGCATTCTGTTCGGCGTATTTATAGAGATCACTGAGCGTTGTAGGTAATACCTGCGGCTGAGGCTCTGGAGGCTTGCCAAGAGGCGATCCGGGACGGCGGTTCAACAAACTGTTCAGCTCCGCCTCACGGGCATCCTTTTCGCGCTGTAGCTGTACGAG
>DAIDIH010000034.1 GCA_027459465.1 Bryobacterales bacterium | reverse complement strand
TTGGAGAGGTGGAAGGTATTGCGGAGCAGGGGGGCGGCCACGGAGAGGGTCTGGCGGTCAATGAAGGCGATGACGGTGATGGCGAACAGGAGGGCGAGGATGCGCCAGCGGACCTGCCGCCGGAGCGGGGGAAGCGGGGCGGCGGCGGGGTGGGACATGGCTTGGTCCACGATAGCATCGGGGGGCGGGAGGGAAGTGGGCGTGGTGTTGGTTGCTCGGGCGGATACCGGGCCGGGAGGAGCGGGGCTGTGGCGGCGGGCCTGCGGCGTGGGGGGCGCGCTGTTCGGCGAGTGTGGGTGAAGGTGGTTCGACGAGTTGGGCGTTAAATGGCCATGTGGCAGCACCTCAACGGGAGGCTCGCCAATTACAGGGTTTTGACGCTCACGGCGGCATTGCTAGACTGGAGGCAGCACAACGACCAGGTCGGCACGGTCTCCGAGCGGACGCAAGTTGCCGTGGCAGCGTTCGCCGAGACCCCCGAAGTGGTCAGGACCGCCCGCGCTCCGAAAGCTGAGCTACCTCAATGGAAAACGCGCCCCCAAAGACGAGCGAGCCACAGGAGAGCGATCTCCTCGTTCCATTTGAATCACGGCACATTCCGGCGGATTACAAAGAGTACTACAGGGCTAAGCGGAACAACTTCTTCGCCAGCATTCAGGGCTTCCCAGAGATGTGGCGGTACTACACTCTCCTGGATGCTATCTGGCTTCACGAGTTCAGCGATCTCAAGCCACCTGGAAATGTAAACCAGTGGTTCCCTCTGATTCTCTTCTTCAACGCACATTCCAAGATACGCGTTAGTATCGAATTAGCTTTTTCAGGATGCTTAGCGGAGGCCCGTTCGATTCTCCGGGATGCCATCGAATTCGTTGCGCATGCTCACAGGATGCTTGCCGACCCCCAGCTTCAGAAAGTATGGCTCAGCAAGAACGAAGACCACCAGGCATTTAGCAACGCATTTGAACGTCACAAGCGAGAGGACCTATTCAAAGGGCTGGAGGAGTTGCACCGTACGTGGGGCCAACTGTCGGAAACTGGCTCGCACGCTACCCTCAATGCGATCTGCGACCGTTTCAAAATCCGCGAGTCCGCAGACGGCCAGCCGAAAGCGTGGGAGTTTCGGTACTGCGGTGCCGATCCACGCTTTTGGGCGATGTCCTTGTTCTCTATGCTGCTCACCTGCTTCACGATAGAGCAGACGTTTTTCAAGAACTATGAGGACCGCCTCGGGCTGGATGACGTGCTCGTCCGAAAGCGGGGCGAGTTTGAGAGTTACAAGGAACGGCTGCGCGGGATTCTGAAACGGCGTTATAACGTAAAGCCACCGATCCCAGAGTCCATGGTGGGTCTGCCATGGGTACCCCCACATTGACGGTTTGTCCCCGACCCACATAGATTCAACAGTTGGGCTCGATGCCGATCAGGTCGTTGACCGCATTTCGAAGACGCTGTTTACAGCCAAGGCACCCCCCGGTCGTCTGGACGGAGACGTGGCCCGGCAAAAATTGAATCTGGTCCGACTCCCCTCCGGCATCGCGGCAGCGGCGGGCACAGGTCCGACGAAGGTCATGGGGTGCCAGATTCTCAATGGCTGCTTTTTTGGCGCGGTCCTTCACGACGTGCCACACGACCCGCTCCGTGACACCATCTCCCCAGGTCTTGCCCGCGCGACAAACGCACCGAAACACGGGACCTTCACTCAATTCTGCAGGCGCACCCACGAGTCGATGGCGCTTTTCACTCAGTTCGGTGCAGGCACCGTCCGGATATGGCGGCCTGTGTCGATCAAATCAACGATGGCCCAATGATCCTCGCTGCGTTGCAGACGGGCGGCGCAGCCCGCAACCTAAGAGGATGGCGGGCAGTGCTTGGTCTCGCTTGCCTTTCAGCGTATTCGGGTCCGGCACCTGCCAGAGGGCTCTTGCTTGGTCCGTGGTGAGCCAGTTGCCAAGCCGGACGCCGGGATTCTTTGGCCCTGTAACCCGACGGATGCCGGCGGCGAGATCCGGGCTGAGCAAACCGGAAGCGGCGGCTTCCTACGCGAGACGTGTGACCGCCGCAAGCCTGCCATCGATTGTGCCCGGCGCAAGCTGAGGCGACTCCAAATGAATCCGGTAGCGAGTCACGACGGCTTTGTTGAAGGACAATCGGGGCTCCGGGCAGTACCACGCAATGAACTCGTCGATGGCGCGCCGGTAACCTCGTTGGGATTCCTTCGAGGGCAGGCTCAGGCTATGTTTCGGAGAAGATCTCTTTGGCCGGCTCTTTGTGCCACGCTTCCTGACTGGGGCCTCCATGGTCCCGGAGTTGTATACGTGGCAATGCCCGGGGAGCGATGGCTTAAACTAGAAGCGAGGGCAGGAGGTCATCGTGGACGCCTTGGCGGAGAAACTGGACGCTCGATTGCGCGAGTGGAAGCCGGAGACGGCGGCAGAAGCGAGGGAGCGCATCACTGAGGTAATAGAGCTCGCCGATCACGACGTCCTTGACGTCGCGCGCTCGCGCTCGGCCGAACAAGAGGTCCTCGACCTGCTTGATGAACCCCCAACCCGGTGAGATCTGGCTGGCCGACCTGGGACTCGCCGCCAAGACGCGTCCAGTTGTCATCGTTTCCCGCCAAGACCCCGATCCGCCGCGAGCTCTAGTCTTGTACGTGCCTCTAACTACCCAACGGAGGGACAGTCCGTATGAAGTCCCGTTGCCGCGACTTCCCTTTCTTGACCGTGAATCAGTAGCCAACGTTCAAGGATTGGGATCTCTCCCAACCGTGCGCCTTGAACGCAGGATTGGCAGGCTTTCCGCCGAAATCATGGAGCGGCTCAAGGACGCGTTGGCATTCGCCCTGGATCTTTACCGCAATTCCGAATAACGCTCAGCCGGACCAACGCGTTCACTTGGCCGTATTGTCGCCATCTCGGACTTTTGCGACCAGGTCACGAGGTGGAGGGCCGTGCCGACGATCCACCAGCCGACGGGGGCTTCGGCGGCGGTCATGCCGAGCATGAAGGCGCTGACGATGCGGCCGTAGCCGGTGTTGGAGAGGTGGAAGGTATTGCGGAGCAGGGGGGCGCAGGTGATGGGGAGCGCGAGCCGCCGGGGTTTGGGCCTGTGGTACACTTTAAACTGAATATCTTGCGAGGATTTGCGTTAATCGATGGCTAACACAGTTTCGTCCCTGAAGCGAGTACGGCAGGAGGCGCGGCGGGAAGTGGTGAACCGCGCGCGGAAGAGCCGTTTGCGGCACCAGGTCCGCGCGATGCGGCGGGCGTTGGAGCAGAAGGACGCCCAAGGGGCGGCGGCGCTTGTTCCGGAGACGTTCTCGATGATCGACCGGTCGGCGAAGTGGGGCATTATCAAGAAGAACACGGCGGCACGGTACAAGAGCCGGCTGACGGCTCGTCTGAAGAAGCTTGCCGCGGCATAAGCGCGGGTCCGTTTCTCTTCACCGTTCTCTTTTCGTTCTATAAACCGCGGCGGGTGAAGTGTGTCCGCGGGATCCGGAGATGCCAGCGATGCGGGTGCTGATTTTCGGGGCGACGGGGATGGTCGGGCAAGGCGTGCTGCGCGAGTGCCTGCTTGACGCCCAAGTCGAATCCGTGGTGACGATCGGGCGCGCGCCGACGGGGGTGGTGAATCCGAAGCTGCGGGAGTTGGTGCGCGCGAATCCGGCGAACTACGGCGACATCGAGGGCGAACTATCGGGATTCGACGCGTGTTTCTTCTGTCTCGGGGTGTCGTCGGCGGGCATGGACGAGGCGGACTATGAGCGCGTGACGTATGGGATCACGCTAGCGGCGGCGGAGGTGCTGAGCCGGTTGAATCCGCAGATGACCTTCGTGTACGTGTCGGGGGCGGGCACGGATAGCACGGAAAAAGGCCGCGTGATGTGGGCGCGGGTGAAGGGCAAGACCGAGAACGCATTGCTCAGGCTGCCGTTCCGGGCGGTGTATCTGTTCCGGCCGGGGTTTATTGAGCCGGCGCATGGAGAGCGATCCAGGACGGCGGCATACCGGATATTCTACGCCGTGGCCAAGCCGGTGCTGCCGTTGGCGCGGCGGTTGTTTCCCCGGCACATTTTGACGACGGAACAGATCGGGCAGGCGATGCTGCGTGTGGCGCGGGAGGGGGCTCGGAAGCCGGTGCTGGAGGCGCCGGATATTTACGAGTTGGCGCGCGCGGCGGCAGTTTAGGCGGGGCGCCCGAGGAGATGTTTCCGGCCGGTGGCGCGGACGGTGGGGATTACGTGACGGCCCACAGTGGCCGGGCCTCAGGGGCGGGTGAGGTTGAGGACGAAGTGTTCGAGGACGAGGCGGTCGTCGGGGCGGGCGTCGCGGAGGGATTTGTCGGCAACGAAAACGAGTTGGAGGGCGCGCTCAAGGCGGGCGGGGGGAAAGGCGGCGAGGGTTTGGGCGACCTGTTCGGCGCGGTCGCGCCAGATGCGGATGCCGAGGCGGGTGAACTGGGTCTGGATCTGGTGGGCGTTGCGGGCGCCGGAGGCGTGGGCGGCGAGGGCGAGGCGGAACTGGGCGCCGAGAAACGAGAGGGCGAGGGGGAGATAT
>DAIDIH010000033.1 GCA_027459465.1 Bryobacterales bacterium | reverse complement strand
CCGCGGCGATGATGCGGCTGAGCGAGGCGCTCGAAGAACACGACGACGTGCAGAACGTCTACTCCAACTTCGACATCGACGAAAGCGAAATGGAAGCGTTGGCCTGAGCCGGCGCTTCGGCACGGGCGGGAGTACCGGGTGCGAATTCTCGGAATCGATTGCGGATGTGAGCGCACCGGTTACGGCCTGATCGAAAGCGACGGTGTGCGCCACACGCTTGTCGCCTCCGGCGTCGTGACCACATCGCCCAAACAGCCGCTCGCCGAGCGGTTGAAAATCATTTCGCATGGGGTCCGCGACGTTCTGGCCCGCTATGCGCCCGAGGCGGTCGCGGTCGAAGAGGTGTTCTACGCCCAGAACGCGAAGACCGCCATCCGGTTGAGCCACGCCCGGGGCGTGGTGCTGCTGGCCATCGCCGAGGCGGGCCTCGAGATGAGCGAATATTCGCCCCTTGAGGTGAAAACGAGCGTGACGGGTTACGGCCGCGCCGAGAAGCGCCAGGTGCAGGTGAGGGTGCAAAGCCTGCTGCGATTAGACGAGATCATCGCGTCCGAGGATGCCTCCGATGCCGTTGCCATCGCCATCTGCCACGCGACGCGATGCGGCGCCCCGGTTGTGGCGGGGAGGAGAGCATGAAGCGGCTCATCCTGCTCCTGGCCGCAGCGCTGCCTTTGCTGGCCGCATCGGCGCCGGCGCCGCGCATCGTCTACACGAAGTCTTTCCCCAAGAGCGTGCCTGCCTACGTGCGCATTCAAGTGGAGCGCAGCGGAGACGTCACTTATCAGGAAGCGGTGGACGACGACGATCCGCTGAAATTCACGCTCTCGAAATCGGACACGGACATGCTTTTCGACCTCGCCCAGAGGCTGGGAAATTTCACGCGGCCGCTGGAAAGCGGGCTGAAGGTAGCGCGCATGGGGGACAAGACGCTTCGCTGGGAGCAAGGCGACGACCACCACGAAGTGACGTTCAATTACACGATCGATCCTGACGGTCAGGCGATTGCTGACGGCTTCGAGAAAATTGTCGAGACGGAACAGGACTACATCGCGGTCGACCGCACCGTGCATTTCGATCAGCTCGGGGTCAACGACGCTCTGCTGCAGCTTGAAACGACTTGGGACAACAAGCGACTCGTCGCGCCGAGCCAGTTTTATCCGCTTCTCAATCGCATTGTGAAGAACGAAAGCTTCCTGCACATGGCACGCGAGCGCGCCGCGAAACTGATCGAGGAATTTCAGGCGGCCTCCGCCTCCTCGCCGGCAAAAACGGGGGCGCCCCAGTGAAACGGCGCCTGCTCATCGCCGGTCTGCTGATGGCTTCCGGCGCGCTTGGCCAGACCGCGGCGCCGGCGCCGTCTTCGGAAGACGCGGAACTCCAACAGGCGTTTACCAACGCCGCCAACAGCCCGCAGGGCTACATCCGCGAACTCGAAGCGTTCCTGGTCCGCCATCCCGACAACCCGCGAAAACTACAAATTCAGGGACTTTTGTTCCAGTCGGCCATCGAGGCCAAGGACATCGGCCGCGTCGCCCGCTATGGAGAAATCCTGCTGGCGCAGGACCCGAACGACATCAAGGTGCTGGAGAACACGATCGTCGCCGAGTTGAAGCTTCGCGGCGCGGAGAACGGGACCAAGGTGCTCGCTCACGCGCAGCAACTCGAGAAACTCGTGATCGAGCGCACGTCGACCCCGAAAGCCGGACCCGAGCAAGCGCGCCAGATTCTGGACCGGCAGCGAGGCCTCGCGCGGGCCTATCTCTACGAAGCGCGCGCCGAGGGCCTGCTGAACGAACCCGAGAAAGCGGCCGATTTCGCCAAAAAGAGCTACGACAGCTTCCCTTCCGCCGAGAGCGCCCGCGAGGCGGGGTGGTGGCTTGACCAGGCGCATCACCCGGCCGATGCCGTCGCGTATCTGGCCGACGCCTTCATGGTTCCCGATTCGGACGAGTCGGCGGCGGACCGCAGCGGAGACCGGCAGCGTCTTGCGCAACTGTACAAAGACTGGAAGGGCTCGGAGGCCGGCTTGGGCGACGTCTTACTGGAGGCCTACGACCGCGTCACGGCGATCAAAGCCGAACGCCGTCTCGCGATGGCCAAACTCGACCCGAACGTGCAGGCCAGCAGCCCGATGCAGTTCACGCTTTCCTCACTCGATGGCTCGCCGCTGCATCTGGCGGATCTGGCCGGCAAGGTTGTCGTGATGGACTTCTGGGCCACCTGGTGTGGTCCGTGCCGCGCCCAGCATCCGATCATCGAGGATGTGAAGAAGAAGTTCGCCGGACGCCAGGATGTGGTATTCCTGGCGATCAATGCGGGCGAAAGCCGCGCCGAGGTGGAACCTTTCGTCAAGGCCCAGGGCTGGCATGGCAACATCTATTTTGAAGACGGCCTCGCCGCGGCCCTGCACATTGAGAGTCTGCCGACGACGATCATCATCGACCGCCAGGGCAAGGTTTCCGAGCGGATGAAGGGCTTCATTCCGACCATGTTTGGTGAGCAGTTGAGCGAGCGCATCGAAGCCGCGCTCGGAGATGCGCACCATGGCGGCTGAGCGATTCCGGCGCGTCGTCTGGATCGTTCTCGATAGCGTCGGCATCGGTGAGATGCCGGATGCAGCCGCCTATGGCGACGCGGGCAGCGACACCCTGGGCCACATCGCCTCGGCGCGTCCGCTGAATCTGCCTGCGCTGGGCCGCCTGGGCCTAGGCAACATCCGCTCTTTGGCCGGTATCGCTCCCGCTGAAGTCCCCGAAGCCGCCTACGGCAAGTGCGCTCTCGCCTCGCCCGGCAAGGACACGACCACCGGCCACTGGGAGATGGCCGGCATTCACCTGGCGCGACCTCTGCCGCTGTTCCCCAACGGTTTCCCGCGCGATCTGATGGAAAAGTTCGAAAGCGAAATCGGCCGCTCGACGCTGGGCAACTGCGCGGCCTCCGGCACAGAGATCATCGAACGCCTCGGCGCCGAGCATCTGCGCACCGGTTCGCCCATCGTCTACACTTCGGCCGACAGTGTTTTTCAGGTGGCCGCACACGAGGACGTCATTCCGCTCTGGGAACTGTACAAAATCTGCGAGACGGCGCGCGAGTTGCTCCGCGGGCCTTATGAAGTTGGCCGCGTCATCGCGCGTCCCTTCCTCGGCGAGCCCGGCAGTTTCACCCGCACCGCCAATCGCCGCGACTTCGCCACGCCGCCCGAGCGCGGCATGCTGCTCGACCGCCTGGAGGAAGCCCGCGTTCCGGTTCACTCGGTCGGCAAGATATTCGACGTGTTTCTCGGCCGCGGGATCGGCGATCACGACAAAACCAAGAACAACGCCGACGGCATGGAGAAGACGCTCGCCGCGCTGGAGGAAACTCCGGCCGGCCTCATCTTCGTCAACCTCGTCGACTTCGATCAACTCTACGGCCACCGCAACGACGTCGAAGGCTACGCCCGTACGCTGGAAGCCTTCGACGCATGGCTGCCCACGCTGCTGAGCCGCCTCAGCGCGGCCGACCTGCTGCTGCTCTGCGCCGACCACGGCTGCGACCCGACGACGCCGTCCACCGACCACAGCCGCGAATACGTCCCTGTGCTCGCATGGCGCCGTCGCGGCGCCTTCGCCGGCAGAGGCTCCCTCGGCGTCCGCGAAACGCTCTCCGACCTCGGCCAGACCGTCGCGGAGAATTTCGGCGTGGCGATCCAGCACGGCACAAGCTTTCTGGAGCAAATCTTATGAGAACACCTGTCATGGCGGGGAACTGGAAAATGTTCAAGACCGCCGCGCAAACGCGAAGCTACTTCGGAGCCTTCCGGCCTCTCGTCGCCTCCACAAAGGACCGCGAGATTGTCATTTGCCCGCCGTATCTGTGCGTGCCCGCCGCTGTTGCATCGACGCAAGGCACATCGATCGAGATCGGCGGGCAGAACGTGCACTGGGTCGCAGAAGGCGCTTATACCGGCGAGGTGTCCGCGCCAATGCTGCTCGACGCCGGATGCCGTTGGGTCATCATCGGGCACAGTGAGCGCCGCCAGTATTTTCACGAGACCGACGAGTTGGTGCGGAAGCGGACCGAAGCGGCGCTCGAAGCGGGCTTGAAGCCGATCGTCTGCGTAGGCGAGACGCTCACCGAGCGCGAGGAAGGGCGGACGGTGGAGGTGCTCGAGCGGCAGTTCCAGGGCGGCCTGCACGGCCTGAAGCCCGAGGGCTTCGCCAATGTCGTCGTTGCGTACGAACCCGTTTGGGCCATTGGCACCGGCCGCACCGCCACGCCTGAAATGGCCGAAGAAGCGCACAAAGCGATCCGCACGCTGGCCCAACTGCACTATGGCGAAGCCGCGGCCCAGGCGCTGCGCATTCTCTACGGCGGCAGCGTGAAGCCCGATAATGCCGCCGCGCTGATGGCGAAGTCCGACATTGATGGCGTGCTGGTCGGCGGCGCCAGCCTCGACCCGAAGGGCTTCGCCACCATCGTCAACGCCTGAGGATTCGCTTTGCGGGCGCTGGTTCTAGCTCTGCTGCCGGCCGTGGCCTTCACGCCGGCAACGTCGGCAGCCGCACTCGTTCTGCCGCCCGCACTGCGCCCCGTCTACGACCTCGCCGGAGGCGCCCCGCCTGAGTTCGGCGCCGACGCTCTGCTTCGCCTCGCTGCCAATAACAAGGTGAAGGACCCAACCACGCGGCTGGTCTTGATTGAGCAGGCGTTCGATATGGCCTCACGCGCTACCGAGGCCGTCCGGCTTGTGGGCGCCCCGGGCGCGATAGCCGACACCGAAGCCGGCATGCGCGCGGCAAGCTACGCTCTCGGCCTCGACGCCGTCTCCCTCCAGGCTCGCGCGATCGAGGCGATGGTGAAACTCAACGCGCCGCAGGCCAGGGAAATGATGCTCGAAGCTCGCCGCCCGAGCCTCGCGCCGCTCACCTGCGCCGACGCGCTGACTTACGATGTGTCGCCTTACTATGAGGCGCTCACCGGCGTTCTGAGCCGCTCATTTACTCCCAAAGAACGCGCCAAAGAAGAACATGTGAATTTCGCGCTCGAATTCCTTTCGCGCGTTCATGCAATCGCCGAGATCGCGCCGGTGCTTCGCATGATCGAGACCGCATCCTCGTTCACGCCGGACCAGCGGACCCTGCTTGAAGTGCGCGCCGGCTCACTGATGACATCGGTCGACGCCGACAGCCGCTCGTTCGAAGCGGCGCAGTTCGCCATCCGTTCCGTGATGCCGAAACAACTCGGCGCGGCGTTTGCGAAACTCCAGCAGCGCATGACGCAGGGGACCGTCTGCCAGGTGCTCGAAACCGGAAAGTTCGCCACCGTGATTCCGGCAACGCCAGACGTGGAAGGAACCGCGGCCGAACCGCAGCCGCTGTGGACGTCAGCCACGGCGAAACAGATTATCGCCGACGCCCGAAACGTCCGGTTTCCCGGCGGGCTCATCTCCTCAGGGCTGCCGCAAACCAAACCGGTCGATTGGGAGCAGGGCTTCCTGTCGATCCTCGATCGCCTGTCCTCGTGGCAGCCCGAAGGCGACGAGCCCGACGCGCAGTTCTATCACGAGAAGTGCATCCTCTATGAGGGCCTGATGGACGTGGCTCCTACGCCCGAGTTGCGCCGGCGAATCCTTGAGGATTTTCTCTCGCACGTGACCTCGTCGAACCTGGAACGGGACAGCCCGGAAGAATGGTTCTTCCATGTCCCGGAGATGATTCACCGCATTCCTTCAACAACGCCAGCCGAACAAGCCGCCGCGCTTGATCTTGTCTCCCGCACAGGCGACCCGGCGCTGATTCTCCATGCGACACTGGAGAAGCTTTTGCCGCCTGATTTCGGAGTCAGCCGCTGAAAACGCTTGCCTGCATCGCCGCACTCCTTGCCTCCGCGTCCATCGCCCGCGGAGCGGCATATGATCTGGTCATCCGCAACGGCCATATTATCGACGGCGCGGGCTCACCGTGGTACTCCGGCGATATCGCGATTCGCAACGGTCGCATTGCCGCCATCGGCCGCATCCCGGCTTCACAGGCCGCGCGAACGATTGACGCTCACGGTATGGTGGTTGCTCCCGGCTTCATCGACATGCTCGGCCAATCCGAGGTGTCGATCCTCGTCGATCCGCGACTGCCGTCGAAAATCTTCCAGGGAATCACCACGGAAATCACCGGGGAAGGGAACTCGATCGCGCCGCTGACGCCCGCCCTCATCCGCGCGGATTCCGCATCCTGGCGCCACTACGGCATCACGCCGGACTGGACGGATCTGGACGGCTACTTCGCGCGCCTCAATAAACAGGGCATGGGCATCAACTTAGGCACTTACGTCGGCGCGACGCAGGTACGGCGCGTCGTGATCGGGGATGCCGACCGCGCGCCCACGCCCGCCGAACTCGACCGCATGACCGGACTTGTCGACGAAGCCATGCGCCAGGGGGCGATGGGCGTTTCTAGCAGCCTGCAGTACGCTCCCGCGCCGTACGCGGGCACCGAAGAGTTGATTGCGCTGACGCGCGCCGCCGGCCGTTGGGGCGGCATCTACGCTACGCACATGCGCAACGAGGGTTCGGCGGTGCTCGATGCGATTGACGAGGCCGTGCGCATCGGACGGGAGGCCGGCCTGCCGGTGGAAATCTGGCATCTCAAGGCCGGAGGCAAGCCGAACTTCGGCAAAATGCCCGCCATCGTCGCACGCATCAATGCCGCGCGCGCTTCCGGCGTCGATGTCACCGCCGACACCTACGCCTACACTGCCTGGTTCAACTCGTTTTCCGCCTTCATTCCACCCTGGGCGCACGACGGCGGCGACGCCAAACTCATCGCGCGCCTTCGCGATCCCGCCGCGCGCGCCCGGATCCGGAAGGACATGCTGACGCCGTCAACGAAGTGGGACAACGAGTGGCTGGAAGTGCCCGGGCCGCAGTCCATCCTGCTGTGTGTGGTTCAGAATCCGAAGCTCAAGCCGTTGCAGGGCAAAACCATCGCCGAAATCGCCAAGGAGCGCGGCACGGACCCGATCGACACGATCATGGACATCCTCGCCGAAGACGACGCCTTTTCGGAGGTGGCCGTGTTCGGCATGGATGAATCCGACGTGGAACTTGCTCTCAAGCAGCCATGGGTTTCGATCTGTAACGACTCGCAGGGCACGTCGCCGGAGGGACTGCTTGGCGCCGAGCACCCGCATCCCCGCGCCTACGGAACCTTCCCGCGCATTCTTCGGAAGTATGTCCGCGAGGAGCACTTGCTTACTCTCGAAGAAGCGATTCATAAGTTCAGCGCCTTGCCCGCGCAGCGCATGCGCCTTACGGACCGCGGCGTGCTGAAGCAAGGTATGTGGGCCGATATTGTCGTCTTCGATCCAGCTACCATCCGCGACACCGCCACTTACGCGCAGCCGAACGAGTTAGCCGTGGGCATGCGGTATGTGCTAGTGAACGGCGTGCCGGTCATCTCTGAAGGCAAGATGACCGGCGCCCTGCCCGGTCAGGTCCTCCGCGGGCCGGGTTGGCGCCGGCAGCGCACGGAGGCGTATTAGCTGAAAAGTAACAGAATTAGACTTGACAGCCCAACGAGATATCCGGATAATCTTATTTCCGCTTAGCTTTTCGCGTAATGTGGAACCGTAACGGAGGAAACGGATGATAAAAGCATCGGGCGTGGCTGTGGTTTTATCAGCGGTCCTACTGGCGCAGTCACCCCCCCCCACCTCCGCCCGTAGGCCCTGCCCAGGTTGGTTCGGTCCCCACCACGGTCCTGTACCGTTTTTTCTTCCGGCACCTGGTGGCGCTTGATGCTGCGGCCAATACGGCCGATTCCCAAGGCCGAAACGGAAATGAACTCCGTAACTACTATGAGAAACGCCTGAATATAAGCGCGGCCGACGCCTTACTCCTGAAGCAAAACGGAGCCGCGTGCCTCGCCGCCGTCCAGCAGCTCGACCAACAAGCGGGAACGATAATCCAGGGAATCCGGGCGGCCTATGCGGGCGGAAAGATCGTTTCGCCCGCTTCCCCGCCGCCGCTCGATCCACGACTTTCGAAGCTGACACAACAGCGGGATGCGGTAACCAGCGCTCAAATTCAAGCGCTCCGATCCGCGCTTTCCGCGCAGACATTCCAAAAAATCGACACATATGTCCGGACGGAGTTCGCCCGGCAGGTCAGCCCGGCTCCCATCGTCCAGCACCCTCCCTCGGGCGGGCCGCTGTCTGCCAGGCCAGGCAAGGGAGGCCGCTGATGCGGAGCATGCGCTGGTTGGTGCCGGCATTGCTCCTTGCCGCGGCGGTTGCAAGCCCGGCGCGGGCTTACACGACGTACGTCCTTGAAAGCCTGACAATTACGTCCTCCACAGTATCCACGTTTTCTGAAACGGAGATGGATTACAGCACCTCCCAGTATTACTGCGCGGAGGCGGATGGCTTCTTGCGGGTGAACGGATCGATAGTACAGAGCGGTTACGCAATCGGGGGGTACGCATCGGGTAATCCCAGTTGTGCGGGAGGTACGAGCACGACGGCTTCGCTTAGCCTGAGCGCCGCGACCGAGTTGAGCGCTACCTGCGAGATGCAGACGAATCACTGGGTGATTGCTGCGTTTGAATACGTCGTTGGTGGACAGGTGCAGTATTACCTCGATCAATACGGTTACAGCAACGTTTCGCCGCAGAACTTCACGGGACAGGGTACGGTATACGCAACGGGAAGCGTAATCGACGACACCCAGTCCGGAAAATACTATATCGCGAGCACCTACCTGTCCCAAACCACGTACCCGCCGAACATCACCGGCGTCGACTCCGGCTACCCGGCGGATGGGACGCTGGGGAGTTCCGGCTACACGGTGCTTTACGGTAACTACCTGGCGCCGGACACGCAGGTGAACATAGACGGCACAGGCGTCTCGGCTACGCCGACCTATACTGGGGACACGCAGGTGAACTTCGAGTACGCCATCTCGCAATCGGCTAACACTGGGCCCCACAACCTGACAGTTACGACGGCGTTCGGCACGAGCAACGCCGTGACGTTCACTGTGGGCGATCCGACGCCGGCCATCTCCTCGGTTTCTCCCAGTACCTGGAACGCGGGCATGACGACCAGCTTCACGGTTTACGGCACTGGGTTTGGGACCAACCCAAGCCTGGCGATCAGTGGCTCGGGGATCACTTCGTACGCGATCACCGGCGGTTCGAATACGCAGGTGACGGGCCTTGTGACGGTGGATGCCAGCGCTCCGGCTGAGAACGTTACGATCACGATTACTTCGAACGGCTACAACGGGCAACCATTCGTGCCAGCCCAGTCCGGCCAGTCGCCACAGGGATCGATCTCGGGCCAGGTGTATCCGTTGACCGTCAGCCAGTCGCCCACGTCGCTTAATCTTTCCACGGGAGATACGAACACGACGGTCACGGTCAGCGTGTCGCCGTCGAACATCGCGTTCACGCCGGCGTTTTCCTGGGGATTGCAGAGCAACCCAAACAGCGATTGCGACGCCAACCTCGGGTTTACGAACAACGGTGGAACCGGCTCGGTGAGTGAGACGGTCACCGCCGCACCGGCCGGCTGCAGTGGCATTTTCAACGCCGTCGCTTACGTGGGCTCGAAGGGCAGCGGCACCTCTTCGCAGGTCATGGTGCCGCCGCAGATCATGATTCAGACTGCGGTCGGCGAGGCCGGCGGGCAGACCGGCGCTGGGGACGCCTCCATACCATCATTGCTTCTCGTTGCCAAGAATAGGTTCGGCGACAATGGCTTCCCAGGGGGCGCAACCGCTACATGGCAGGCCGTTCTGGTACCCTCGCAGTTTTACGGGGCAAACGACACAACGCCCGACGGCGTCGAGCCAGAACTCGATTATGCTGCGCAGGTGTACAGTGGAACCACTGCGGTGACAGTGCCGGCGGGGTGTGAGGCGTACTGGTCGCCAACTGACACTCAATTCGCGGCGCTTCAACAGTACACGAACTCCGCGCCGAGTGCTATCACCGACACCATGTGGTCGGCCGTCGGAGCGCCCGGCGTGTGGACGAATCAGTCGAAGCAGGCAGTAATCAAGACTTCGATAGCAAACAACGTGCGGTCTGGATACACGTCGGCGCCCGCGTTCGTGTTGTTCAGGCTAGCTCCATCCGGAGCAAGCTCAGCAGTAATAACCGTCCCGTAAGAGGAGATGTCAAAGTGCCTAAAAATGTTGCATATCTTGGTGTTCTTGCGCTCCTTCAGTTCGTCAGTGCCGCCGCAGGCTTCGGACAGTCGAGTGCGCCGCAGCGTGACCATTTTGCTTCCGTCGGAAGATTACTTAGCCAGTTGCAGTGGCACGACGAAGCGTCTCATGGCGGGTACCTTGCGAAGCGGGATGAGGTTATGCGGAGTCTCTGGCGGGAAATCGATGGCTTGGTGAGCGACTCGTTTCGACCTAGCGCCGCGACAACTAAACTGGTGAAGGCGAAACTGAACGCGCTGCTCGGCTATCAAGGGCGGCCCGGGGATACGCTACGAACCAACACCGCGTTCTTTGTGACTCTCCCCAAGGGTCGGTTCCTCGTTGTCGGTGTCGAGGTGCCTCGGGGCGGGCCCGCGATTGCCGAGGACGAGATTTCCTATCGTGCCTACAGGGACGATGGGCAGCAGTTCACCTTCGTCTCCGCCGTCGAGGACCTGCACAGCAGCGACGCGAGCAGCCCTTTCGCCTTAGGTATGTACACACTGCCTCTTGTCCCAGCGCCGGTGGTCGGCGAGTCCTGGTTCATTGCCCTCACGGAGATACCACCCCAATCGCCGCCGACCGTCGCGATGCGGCTCTACGCATTTGACGGGGAGAACTTCCGGACCGTCTGGAGCCCTAAGGATTTCATGGTTGAAAGCGCGGACAAGGCGGTTGACGTCAAGAACGGCGGGTTGATCGTGAACAGCCTGTTTGACCCGACAGGTCAAGCTGCGCACTCTCCAGGTGTCGTCGTCCATCAGCAATACGTTCTCACGGTCGAAGGACCGAAGAAAGTAGCCGAGTGGCAAACAAACCGGCAGTGACATGGGGACCTTGATCGCTGCGATGCTGGCGTCGGCCGCATAGCGGTCAACGGCCGTCCACCCGCGGAGGTGGAGCAAGTGACAACTAAGCTGCACGATCTGATCGCCGCGCACATCGAGGGCGGTCTGACGGGGGCACACCTTTCAAGTCCGAGACCTCACGAAAGGAGTCGCCAGGCCGCTGGGTAGGATGTCTATAGACCGGCGGGACGCGCCAAGCACGAACGCACCGCTGGCTGACTTTGTCAAGCTGAACGCCGAATGCCACTCAATGCTCTTCCTCCAGTTCCTTGCCCGGCAAGTCCGCGGGATTTTCCTGCACGCGCTCGCGGAACCGCGCCGATAAAGACGTTGCGGTGGAAACCGCCGCATCGCCGAAACGGTCCCGCAAACGGTCGATCGCCGGCAATGCGTTGCGCCATCGCCGGTCGCGGTCCTCGGTGATGAGGTTCGCCTGTGCGCCGGGGGAATCGAAACCGGACAGGTGAACGCCGATCAGCCGCACCGCTGTTCCGCGCTTCCAGTTCGCCCGGAACAGCCGCCGCGCGGCGTCCAGAATCTGATAGTCAAGCTGCGTCGCTTCTTCGAGGCTCGTTGCGCGCGTGATGGTCTTGAAACTCGACCATCGCAGCTTGATCTGCACCGTCCGCGCATGAAGCCCATGGGCGCGAAGCCGCCGCCCCGCCATTTCGGCCAGGCGGGCCAGCGTCGCCTCCAGCGTCTGCTGGTCCGCCGTATCTAGGGAAAACGTATGCTCGTGGCTGATCGACTTGGGGTCCTCGTGCGCTCCCACTTCGCCGTCGTACCAGCCGCCCGCGTCGATTCCATGCGCTTTCCCGGCGAGCGCGAGGCCAACCTGGCCGAACCTCGGTTCGAGATACGCCTCGTCAAGCCGCGCCAGATCCCCCACGCGCCGCACCCCGGCCTGGTTCAACCGCTCGGCCGTGACCTTGCCGACGCCCGGGATCCGCCGCACATCGAGCGGCGCCAGGAACGAAGCTTCACACCCGGGGAGCACGTAGAGAAGGCCGTTCGGCTTCGCCTGGTCCGAGGCAACCTTGGCCACCATCCGCGCCGCCGCGATGCCGATCGAGCAGTTCAGTCCGGACTCCTTCCGCATGCTCTCGTGCAGTTTGTGCGCCGCTTCAAGCGGCGGACCGAGAAGCCTCGCCGTTCCCGTCATGTCGAGATACGCCTCGTCGATCGACGCCATCTCGACGAGCGGCGAAAACGTTTGGAGCAGCGCGTAAACGCGGCGCGACATGTCGCGGTAGCGCTCCATGTGGCCGTCGACGAAGATCGCATGCGGGCACAGGCGCGCCGCGGTGCGCAAAGGCATCGCCGAATGAACGCCGTACTTGCGCGCTTCGTAGGACGCGGCGCTTACGACCCCACGCTGATCCCGCTTTCCGCCCACGACCACAGCTTTCCCCTTCAGCGAGGGATCGAAAAGCTCCTCGACCGAAACGAAGAACGCGTCCATGTCGACGTGGAAATAAGTCTTCATGCGCGGCGGGCGCCGAGCACGCGCGGAATGCCGGCCAGATCCGGAATCAGCGCGACGTCCTCCCATCCCGAGGCTAGCATCGCCTGGACCGGCGCAGCGGCCCGGAAGCCGAGTTCGAGCAGCAGCCATCCGCGCGGACGCAACACTGTGGCCGCCCCGGCGACGATTCTTTCGTAGCACTCCAACCCCGTCGGGCCGGAAAACAGCGCCGCTGGCGGCTCGAAGTCGCGCACCTCGCGCTGCAAGCTTTCGCGTTCTGACATCGCGACGTAGGGAGGATTCGATACGATCACGTCGATCGAATGCCCCGCGATAGGTTCGAGCAGGTCGGCTTCGATGAAGGCGACTTCGGCCTCGAGCCGCGCCGCATTTGCCCGTGCTACGGTGAGAGCTTTTGCCGAAATGTCGCTCGCCACCGCGCGGCAGCGGGTTTCGAGCGCCAGCGTCACCGCCAACGCCCCGGATCCCGTGCCTACGTCGAGCACCAGCGCGCCGGATGCGATGCGTTCCAGCGCCGCCTCCACCACATGCTCGGTCTCAGGCCGCGGAATCAGGACGTCGCGCGTCACGCGAAACGTCCGCCCGTAGAACTCCTGCCGGCCGGTCACATACTGCGTTGGCATGCCGTTCAGGCGCTGATGCAGATAGCGGCCGTAGTGAATCCAGCCGGTTTCGGTGAGTGTTTCTTCCGGATGCGCGTAAAGATACTCGCGGCCGCGCCGGATGGCGTGCGCCAGCAGTACCTCGGCCGTTAACCGCGAGGCCGGCACGCGCGCCTCCTCGAGCAGTGCGGCCCCTTGCAGCAGCGCGGTGTGGAGCGTCAACGGCGGGGTATCAGGCGGCTTGGCCCTCGACGCCCTGCTGCTTCAGTTTCTCCGCCTGATAGTAAGTGGTGAGAGCGTCGATGATCGGGTCCAGGTGGCCCTCCATCACCAGGTCAAGCTGATGGAGAGTAAGTCCGATGCGATGGTCGGTAACTCGGTTCTGCGGGAAGTTGTAAGTGCGGATCTTTTCGCTGCGGTCGCCGGTGCCGACCATGCTGCGACGCTCCGCGCCGATCTGTTCCAACTGCTTCTCCCGCTCGATCTCATACAAACGGCTGCGCAGCACGCGCTCGGCCTTGGCGCGGTTTTTGATCTGCGATTTCTCGTCCTGGCAGGAAACAACCAGTCCCGTCGGCAGGTGCGTAATGCGGACGGCGGAGTAAGTCGTGTTCACGCTCTGCCCGCCGGGGCCGGAGGAACAGAACGTGTCGATGCGCAGATCCTTCGGCTCGATCTTGATATCCACGTCTTCAGCTTCCGGCAGCACAGCCACGGTGATGGCGGACGTGTGCACGCGCCCCTGCTGCTCGGTCTCCGGCACGCGCTGCACCCGGTGTACGCCGCTTTCGTACTTCATCCGGCTGTACACCTTGTTCCCACTCACCAGCGCGATCACTTCCTTCAGGCCGCCTGCGCTCGACTCGCTCGCCGACGTGATTTCGATGCGCCAGCTTTGCGATTCCGCGTACCGGCTGTACATCCGGAACACTTCCGCGGCGAACAGCGTCGCTTCGTCGCCGCCCGTGCCGGCGCGGATTTCGAGCACCACGTTCTTCTCGTCGTTCGGGTCCTTCGGCAGCAGCAGGACTTTTAGCTCGGCTTCGATCTCCGCCAACCGGGGTTCCAGAGCCGTCGACTCCTCGGCCGCCATCTCGCGCAGGCCGGGGTCCGGATCCTCGAGCAATCCCCGCGCCTGGTCCAGATCCGACTTCACCTGCTTGTACTCGCGATACTTCGCCACCACCGGCTCAAGTTCGCTGTGCTGCTTCGCCACGCCGCGGTAGGCCGCCGGGTCGTTGATTACCTCCGGATCGGCCATCTGCGCCGTCAGCGCCTCGAAACGCGATTCGATTCCGTCTAACTTGTCTTGGTAGTCCATTCGCTGCTGCGCCGCCAACTCAAGCGACGACCAGTTCTCCTCCGTGAACCTGCTCGAGCGCCATCGCCCGCTGAAGCGCATGGATCGCCACTTCAGCCTGCGCGTCCGCCGGCGGCTTCGTCGTGATGCGCTGCAGCCAGAGTCCAGGCGTCGTCAGCGCGGCCATCAGTCCGCCCCGGCGCTTGGCGGCGAAGCGGATCATCTCGTAACTAACGCCGGTCACCAGCGGAAGCATCGCGATCCGCGCCAGAAGCTTCAGCGCGAAGTTGTCGATCGGGAGGAACGCGTAGAAGATCATCGCCACCACCATCACCACCAGCAGGAAACTCGTCCCGCAGCGCGGGTGCCAGGTCTCGAACCGCTGCGCATTCGCCACTGTCAAAGGCTGGCCGCTTTCAAAGTTGAATACAACTTTGTGCTCGGCGCCGTGATACTCGAATACCCGCGCGATGTCTTTGAACCGCGATAGCACATACAGATAACTCAGAAACAGCGCGATGCGGATCAGGCCATCGACCAAGTTGACCGCCAAACGTCCGTGCAGCGGCTCATACACGTGCCCAACCCAGGTGGCCAGCGCCAGAGGCACGAACTTAAACAGGAACAGGAAACTCACGAGCGAAAACGTGATGCTCGCGTACATCGTGCCCGAGGACACCGAAGACGACGATGCCTTCGCATCCTCTTCCACCATTGCCTGCGACGCCGAAAACCGCATTGCGCGCAGGCCGAGCCACATCGCCTGGCCCAGCGTGCCCAAGCCGCGCAACACCGGCAGCCTGAAGATCGGATACTGCTCCGACACCCGCGGCAGCGGATTCTCCTCGACCACGATCTCCCCATCCGGACGGCGCACCGCCACCGAATAGGCGTGAGGCGAACGCATCATGACGCCTTCAATCACTGCCTGGCCGCCGATCAGCGTCTCTTCCCCGCTTTCCAGCACCGGCAGCATCTGAATGTGCGCACTCAGGCGCAGAAACCCGCGTAATGACAAAATCCGGCTCCTATTTCTTCAGTGTAACGGACCGCAAGCCCTTGAGCGGAAATGACCGTTCGCGTCCCGGCCGTGCCGCGCGACAATGAGAACGTTCCGGCATGGCATACCCCGCGTCCCTTCTCTGCCTCGACGAGGCGTTCTTCTCGCGCGATACCGAAGAAGTGGCGCGCGCCTCTGTCGGCAAGATCCTGGTGTGTGGCGCCACAGTGGGCCGGATCGTCGAAACCGAAGCTTACCTCGGCCCCTCGGACCGCGCCGCCCACGCCTGGCACGGCATCACCCCGCGCACCCGCGTCCTATTCGGCCCGCCCGCGCACGCCTATGTCTACCGCAGTTACGGCGTCCACTGGTGTTTGAACTTCGTCTGTGGCCCGGAAGGAACGGCGGGCTGCGTGCTCGTCCGGGCGCTTGAGCCTCTAGCCGGAATCGCGTCCATGCGGCGGCGGCGCGGGGCGGGTACACCGCTCGAAAAGCTAGCCAGCGGCCCGGGCAACCTCACCCGCGCCATGGGAATCGAGGGGAAACATAACGGCACGAGTTTGTTGCATGGCCCGCTGCGCGTCTTCACCGAACCGGGTGCCCCATCGCCCGATATCGCCGTCACGCCTCG
This sequence comes from Bryobacterales bacterium, assembly GCA_027459465.1. GTDB lineage: Bacteria > Acidobacteriota > Terriglobia > Bryobacterales > Bryobacteraceae > JAJYKC01. Next base: position 4,687 of record DAIDIH010000033.1, on the reverse strand, counting down.
CATCGGCATCCGCCACAACTGCGACTGGCCGCTGCGTTTCGTCGCTGCCGGCTCGCCTTTCGCTAGCAGAAAGTCCTGAGAGCAAGATAGAATCGGGGGCGGCGCGCACAGGAGGCGCGGACCCAACTCATGGATCGGCAAACCTCAGCAGGGGCGGGACGGCGGGGCTTTCTCGGCGGACTGGCGGGATGGAGTCTCGCCGCGGCGGTGCCTGGACAGGCGCAAACGGGCGGCGGCGAACCGGCCGCGCAGGCCCTGCCCCACTATACCCGCAGAATTCCGGGCAAAAGCCTGAAGCAGTCCAGCTACGACCGCACCGGCGGCAACCGCGACTTCTGGCCCATGGCCCCAGGCGAAACCCGCGAGGTCTTCCAGGCCGACGGCGCCGGCGTCATCAGCCACGTCTGGTTCACCATCGCCAGCCCCGCCGAGTATCACCTGAAGGAACTTGTTCTCCGCGCCTGGTGGGACGGCAATTCGAAGCCCAGCGTCGAAGTCCCGATCGGTGATTTTTTCGGACTCAACCTGGCGAGTTACGTCATCTATCAATCCGCCTATCTGGCGTGCTCGCCGGGTAAGTCGCTCAACTGTTACTTCGCCATGCCGTACGCCAAAGGCGCCCGCATGGCTGTAACCAACGAAGGTTCGCGTCCCGTTAGCGCGCTCTATTCGAACATCGACTACCGTGTGCTCGATTCGCTCCCGCCCGAGACTTACTACTTTCACGCTCAATACCGGCAGGCGCAGCCCTGCATAGCCATCACCGGCGAAGCGGCGAAGGTCAATCTCGACGGGAAGAATAACTATGTGTTTGTCGAAACGCACGGCCGCGGCCATCTTATGGGAATTACGCTCGGGGTGCTCGAAAACGCCGACGGCTGGTGGGGCGAAGGCGACGAGATGATCTTCGTCGACGATGAAACGCGCCCCGTAATCAACGGCACCGGCTCGGAGGACTACTTACTGGCAAGCTGGGACTTCGGAGGCCGAGAGACCTCGCAGCCCTTCGCCCACTGGATGTACGGCGCGCCGCTCATCCAGGCCGCCGAACGCACCGGCGGACGCTACCACGTCTACCGCTGGCACGGAGACAATCCGGTCAGCTTCAATAGCTATCTCCGGCACACCATCGAACACGGCCACGCCAACGACCGCGGCGACAACTTTTTCTCCGTCGCCTACTGGTACCAGGACGCGCCGTATACCGATTTCCCGGCCCTGCCGCCGGTTCATGAGCGGATCCCCCGCGTCAAGACGCCTTAGTCGATGAGCGCACGCACAAGGCGCCTGACTTGCGCCGCGCTCACTGGCGCCTCCGCGTCGCCGCCCCCGCGCGCGGCCCTTCCGGCGTGAAATTCGCACAGGCCCGTGCGCTCGCGCAAGAACCGGATCACGCTTTCGTCGATGCCCCCGCCGGCAAGCAATGTAATTTCCGGCAACGCCGCGCGCCGCCGTTCCTCCAGGCGCGCCGCTTTCGCCTCCCACGCGCCCTGCCCTCCATGCGAGAGAATGCGATTGATGGCGGGTATCGTCTTCAGTGAGGCGATCGCGGCAAGCGGATCGTCTAGCTCCTCGAACGCATGGTGGAACGTAGCGGGAAGTCCCGCGGCGGCGAGCACACGCGCGGTAAGCGCGCAGTCCGGCTTCCCTCCGCGCCGCAAGCCCAGCACCACCCCGCTCGCTCCCAACCCCTTGGCCCGCCGCGCGCTCTCCGCCATGGATGCGATCCGCGCCTCGTCCGCCACCTCGTGGTTCTCGTCCTCGCGGATCATCACGCGCACCGGGAGCCGCGTCGCTCTCAACACGGCTTCGATCACTTCGCAGGAAGGCGTAAATCCGCCGCGGGCAATCCCGCGCACCAGTTCGATGCGGTGCGCCCCGCCGTCTTCGGCTTGCCGCGCGTCATCTTCGGTCTGGCAGATCACCTCGAGCAGCGCCATACCGGCCAGTATGACGCGGGAGCGCCGCGCATGAAACGCGTCCTGCTCAGTTGGAGCAGCGGCAAGGACAGCGCCTGGAGCCTGCACGTGCTGCGCGCCATGCCGGGTGTCGAAGTCGCCGGCCTTCTCACCACCTTCAACGCGGCCTTCGGACGTGTGGCCATGCACGGCGTCCGCCGCGAACTTGTAGAAGCCCAGGCCAACGCCGCCCATCTCCCTCTGTGGGGCGTCGATCTCCCCTGGCCTTGTTCGAACGAAGAGTACGAGCGCATCATGGCCGATGTCTGCCGGCAGGCCGTGGCGGGAGGTATCACCACGGTCGCCTTCGGAGATCTTTTCCTCGCCGACATCCGGGCCTATCGCGAGCGCCAGCTTTCCTCCACCGGTCTCGAACCTCTGTTCCCGCTTTGGCTTAAACCCACCCGCGAGCTTGCCCGCGACATGATGGCGGGCGGGCTGAAGGCCCGCGTAGTTTGCCTCGACCCAGCCAAGGTGAGTGAAAGCTTCGCCGGCCGCGCGTTTGACGCCGAACTCCTCGCCGCGCTGCCCGAATCCTGCGACCCCTGCGCGGAAAACGGCGAGTTTCACACGTTCGCTACGGCCGGCCCGATGTTCGAACGCGAAATCGCTCTCGAAGCCGGTGAAGTCGTGCACCGCGATGGCTTCGTTTTTGCGGATCTCTTTGCCGCCCTCAAGCCGGCGTGATTCGCCCGTCGCGCGTCAAACGTAACCGCCGCCCGCGCCACTCGACGGTATCGCCCCCCATCCCGGCCGCCCACACCGCCAGCCCGAACAAATCCCGCGCCGGCACCAGCCAGATCAACCGCGCCACGTCACCCGAGCCAAGCAATCCGACGCCGCAGACCAGCGCAACTATAAGCCGCAGGATCACCAGCCCCGCGGCCACGGGCCACATTCCTACCGCCAACGCCAGAATCGCCCACAGCGTGGCGCAGGTAATCGGCAGGCCGCTGAATCCGATGCCGTTCGACACGCGAATCGTCCGCGCCCAGCGCACCTGGTGCAGCCACACGCCCGCCCATGCCGCCGAACCCAAGCCCGTCTCCACTACGGTCCGTGCGATCCGGTTCACCCGCCCCAGGCGATGGATTCGGGCGCCGATTTGATAGTCGTCGGCAAGGTAATCGGCCACCGCGCCGAATCCGCCGATCGCCTCAAGATCCTCGCGCCGGAAAGCCAGTGTTGAGCCAAGCCCAAATTCGCTCACGCCGAACATCGGCGCCACCAGCGTGCTCGGCGCGAAATCGGTGGCCACACCGAGCCCTTCGAACCGCGCGGGCAGTGTCGAGCCGGTTGCGCGGTACAGGCAGGTAACCAACCCGATCCGCGGATCGGTCAGCGGCGCCGTCACGTCGGCCAAGTATCCCGGTGGCACGCGGATGTCGCTGTCGTTCACCACCAGCCACGGATGCCGGGCCTCGCGCGCCAAGCCCATCAGACGTCCCACCTTCGCGTTCGGCGTCTTCTCGTGACACACCACTCCGCGAATCGGAACTGAGGGAAAGTCCGCAGCCAGTCGCTTGATCTCGGCCGCCGCCTCCGCGTCGTCGGCGTCCACGCCGAGCAGAATCTCAAACCCGGGCGCGTACTCCTGCGAGGCGTGCGATTCGACCGCCTCCCGGAAACCCTTGTCGACGCCCCGCATCGGCTTCAGGATCGAAACGGGCAACGCCCCCGGCGCCAACTTCCGCTTCGGCCGCAGGAGTTGCCGCACCACGGCGACGAACGCGATCGCCTGGTACGCGCCTGCCGCCGCGCAGAGCACATCCAGCGCCACACGGACGAAAAACACGGTTTGTGTCAGCTTACGAAGAGACGCGTTCGCTCGCGCCCGACAGAACGCCGCCGCTTGCCTGCGCCGACTTCTGCTCCCGCACGAATCGTTTGCGCTTGGAACGGAGTGTAAGGTACTCCCGCGCTTCCTTGTAAAGGCGCGGAATGTCGTTGTTCACCACTGCTTGCTTCACCACCCGCCACGCCGCCTTCGGACGGAAGTAATATTCGCCGTAGAAGCGCTCCACCCACTCGACGAGTTCGCCGCGGTTCAGCCCTGGGTAGATGATGTTCGGCAACTGATGCCCGCTCTCGTCGGTCATCGAGTCGATCGTGATGAGATTGTTCTTCTTCACATAATCGAAGAACTCGGTGCCGGGGTACGGATGCGCGATCGACACCTGGATTGTCTCCACGTCCAGGCGCTTGGCGAAGTCGATCGTGTTGCGCAGCGTCTGCCGCGACTCGCCGGGCAGCCCCACGATGAAGTCGCCATGAATCGTCAGACCGAGCTTGTGCGCGTTCTCGGTGAACCGCTTCGCCATGTCGACCGTGGCGCCCTTCTTGATATTCTTCAGAATCTGCGTATCGCCGGACTCATAGCCGACGATCAGCAGCCGGCAGCCCGCCTCGCGCATCTCCTTCAGCGTCTCGTAGTCCGTCGTCACGCGCGACGTGCAGGACCAGGTGAACTTCAGCTTCTTCAACTCACGGCAAAGCTCGATCGTGCGCTCTTTTTTGTAGTTGAACGTGTCGTCGTCGAAGAAGATTTCCTTCAATCCCGGAAACCGCTCCAGCGCGTGCCGGCACTCGTTCACCACGTCATTCACCGAACGCAGGCGCCACCGGTGGCCCGAATGTGTCTGCGGCCACAGGCAGAACGTGCACATCGCCGGGCATCCGCGCGACGTATAGAACGCAATGAACGGGTTCAGCAGGAACGGCACGTTGTA
>DAIDIH010000032.1 GCA_027459465.1 Bryobacterales bacterium | reverse complement strand
CAAGTACAGCGATCATCTGCCGCTGTACCGGCAGAGCGCCATTCTGGAGCGAGAGACGGGAGTCGAGATCAGCCGGGCGACGATGGACGGCTGGGTGATGCGGGTGGGCGAGTTACTCACTCCGATGACTGAGGTCATGGGACGCGAGTTGGTCCGTGGAAGTTATATCCAGGCCGACGAGACTCCGGTGGATGTACCAATGCACGACGGTCGCGGGCAGAATCATCCGGCCTACTTATGGCAATACGGCCGGCCGGGCGGAGCGGTGGTGTTCGGGTTCCGGATGGGGCGAGGGCGCGAGCGGGCCGGGGTGGGTGCACGCCGCGTGTTGGTCGCACGCTCGCAGGAAGTTCTTCGAAGCGTTGCGGTGGGAGCAGGCCCGGCCTGTGCTGGACATCATCAAACAGCGCGTGGAAGAAGCCAGCGGGAAAGCTCTGCCGGCCAGCGCGCTGGGCCGGGCGGCGAAGTACACGCTGGCGCTGTGGCCGCGGCTCACGCGCTTCCTGGAGCACCCGGAACTGGAGTTGAGCAACAATCTGGCGGAAAACTCCATGCGCCCGGTGGCGCTCGGACGGAAGAACTGGATCCATCCGGGTAGTAAAGACGCTGGGCCGAAGGTGGCGGCGATCCTTTCGATCTCGAAACCTGCCGCCGATTGCAGATCCCCTCGCGGGCCTACCTCGCCGCTGTCCTGCCCGGTTTGGCAGGTGTCCCAGTCTCAAGACTTCCGGAACTCACGCCGATGGCTTGGGCCGCGCGACGCCAATGGCGGGTTGTTCACGACCTGCCAGACTGGGTTTGCTCTGACGGATACGGATCTGATCCCTCTCGCGGAACGGGCGTCCTTCGGCGCGCGTGCGCGAAATCGGCGGCGGGAACGGAGTAAATGGCGCGGGGCGGGCGCGTTGCGCCTCACCAGGAGAAGCCGGAGGGGGAATGCTCGAAGGGGTTCAAAACCTGGACCGTTCCGAATACGCGCCCGTCCTGAAAGTCCTCCGACAATAAATAACGTGCCCCGCAACGCTGAGCGGCGGCCACGATGAGAGCATCCCAATAGGCAAGCTGGGCGCTGCCGGCCCACTGCCAGGCTTCGCGGACCAGCGGAAGAGAAGCGTCAACGGGGCGCCAATGCCACAGGTCTTCCACAACCTGGCGCGCGCCTTCGGCGTCCATATCCATCTTGCGCACGGCGTACCAGTAAAACTCGTGGAGCACCTGCCAGCTTAGGCGGCCCGTGCCCGCCAGCCAGAGATGATCCAGCCAATCCGCTGCGCGGGCCCGCTTCACCGTGTTGAGCGGGTCGACGTAGTAGAGCGGGAGATTGGAGTCGACGAAGAACGTGTCAGCGGCGTTCATGCACCTCGTCGCGGCTCATGCGGCCGGCAGCCCCGGCGGCTGCAGCCGGGCGATGGGATTTCCAATGCTCAAAGGCGCGCCAATAGGCATCGCTGAGACGCATTTCGCGCTCCAGCAAGGCGGCTACGAGTTTGGAGACGGAAGTATCTTCCTCGGCTGCCTTCCGGCGTGCCCAAAGCGCCGTTTCATCCGGCAGTTTGAGGGTGATGTTCTTTGGCACGAAATCAGTGTAGCACGAAAACAGTGCTACTTCGCGTGATGCTAGCGGTGGAAGAGAAAGGCGGTGGCTTCGAGGAGGGTGGCGGGGAGGGTGCGGGCGTGGTGGAGGAGGCGGGCGGCGCGGTGGCGGAGGGTGGAGAGGGCACCGGCGGAGGAGGCTTCAGGGGCGGTGAGGGTTTTGGTGGGAAAGACGCGGCGGCGGAAGATGGCGGCTTGGGAGGGGCGGTCCTCTATAAGAGAGAGGTGCAGCCAGAGTTCGTGCTTGTTGGGGGTGACGAGGTTTTCGATCGGGGCCCAGGCGTGGCGGGCGAACCAGTGGTGGACGCGGGGCGGGAGGCGGTCGAGTTCGTCCTGGACGGCGGCGGGGAGGGGGGAGTTGAACCAAGTGGCTGAGAGATTCAGCGCTGCGGCTTCGAGGCGGCGGAGTTGCGGGGGATGGAGATCGCGCCAGGTGTTCCAGAAGGCGGCGTCGGGAGCGCGGCGGTGGAGGAAGGCGGCGATTTCCCAGGCTCTTTGAAGGCGGGCGTCGCCGCGGAGGACGTGGAGTAAGTGATGAAGGGCGGCGAAGGCGAGGGCGTCGGCGGGATGGAGGACTTGGATGGGGCGTTCGTCGATGTGGCGGGTTTGGCGGCGGGGCCAGAAGTCGTCGAGGCCGGGGGCGGGGATGCGTTCGAGATCGTCGTCCCAGAGGCGGTAGTGGAGGTCGATGGGGATGGGGATGGCGGGATCGAAGAAATCGCCGCGCCAGGTGAAATCGGTGGAGCGGACCAGCGGCGGGAGATGGCGGCCTTCGGTATCGGAGGCGGGGACGTAGCCGAGGGCGCGGAGGGCTTCGTAAGCCGCGTGGACCGGCCCAGGCTGGAGCCAGAGGTCGAGATCGCTTTGGGCGCGCCAGAGGGGGTCGGGGGTGAAATCGGGGGAATGGGTGAAGCCCTTCAAGACGGTGAAGTCGAGGCCGCGGGCGGTGAGGGCGGAGGCGATTTCGTGGAATTCGGATTTGAGGCGGGCGAATTTGCGGGCGTTGTTGCGGGCGTTTTGGTCGAGGCGGGATTGGATGGCGGGTGGGAAGGCGCCGGGGCAGAGGGCGGCGAGGGTGAGGGTGAGATGGGCGGAGTCGGTGAGGCGGAGGAGTTCGCTCCATTCGGGTTCGGTGAGGGAGCGGAGTTTGGTTGGGTCGCCTTGCGGGAGGCGGAGCGCATCGAGGATGGCGCGGAGGGGACGGTTCATGGCGAGGCGGCGACGAGTTGGTTGCAGCGGGAGACGGCGGAGGCGAGGTCGCGGTAGAGGAGGCGGAACACAGCGGCGCCGCGGAGGCGGGAGAAGGTTTGCTCGCGCTCGCGGGTGATCCAGAGTTCGGGCGGCCAGGCGATGGGGCAGAGATGGGGGCGGGCTTCGTCGAGCGGGATGGGGACGAGGGAGGCGGCGGCGGGGTGGTGGGGCGAGCGGTCGAGGATGAGGATTGCGTCGACGGGGCTTTCGTGGGCGGTGACGATATTGGACAGATGGGCGGTGGGGAGTTCGAGGGAGAAGTCGCCGTTGGCGCGGCGGCGGGGTGTGTGGGCGGCGAGTTGAGGGAAGAGTTCGACGGCGGAGTGGCGGAAGCGGATGAGGTGAGGCGAGCCGATGACGGCGCGGGTGGGGCGGGCGCGGACGAGGGAGGCGCAGTCGTCGGCGATGTAAGTGAAGCCGTCGAGGGCGCAGGCGAAGGCGAGGGAGGATTTGCCGGCGCCGGAGCCGCCGCAGAGCAGGAGGCCGCGGCCGTGGCGGGCGACGCAGGCGGCGTGGAGGGAGAGGAGATGGCGGGCCTCGACGAGGGTGAGCGCCATGGCTTCGAGGAAGTAGTAGCGGAGATATTCGGGCGAGAGGGCGGTGGATTCGGCGAGCCAGGCGGCGCCGAAGCCGGCGGCGAGATCGCAGCAGGCGTAATTGGCGGCATCAGCGATTAGGTGGAGGAGATGGCGCTGGGCGCGGAAGGTGGGCGGGGGCGGGAGGGTCTCGTTTCGCGAGGGCGAGATGACGATGCGGAGGGTGACGGGCGCGGTGTCGAAGCGGGGAGGGAGGCCGTTCCAGCTTGTGTTAGCGGCTTCGAGGACGGCGGGGTGGTTGGTTTCGATGCGCGCGGGGAAGCCGAAGGGATGATAGACGGCGTGGTGCGGGAGCGAGGTTGCGGCGAGGAGGGGGTCCGCGGCCGGGGTGGTCAAGGTGGCTCGGTCGGGCTCCACTTGTAAATTGTACGCGGGTTGATGCGGCGCGCGGGGCGATGACAGTTTTGGGCTGGGGATCGGCCTCAGCGGCGAGATGGCGGGGTTCTATGGCGACTCCGCAGGAGTCACGCACGGATTTGTGGTCCCGCGGGGCGAGTTCACGACGATCGATTATCCGGGGGTGGCTTATACGGACGTCAGGAGCATCAACGCGGCCGGGGACATTTCCGGGGATTACGCATTGCCGGGCGACAACAAGACTCTGCCGGCGAGCCCGGGTGGAACGCCGGTGAACAGCCACGGCTTCGTGTTACAGCACGACGGCACGCCGATTTCGCTTGCTTAGCCTGGGCACGCGAACATCTTTGCACAGCGGATTCTGCCCGGCGGGAGTGCGGTGGGGCGCCTACACGACGCGGATCTGGCGGCATCGATGCGCCTGCTTCGATGAACAACGGACCGGCGGCGCGATCATGGGACAGTAGCTGGACAGCAAGTACAATTTGCGCGGCTTTCTTGCGGTACCGCAGGACGCCGTGTGGCGGACGGCCGCCGGTTGTAGACTTCCGGACGAGTGGTTCGAGACCGCGGGGGGCTGGGATGCCGGCGGAGCGGTGGCGGAGGATTGAGAGCCTCTATCATTCGGCGTGTGAGTTAGGGGCCGAGGAGAGGCGGGCGTTTCTGGGGAGCCCGTGCGGCAGCGATGAGGCGCCGCGGCGCGAGGGGGAATCCCCGCTGGCCAATCACGACTTTGGGGAGGAGTTTCTGGAGACGCAGAGTCCGGAATCGGTGCGGGGCGAGGCGGCGACGGAGATTCCGGCGGGAACGCAGATTGGGCCTCACACTGTGGTGGCGGTTTTGCCGGCGGGATGCGCGAAGTGTATAAGGCGCAGGATAGGCGCCTGGAAGGCGCTGTGGCGATCAAGGTTCTTCCGCGAAGTCTGGGAGCGGACCGGACGGCGCTGGACCGGTTTCAGCACGGGGCGCGGAGTTGCGGGATTGGAGTGTGCGCGCCCTGCGCTGTGCCCTGCGAACCCGTGTCTCCGGTGAGCGGCTGTGCGCTGGGTCCCGGGCGGGGCGGCGTCGCGGGTGTTGGGCGTGGGCCGGGGCGAAGCGGTGTCGCAGGTGGAGTGGCCGGCGGATGGGCGCAGGTTTACTTGTATTCGCCGGGCGCCGAGCCGTGCGGCGGGCCCGCACGTGTCGACGTTGGGCAATCCGGCGTTTCATTGTCCGGCGAGGGCCGGAGCGCCGTGCGTGGTGAGCGAAGGGGCGGGGAGTGAGCTTGTGTTCAGTTCTTTCGAGCCGGCGCCGGGGGCGAAGAGGACGGAGATTTTCCGTATGGCGGTAGAGGACGCGAACGATGTATTTTGGGACCTTTCCCGGGACGGGACGCGGATCGCCTATAGCAACGTACGCGACTATTCGCATATTCGCGTGCGCGACTTGAAGAAGCGGACAGAGCGGGAGATTTCGATTCCGCAGTGGCCTGAGTTGCAGAGCATCGGATGGAGCGCGGATGGGACGGCGATTTTCGCGTCGGCGTTTGCGCCGAAGGGGAGTTCGGTGGTGAAGGTCACGCTGGACGGGAAGGCGAGTCTGCTGTACGGGAGCGGAGAACCGATTGAGATGCTGAAGGCGTCTCCGGACGGGCGGTATCTGGCGTTCGGGCAGATGTTGTCCAGTGTGAACGCATGGCTGATTGAAGGGATTCCGAGGTAAGCGGGCTCAGGGGCTGGAGGGGACGGCGATTTGGATGGAGCCTGTGGACTGGGGTGAGGCGGCGCGGGCGAGTTCGCGATGAAGCCACGCCTTGGCCATTTTCCCATCGCGCATGACGGTTTCGGGCGAGACATCGAGGACGCCGGCGGTTTCCTCGACGGTCAGGCCGCCGAAGAAACGCAACTCGACGACGCGGCCTTTGCGGGGATCGATTTTCGATAGGGAGACGAGTGCGTCGTCGAGGGCGAGGACTTCGACGCCGCGCGCGCGTGTGCCGAGGAGGGTTTCTTCCAAGGGAAGGCGCCCGGCCCCTCCGCCGCGTTTGGCGAATTGGTGTTTGCGGGCGTGATCGACAAGGATGTGGCGGATCATCTGCGCGCAGACGGCGAAGAAGTGGGAACGGTTCTCGCAGTGAAGGCCGCGCGCCTGGACGAGTTTGAGGTAGGCTTCATTGGCGAGGGCGGCGGATTCGAGGGTGTGATCGGGCGAGCGGCGCTTGAGGCGCCGGCGGGCGATGCGGCGGAGTTCCGGATAGACGACGGGGATGAGGCGGTGCAGTGCCTCGTCCTCGCCTCCGTGCCAGGCGGCGAGCAGGCCGGTGATTTCTTCCGCGCGCTCCGGCGCCATGCCCCGGGGTGATTCCAGCAAAGGCTATCGAGTGAGGTCCGGCACATGGGGACACTCCACGCGTTTTCGCTCCCGCGTTTTCGCCGCAGGCCGCGGCCCGCCGGTGATAAGATAGCTGTTTTTCCGCGATATTTCTTACTCGAGGTTCCCGTGCCCCTCCAACGCCGCAAGTTTCTTCAAGTCGCAGCCGCCGTGCCCGCTGCCCCTGCGCTTCTCGCGCAACAAAGCGCCGCCGCGCCA
>DAIDIH010000031.1 GCA_027459465.1 Bryobacterales bacterium | reverse complement strand
CCGCTGGACCCAGGCCGCCAACCTCAACGCCCCCTCCGACAAAACCGTCGCCGTCGTCTCCTTCACCACCCCCTCCGGCGACCCCATCGCCGCTTACGTCAACTACGCCATGCACCCCATCAACGGCTACTTAGTCGGCATCACCACCGCCGATTTCGCCGGCGCCGCCTGCCGCTACGTCGAGCAGTCCTTCGACGACAAAATGGTCATGGTCTTCACCCAGGGCGCCTCCGGCGATCAGAACCCCCTCTACCTCCGCCCCTCCACCAACGCCCTCGCCTCCGCCTCCGGCGTCAATATCACCGGCTACGAAATGGTCCGCGAAAACGTCGAAGCCCCGCTGCGCGACGGCAAAGTCCCCTATCGCCGTCCCGATCCCAAAGTCGCGGACCGCTTCGAGCGCTGGATCGAAAGCGAAGGCGACGTGCTCGGCGAAGAAGTCATCCGAGTCATGACCAACATCGGCAACCGCGGCGGCGACGTCTCCCTATGGGGCGCCCAATCCAACATCTCCTGCCCCGGCCGCACCCGCACCGACTCCGGCCGCGAAGGCGCACCCGGCACTTACAAAGACGGGCCCCCCGTCGACATCCGTCTCGGAGTCGTCGGCATCGGCGACATCGCCCTCGGCGCCGTCGACGCCGAAATCTACACCTTGATCGGCCAGCGCGCCAAGAAAAACTCCCCCCTCGCACACACCGTCGTCGTCACCCTCGCCAACGGCCGCGCCAACTCCGGCTATATCCCCGACGACGCCTCCTTCGGCCACGAGACCTTCCAGGTCCTCGGTTCGCGCCTGAAACCCGGCTGCGCGGAGCAGGGAATCGCCAACGGCCTCGATTCCCTCATCGCGCAGTACGTGTCTAAGTAACCGGAATCCACATCTGGTCTCCGGTCGGAACAAACTCCACCGGAACCTCCGGAACAAACGTACGCAGCCACGTCGCGAAGTTATCCATCCCGGCTTCCTCACCCGCCTCGTGCGAGATAAGAATCAGACCCTTCTTTTCCCCCGAAAGGATCGCGTCGCGCACATACTCGATCGAATCCCACTCCCGCGCTTCACTTACTAACAGAGCATCCACCCGCGCCAGCGCCGCCATGTTCCCGTCGAGCGTATGCGACCCCCGGCCCACCCGCCGCACCGCCAGCCCCGGATCTCCCACCAGCCTCACACTCCGTGTCTTAAGGCTCGCCGCCACGTGCTCCGCCGCCGCGCCAAGCGTCGTCTCCGGCAGATCCCACATCCGGCTATTCCCGGCCACCAACCGGTCGTTCCACCCGAGCGCCCGGTTCCAGCCTTCAAAAATCCCGTCCGGCTTCCGCCTGTGCCAGTGGTCGTGCAGCCGGAACACCATCATGCCGTTCCGCTCAATGTAATTCCGCTTGAGCTGGAACATCGGATCGTTGCGCACCGGCGCAATCGCGTCGTCGTCGCTCCAGAACGTCGGCTCGTGCGAGATCACAAAATTCAACCCCTTGGCATGAGCCCGTTTGAGCACATCCAGATTCGACATGAACGTCGAAGCGATCCCGTGCACCACCCCGTCCGCATCCCCCGCGTGGAACACGTCGCGATACGTGTGCTCGTTCCACTCGATGCCAAGATGCTGCTTGACCCGTTCGATCACCTGCCGCGCCGTCAGCGTCTCGCCCTCCGCCAACCCCAAACCCCCGCTCACAAAAGCCGCCCCGGCCAGTCGCGCAAAATCCCGCCGCGAAACCTCGATCTTCGGCATCGTCTCCTCCATCCCCTACGAAAGCGCCCGGAAAGGATCGCCCGCCGGCATCCACTCCACCGGAACTTCCTTCACAAACGTCCGGATCCAAGCGGCCGCCTCCCCGCTCCCCGGTTCCTCCGACACCTCATTACCTAGGATGATCATCCCGATCTTCCGCCCGCTCGCCACCACATCCATGAAGTACGGTGCCGCCTCCCACTCCACCGGCTCCCCGCACACAATCAAATCCACCGCCGGATCCTCCAGCGCCCGCGATAACTCCGGCACAAGCAGAAACCCATGCAGCAGCGCCGCCCGCCGCACCCGCAGCCCCGGATCGCCGATCACCCTCGGCGCATGGCACTTCAGCTTCGGCTTCATCCCTTCCACCGTCTCGAGCAGCGTCGCCGGCGCGATCTCGAACTCATTGTTATTCCGCGACCACGCCGCCATCCCCGCCCGCGGCCGGTAACCTGCCTCCCACCCCAGCGCCTTCGCCAAACCCGCTAACTGCCCGTCCACCCCCCGCGCGTCCCAGTTCTCCTCGAACCTCCACACCACCAGATTGTTCTTCTCGATAAATTCGCTCTTGCGCTGGAACAACGGGTCCTTCACTAACTCCGATCGCAGCGGCCCCACGCTCCCGCCCGAGTGCTCCATCACCGTGTTCTCATGGCTCCAGAACGGCCGCTCCCGCGTGAGGATCAGGTTGTGCCCCGAATCCGCCGCCCGCCGCAGCACGTCGAACGTCGCCGTAAACGACGTCGCCACGCCCCGGACCTCCGTCTTCGGGCTCCCCGCCTCGCAAATGTCCGTGCCATGGATCCACGTCGATCCGATGTTCTTCTGAATCCGCTCAATCACGCCTTCGGCAGTCATCCCCATGCTCCCCTCGCCCCGTCATCGGACCATAGCCTATCACGGCCCCCACCCGCCGCAAGGAAAAAACGGATGACATCAGCCCTAACTCGGCATATAATGGCGGGCGATACTTGGGCCAAAGGGGGGGCCGCCGATCTTGACCGCATCTACACGGGAGCGGAGCCAACGTCGTCGCACTAGATGGTTGCGCTCACATATCACCTCGACGCGCCTCGACGCTTCGTGCGCGCTCTCCCTATTCCTCTGCCTTCCGCTCGCCGCTTCGCTCCACGCCGCGGAACCGCTCGCCCAGCGCATCTCCCACACCGACCCGTCCAAATACACCCGAAGCCGCTCCCACGCAAGCGCCGGCGACATGGCCTGCGAAGTCCTCGTCCCTTCCTCCGCTCTCGATGTCCCGCTGAACTTCATCCACCGCTGCCAGATCATGCCCGGCGGCGGCGTCGGCCATCACTTTCACAACACGAACGAGGAGATGTTCATTATCTTCAACGGCGCCGCCGAATTCACCATCGACGGCCGCACCTCCACGCTCCAGGGCCCCGCCGGCGCCCCCTGCCGCATGGGCCACTCCCACGCCATCTATAACCCCTCGGACCACCCCATCGAGTTCATGAACATCAACGTCGCCTCCATCAAGGGCCACTACGACGCCTTCAATCTCGGCGACCCACGCACCAACGTCCCCTTCAAGGACCCCATCCCCGTCTTCATGACCATGCGCCTCGATAAGTCCCTCCTCCGCCCGGCCCCCAACTACCGCGGCGGCCGCAACACCGTCGAATATCGCCGCGCCCTCGACCCCGACGTCTTCCTCACCAACTGGTCTTACGTCGACCATCTCCTCATCCCCGCCGGCGCAAGCGAAGGCCTGCACCGGCATCAGTATGTCGAAGAGGTCTACTACGTTTTGAACGGCTCCGGTCGCGCCACTGTCGCCGGAGATACCGCGCCCATCGGCCCCGGCGACGCCGTTCCCATCCGTTTCCACGAACCCCATTCCTTCGAGGGCGGTCCCCAAGGCCTCGAACTGATGATCATTGGCATCTCGAGTAGGAAAGGTGTCGTCGACACCGAAGTCCTGGAACCCCCGGCTACGGCCGCGGCGCCCAGATAACCCATGAAACCCGTTACTACCGTCACCAAAGTCTGCCGCATCATCGACGAGTTGGCCCGCTGCGAGCCTCTCGGCGTCAGCGAACTGTCGCGCAGGACCGCGCTCCTGCCCAGCGACATACACCGCCTCCTCGCCGCCCTCCGCGAAACCGGCTACGTCGAACAGGACCCCGACACCAAAAAATACGAGATGGGAGTCCACGTCCTGCGCATCGGTCTCGAAGCCTGCCAGCAGAACCAACTCTACGAAAGCGCCCATCCCGAACTCGTCGACCTCGCCCGCCGCATCAGCGCCCGCGTCCACCTCGGCGCCTTCGACGGCAGCCGCGCCAAAGTCTTCCTCATCGACGACATCCCCGGCGCCGAGGAGGATCCCTCCAAAGCCCGCCTCGGCGGCGTCGAACCGTTCCACTGCTCCGCCCTCGGCAAGGTCGTGGCCGCTTCCATCGAAACCGCCGCCCTCCGCCGCGCCCTCGAAAAAACCGGCCTCCCCCGCGGCACCTCGCGCACCATCACCGATCTTGAGGCTCTCGGACGCCATCTCAACGACGTCCGCGGCCAGGGCTACGCCGTCGATCGCGAAGAGTGCTTCGACGGCCTCTGCTGCCTCGGCGTCCCCGTCCGCGATGCCGACGGCGAGGTCGTCGGCTCCATCAGCACTTCGATGTCCGCCGTCCGCTTCAAAGCCAGAAACGAATTCGTCCTCGCCGAAGAGTTGTGCGCCGCCTCCGCCCGCATCTCGACCGCCTTAGGCAAGTCCCGCCGCACCGGCGCGGATTGGCGCCGCCGCCTCCGCGACTGACCCTTTCCTCCCTCCCGCCGAAGCCCCTTCCTCAAAACACCAGATGCACCGCCATCTGCATGATCCTCGGCGGCCGCACCCCGCTCACCGTCCCAAACCCAAACACATTCGTCAACTGGCCGGCCGTGTTAAAGGGCAAATTCGTCGGCGTCGCATTGTGTAAACCCGCGAAGTTGATCGTCGAATCGTACCCGCTGAATTGTGTGTGGTTGAACACGTTGAACGCATCGAAGCGCAGTTGCAGCGAAACACTCTCCCGGATCGGCACGTTCTTCAGCAGCGACATGTCCCAATCATTCACCCCCGGCCCTGTCAGATCCCACCGCGGCGAATCCAGCCCGATACTGCCCACCGGCGGCGGAAGAAACGCCCCCGCGTTGATCCTCGCATACGGACTGTTCGAGCCCGTCGTCACCGGCGCTCCCGTCAGCGCCACCCGCGGCCCCTCCGTATACGATCCCGTAATCTGCGCGTTCCCCGCGCCCGGCACGCTGAACCCCACCCCCACCGGATTCCCCGAAATGAATCCCGTGTATCCCGCCACCTGCCAGTTGTTCAGTACAGCCCGCGTCACCTTGTTCGAGATCGCCCGCGGAACATTCGGCAGCCCATAAACATAGTTGGCCGCAAAGTTCTGCGTCACATTAAACCCGCACAATCCATAATTGGCATAGCGCGTATACTGGTCGATCCGGATGTAGCTGCCGTCCGTATCCCCAATGTCCATGCACTTGCTCCACGTATAGGCAACCCCAAAAAACAGCCCCTGCGCGAACCGGCGGTTCAGACTCACTTGCAGCGAGTTGTAATTCGAGTTCCCGCTGAACTCATGATCGGCGATCCCCGATGCGTAGCCAATGTAGGGCACAAGAAACTGCGACGGCAGCGCATCCGAGCCCGGCAGCGCCTTCGGATTCAATTTCACCAGCGTCGGGTCCTGATTCTGCGGCTGGAACGTCGCCCCATACGGCACCGCATTCAGATTCCGCAGCACGATCAGATGGCGCGACTGCGAACCCACATACGAGGTGTCCAGCACCATCTCCCACGGCAGTTGCGTCTCAAATCCCGCGCTGTAGTTATACACCGTCGGAATGTTGCCCGAATACGACAACGTATTCAGCGAACTCGGACTCAATACCGCATTGTTCACACTCACATTCGCCAACTGCCCGTAATATACCGTCGGCACAAACGTCGTCGGCGGGTTCGTAATCTCGGAAAAAATCTCGTTCCCCTGATACCGGTCATAGAAAATCCCTCCGCCGGCATGAAAAATAATGTTGTGATGCCCCGTCACATCGTAGGTCAGGCCCAGCCGCGGCGCCGGCAGGATGCCCGGACTCGCGATCAGATATTTGCTGATCCCGTGCCCCGCCTGCAGGATCCCGTTCAGCAGATCCCCGCTGCCCGGCACAATCGCCCCGATCGCCACCGCGGGCAGCACCTGCCCCGTCACCGGATCCACCGCCACCCGGTTCCCGTTCGCGTCGAATCCCGGATAGTACAGCCGCGGCGCCTTCGACGCCGACCAGTCGTTGGGCAGAAAGTTCGAGGTCTGAAGCGATGCGTCATACTGCGGCTGGATCCACGAAAATCGGATCCCGTAGTCCAGCGTCAGCCGCGCATTCACCCGCCACGTGTCCTGTACATACGCCTCCGCGTTCGTGTACCGGTACATCCCCGTCGCGTACTTCGATGCCTGCGTGTAGGAATTAAAGATGCCCATCGCCGCGTTCGCCCAGCCGAATCCCGTATCCAGCGGATTGTTCGGGTTGTCCCCAAAATTGATACTTCCGTTCGCCGGCGCAAACGACGTCTGGTCCTTCCGGCTCCGCTGCACATACACGCCCGTCTTGATCGTGTGCTCGCCCCAGACTTTCGAAAAATTATCAATCGCCTCGATCGTCGTGTTGTAGTTGTAAAACGGCGCGTCGGCCGTGTTGAAACTCGGCGAATTGGCGATCCGCGTGCCATTAAAAGTGAAACTCGGAGCATAATCGGCGTTGGGCGTATAGAGCGTGTTCAGCCCCGTCAGATTCAGCGACGCCCGCGTCATCCCTCCCGCCACCGTCGGATCGATGTGGATCATGTTGTGCCCGATGTCGAACGTCGCCTCATTCGTCGTCGTCGGATTGATGATCGTCGTGGCGCTCACAATAATCATCCGCCCCGGCCGGTTGTCCGATATCGGCACAATCGGAAGATTCGACCCCAGCACAAACGAACCGTACGCCGACACGTCGTCCTGATGATTCAGCACGTACGTCCCAAACAGCTTCCACCGGTCGCTCAGGTTATAATCCACCCGCACCATGTCTTCCAGCCGAGGCTCGCTGTCCGAGATCTGCGATTGGTAGTTGAACCCTTTGTTCGCCGCGCTCAGATCGTTCGGCAGCGGGTAAATCTTCAAAATCGCCAGGCCCGGTCCCGATAAAAGACTCCCCGGGATCACATTGCCCGGAAACGGCGCCCCGCTGGCAAACGGATTCCGCACCACCACCGGATTCCCGTTCTTGTCCACGCTCTGCGAAAAATCCCCTTGCCGCTCCAGCGCCGTCGGCACCGTCACCCGCCGCTGCGCCTCCGGCACAAGCTGATGCTGCCACTCGTTGCTGAAAAAGAAAAACAGCTTGTCCTTGTCCTTGTTGAATTTCCCCGGCACGTACACCGGCCCGCCAATCGTGAACCCAAAATCGTTGTAGTGATACTGCGGCACAGGAAGGCCGGCGCGGTTGTTAATCCACGTATTCGCGTTCAACCCCTTGTCCCGGTAATACTCATACCCGCTGCCATGAAACGACTGCGTCCCGCTCTTGGTCACCACCGAAATCTGCGCTCCCGCCGAGCGCCCATATTGCGCCTCGTAACTGCTCGTCAGCACCTGAAACTCCTGCAGCGAGTCCAGGCTCACCGTCACCAACGCGCTGCCGTTGCTCCCCGTGTCCACATTGCCCGCCCCGTTCAACGTCACATTCGCCTCGTTGCTCCGGGACCCGTTAATGTAATTCGCCCCGAAATTCACGTTCGACTGTGAATAATCGTTCGGCGAATACGCGCCCGGAATCAGCCGCAGCATGAACAGCGGCGATCGCCCGTTCTCTTCAATGTTGTGAAGCTGCGTCCCCACGATGCTCGACCCTCTCTGCGCACTCTCGGTTTGCAACTGCTCGCCCTGCGCCGTCACCTCCACCTTTTGAAACGTCGGCCCCACCTCCAGTTGCACCCGCCCCACATCCAGCGCGCTGTTGGCGTTCAGCACCACGTTGGACCGGCTGTACGTCCGGAACCCATCCGCCTCCACCTCCAGCGTATACACCCCAGGCAGCAGCACCGGAAATACAAAATGCCCCATCTCGTCCGTCTGCGTGCCGTAGCTGGCCCCCGTCGCCTCGCTCTTCACCGTCACCTTCGCCCGAGGCACGCCCGCCTGCTGCGCATCCACCACGTCCCCGGAAATCGTCCCGGCCGTCGTCTGCCCGTACCCCATCGGACACACCGCGCCCAGAACGGCGAACAGCGAAAACCACGCGCCTCCCCTGAGAAGCGTCATTGGCTTATCCCCTTCCCCCTGATAATTTAAATTGGGATTATATGCGGGCTGTCATCGCCTGTCAATAATCGATTTCTGTTTTTCTCCGAAACTCATCCCACCCCCTCCATCGCCGCGTCCGCTAAGCCGCCACCTCTATCTCCGTCTACCATGGAGCCAATGACCGCCTTCCATTTCTACGAACCATCGAAAGGTCACGGCCTCCCCCACGATCCGTTCAAGGCGATCGTCGCGCCCCGGCCCATCGGCTGGATCTCGACCTGCGACGCCGAAGGACGCCTCAACCTCGCCCCCTACAGCTTCTTCAACGCGGTCTGCGATCATCCCCCCATGGTCATGTTCAGCTCCTCGGGTTGGAAAGACACGGTCTCCAACATCGACGCCACCGGCGAATTTGTCTGCAATCTGGTCACCCGCGCGCTCTCGGAAAAAATGAACCTCACCTCCGCCGCCCTGCCGCACGGAACCAATGAATTCGAGTTCGCCAACCTCGACGCCGCTCCCGCCCGCATCGTCAAACCTCCGCGCGTCGCCCAGGCCCCCGCCGCCCTCGAATGCAAACTCGCGCAAATCGTCCAACTGCGTAGCGCCGCCGGCTCACTGCTCGACCAGTACCTGACCATCGGCGAAGTCGTCGGCGTACACATCGATCGCGCTTATCTCAAAGAAGGACGTTTCGACCTTCTGGCAACCCATCCCGTTCAACGCGCCGGGTACGCCGCCGATTACACCGAAGCCACAACGGCCTTCACCATGCCCCGGCCGAAGTGAAGCACCCGGATCGCTATAATGGCCCGATACGCGCGCGCCTCCGCCGCGCAATTCCCGGGCGAGGAGAAAGAGTATGTGTGATCAGGATCATTTCGAAGAGGACCGGCAGAAGTACGAAGCTCTCGGTCAGGTGACACGGAAGCAGTTCGGAGTCCTTCTAGGAGCAGGCGTCGCCATGATGCTCCCGCAGGTCGCCAATGCGGTCACCGTCGCCGAATCTGACGTCACCGTGACCACGCCGGACGGCGCCGCCGACTGCTACTTCGTCCATCCGGCAACCGGCACAGCCCCCGGAGTTCTCATCTGGCCGGACATCTTCGGGCTTCGCCCCGCCTTCCGCACCATGGGCAAACGCCTCGCCCAATCGGGATATTCGGTGCTCGTGGTGAATCCTTTCTACCGCATAAAGAAGGCGCCCACCGCGGATGCCGGCTCCGCCACGCCCATCCAGGACCTGCTCCCCCTCGCGCGATCTCTCAACGAAACCACCGAAATGACCGACGCCAAAGCCTTCATCGGTTGGCTCGACGCGCAAAAATCGGTCGCCGGAAATCGGAAGATGGGCACGCAAGGCTACTGCATGGGAGGCCCGATGGCCTTTCGCACCGCCGCCGCCGTGCCCGATCGCATCGGAGCCGTGGCCTCATTCCATGGCGGCGGACTCGTCACGCCCGGCCCCGACAGTCCCCACCTCGAAGCCGCGAAGTCCCATGCCGAGTTCCTCGTCGCCATCGCGGAAAACGACGACGCCCGCTCGCCCAACGACAAGACCGCCCTCAAAGACACCTTCGCCAAGGCAAACCTCCCCGCCGAAATCGAAGTCTACAAAGGAACCGCCCACGGCTGGTGCCCCCCGGACTCCCGCGTCTACAACGAGCCCCAAGCCGAAAAGGCCTGGAGCCGCCTCCTCGTGCTCTACGCAAAAGCCTTGTCCTGAACTTAGGCCCCCGGCTTCCCCCTCCCGTTTCGCCCAAGCGGCGGGCCGGATCTCGCCACTGGCTCCACATAGCCGGACCAGCGGCCCCGCGACCGATGACTTCACGGCCGTCCCACGTCCGCTCCCACTGCGGGCAAAAGCTCGTCCAACTGCTCGAACTGCTCGCCAGACCAACTGATACTCCCGGCGGCCATTGCATCGTCGAGGACCTCTTTTGAGGGATAAAGTTCGTGGATGACGACGAGCGTCTCCCCACCCCTCTCTTCGAAGTTCACTGTCGTGACCGGCCCACCATCCTCATCTCCTTCGTCATTCGTCCAAACGAGGCGCGAGTTCGGTATCACTTCGACGTACTTGCCAAAAAAGGACATCGGCTGCTCTGCCGAAGGGTGACGGAACACGAAACGGTACGTGCCCCCCGTGCGAACATCGGCCTCGCAGGAAACGAAGGACGCTCCACACGACTTCGGTACCCACCACCGCTTCAGCAGTTCCGGTTTGGTCCACGCATCGAACACAATATGCGCCGGCCCGTTGAAGGTTCGCCTCACCACGACCTCGCGCTCGGACTTCCGCTCCACCGTCGTGGCGTACTTGGTGCGGTTCATTTCCCTATCTGTACTTCCGTCCATCGGCTTTCTCCTTTTGTTTTAATTCCTCAACAAGCTTGTCCAACTCGTCGAAGCGTGCGGCCCAGCGCCGGCGGTACCTCTCGATCCACGCTGCCTCTTCCTCGAGTCCGCGTGGACCGAGCCTGCAGGTCCGCACGCGCCCGGCCTTCTCTGTCGTGACCAGTCCCAACTGCTCCAACACGCCGACGTGCTTCTTCATGCCCGTTAGGGTCATATGAAACTCCTCGGCAAGGTCCGTGATCGAAGCGTCCGCGCGTCCGAGTTGTTCCAGAACACCGCGCCGGGTGGCATCCGAAAGCGCGGCGAACGAAGCATCGAGAACGGTTTCCCTATACTGAACCATTTGGTTCAGTATATAACGCGGGCCGGCGATATGCAAGGCCAAATCGGCAAGACCAGGAGAAAGTCAAACTAAGTCTACCCGCCCCTACCTCTCCACCCGCCGCAGCACCAGCCCCGGCAACTCCATCCCCCGCCGCCGCCGGCTCACGTTCATCGAAGGATCCGTCCCATCCGGCGGAGGCCCCACCGCCGGCCGCGGCCCGCTCGGCTCTTTCACCGCCCCCGGTATCCGGAACGAAGTCATCTTCCGTTCTAACTCGATCCGGTCCCCGCTCACCGTCCCCGAGTAACTCATGTTCCCCGCCTCAAACGTTATCTTCCCGCCCTCGATCTTCCCGTTCTTAATCGTCCCCGCCTGTGACCCGAAGAACCCGCCGCCCCCCGCCTCCACATCGCCCGTCACCACCCCGCCGCTCTGCCGCAGCGTGAACACCATATCCCCGCCGCCCAGAAACGCCGCCATCAATTCGTCCCCTTCTCCGCCCGCCGGCGCCGGCCGCCACAACCCCGTCACGCCTTCGCCCTTCGGAACCTCCCGCTCCCACACCGCCACCTGCGGCCGCAGCCTCGCCGCCTTCGTCTCCACCGTCACGCTCGCCGCCGTCAACCCCGGCGACGCCGCCTCCACCGTCACCCTCCCCGCCGCTTTCCCCGCTTGCACCACCGCCAGGCACAGCCCCGAAAACGCCTTCCGCGACGGCCCCAGGTCCGATTCATGACTCGTCGGATCCCCATTCCCCACGCCCAGCAGTTTCCCCGGACCCGTCACCCGGAACGTCACCTCGTTCTCCGTCACCGGCACAACACGCCCCTCCGCGTCCTGCACCTCCACCGCGAACATCGCCACGTCCTCGCCGTCCGCCTCCAACATATGCCGGTCCGCCGTCATCACTAACTTCGCCGCCGCACCCGTCGTCGCCCGCTTCTCACTTAGAACCACCTGCCCGCCCCTGTACCCCCGCGCTTCAATCTCCCCCGGCGCGTACTTCACATTCCAAGCCACGTGCGAATCCTTCGCCACATCCTTCGCACCCAAACTCCGCCCGTTGTGGAACAACTCCACCCGCTCCACATTCGTATGCACCCAAACCGCAAACTCCTCGCCCTCCATCCCCGGCCAGTTCCAATGCGGAAACACGTGCAGCACCGGTTTCCCCGTCCACCACGCCTGGTAGTAGTAGAACGCGTCCTTCGGAAATCCGCACATATCGATCACGCCGTACTGCGAACCGATATTCGGCCATCCATAAGGCGAAGGCTCGCCCCGATAGTCGAACCCCGTCCACACAAACCCTCCGGCCAGCCAAGGCATCGCGTCCGCAAACCGCCACCAACCCTCCGCCGAAGCCCGCCCCGTCGTCGTATACGGATCGTAGGATCCGACATAGCCCTTCGCCGCGTCCGTCACATACACGCCCCGCGTCCCCACCGCGCTCACATTCTCCGTCCCCATCACCGGAATCGTGGGATGCGCCTTGTGATACGCCTCCGCCTGCGGATCGGCGTAGTTGTACCCCATCACGTCGCAAACCTTCAGCCCGCCTTCGCCCATCCCGCGCCCCAGCGGCGGCGGCGCAATCGTAAACAATCTCGAGTCGTCCTGTTTTAAGCCCGCTTCCTTCATCGAGCTCAACAAACGGTACCCGATCTCCGTCGGCGCAATCCCCTCCTCGTTCCCCATCGACCACAAAATCACGCTCGGATGGTTCCTGTCCCGCCGGATCATGTGCTCGAACTGCGCCAACCCCTCCGGATTCGAACTCAACATCCGCGTCTCGTCCATCACCAGCATGCCCAACTCATCGCAGGCGTCCAGCAGCTCCGGCGTCGGCGGATTGTGCGACGTCCGCATCGCGTTGCAGCCCATCTCCTGCAGCTTCCGCACCCGGTAATACTGCACCGCGTCCGGCAGCGCCACGCCGATCCCCGCATGGTCCTGGTGATTGCACGTGCCCTTGATCTTCAACGGCTTCCCGTTCAAAAAGAACCCGCGCTCGGCGTCAAACCGCGCCGTGCGAATCCCGAACCGCGTCTCGTACCGGTCCACCACCTTGCCGCCCGCTTCCACCTCCGTCACCAGCCGGTACAGGTTCCGCTCTTCAAGCGACCACAACGCCGGCCGCGCCACCCTCACCGTCTGCTCAATCGTGCGCTCGCCCGCGTCCTCCACCCCGAACGCCTCGCTCGCCGCCTTCGCCACTTCTTTCCCCGCCGGATCGAGAACCGTCGAAATCACCCGCGCCTCCTGCCGCGTCTTCGCGTTGTTCTCCACCTCCGTCCGGATCCGCACCACCGCCTCGCCGCCCCGCACCTCCGCCCTCGCCAGCGTGCCCCACTGCTTCACATGCACCGGAGCCGTCTTCACCAGCCACACGTGCCGGTAAATCCCCGCGCCCTCGTAGAACCAACCATCGCTCAGCGTCGCGTCCACCCGCACCAGCAGCACGTTCCGCCCACCCGGATTCGCAAAGTCCGTCAAATCGAAACGAAACGGATCGTACCCGCCGCTGTGCTGGCCAATATAGAATCCGTTCAACGCCACCATCGTCTCGCGATACGCCCCGTCGAACTCCACGCTGATCCGCCGTCCCGCATCCGTTGCCGGCAACTCGAACACGCGCCGGTACCATCCCACGCTCGTCGCCGGATAATTCCGCCCCAGCGGATACGACCCCTTGCTCGTCAACTCCGGATCGTTGGTAAACGGCAGCTCAATCGCCCAATCGTGCGGCAAATCGACAGCCTTCCACGCGCCGTCGTCATAAGCTAGGGAACTCGGCTCCAGAAACCCGCCGGTCTTCTGAAACGCCCCGCCTCGCCCCAGCCCGAACCCGAAGTCCTTCTTCGCATCGTCCGCATTGCCGAAGTGGAACCGCCACCCGAAATCCAGCAGCAGCCTCTCCCGCAACGCCTCCGCGCCGCCCGCCGCCCCCGCGCCCTCCTGCGCCGCCGCCAACCCCGGCGCCCCCATCGCCGCCATCGCCGGCGCCGCCAACGCGCCCTTCAACACATCTCGCCGCAACCAACGCGCCATCGTACCCTCCCTCTCGCACCTCACACGATAGCGCTTTCACTCCCCCCGCGCCCTACTCAAACACCGGCGCCAGCCGCGCCAGCACCTCCTCCATGACCTCGTCGGGAACCTGCTCCAGCCTCCTGCCCCGGCGCGCCCGCAGATCGATCGCCCGCGGCGGATCGCACCGTATAATCCCCGTCGTCTGCGCGAACTCTCTGCTCCTCGTAATCGGAACAACCACCGGCCCCTTCGTCACCCGGTTAAGCGCTTCCGGCGAAACGATCGGGACGGCCTACAGTCCAAGCCCCAGATCTCGCCCCGCCGCATCAGATCCATTCGCGTCCAACGTGCTTCGAATTAAGCCACTCGCGCTCTTCCTTCGTCCGCCGCGCCTTCCCCTTACACCGCGCCAGCAAAACCTCGAGCGTATACTGCGCCCGCCGCCTCCGCCCCTTCACCCCAACCTTCGCTCGAACCTTAGTCCTCTACTTTCTCCCCCCGCCGCCCCGTTCCTCGTCGCCCGACCCTTTCACCACCCACTTCACTCCATCGGAAGACTCAGCCTGCTCGTAATGAATCCGGTCATCCCCCGAAAACTCATTCGTCGTCCGGTACCACGTCTGCTTGCCGCCGTCCTCCGATTTCGATGAGTACGTCCACCGGCTCCCCTCAATCTCCAGGTCGCCCCGCCCCATCGCCCGTCCCTCCACCGTCACCGCCTGCGTGTAATAATGCCCCGGCTTCCCATACGGCAGAAACAGAATCAACGCCTCCGCCTTCCCATCCACCGTCTGCTGGCACCCGAAAAACTGCCCGAT
>DAIDIH010000030.1 GCA_027459465.1 Bryobacterales bacterium | reverse complement strand
CGTCAGCGGCGTGATCACCATGAAAATGATCAGCAGCACCAGCAGCACATCGATCAGCGGCGTCATGTTGATGTCGGATTTCGGCCCACCGCCCGGGCCGCCCACTGCCATTGCCATACGCTATCTCCTTGCCTGATTCCTCTGTTCGCCGGCTCGCTAGCTGCCGGCTTTCTTCTCTTGCGCCATCTCGGACTGCGACGGCTGCTGCTCGGTCAGCAGACCTAACTGGTCCACTCCCGCTGCGCGCAAATTATCGACCACCGTCTCCACGACCTCGTACCGCGCCCGCGAATCGCTCTTAATAAATACCGTCTTGTCCAGCTTGTTCGTCAGCAGGTCCTTCACCTTGCCCGGAAGATTGTCCGGCGTCACCTGCTGATTCCCAGGGCTAAGATATGTCTTGCCGTCGCGGGTGACCGCCACCATCACCGCGTCTTCCTTGTCCGCGTCCTGCATCGCCACCGCGTTCTTCGTCCTTACCATGTCCACGCTGACGCCCTTGGACAGCATCGGCGTGATCACCATGAAAATAATCAGCAGAACGAGCATGACGTCCACCATCGGAGTTACGTTAATGTCGGCGATGGCTGCCGGAGCTTTCTGTTTTGCCATGAGTTTCCTCTTTTCTCACCGGCGCGCGACGCCTTGACGCCGCGCGCCGGAATCAACTCGCCAGGCTCTCTCTGAATCCTACTTCGCCGCCGCCTTCTGCGACTGCTTGATGAAGTAGTCCACCAACTCCGAACTCGAATTGTCCATCTCGACGTCGAACGCCTCGATGCGGCCTGTGAAGTAGTTGTACATCCACACCGCCGGCAGCGCCACGAACAGACCTACGGCCGTTGTGACCAGGGCTTCCGAAATACCGCCCGCCACCGCGCCCAGGCCGGTCGACTTCTCCGTCGAAATGCCCTTGAACGCGTTGATGATGCCGACTACCGTGCCGAACAGTCCAACGAACGGCCCCGTCGAACCGATCGTCGCCAGCGTGCTGACGCCGCGCTTTAACTCGGCGTGCACAATCGCCTGCGCCCGTTCCAGAGCGCGCCGCGAAGCTTCCAGTTCTTCGCCCGATATCTCGCTGCTCGACCGGTGCGCCTTGAATTCCTGCAGACCCGCAACCACAACCTTCGCCAGGTGGCTCTTGCTGTAGCGGTCGGCGATCTTGATCGCCTCGTCCAGTTTCCCTTCCCGCAGCGCGCCGGCCACGGCCGGGGCAAACTGACGGGACTGCGTCCTGGCGCCGTTGTAGGCGATCAGGCGGTCAATCATGACGCCGATCGACCACGCCGACATCAGGAACAGAATAATAACGACCGTGCGTGCCATCCAGCCCATGTTGCCCCACATGGCGCGCGGGTCAAAGCTGACGGCGCTCCCCTCCTGAAGGAGGAGGAGGGCCCATACTTGCATCTGTAAAAGCATTGTTTTCTCCTGCGAGTTGAATTGAACTGACTTACTTACTCTTACTGGCTTAACGTAAAATTGACATCAATCGTGGTCACCACTTCCACCGGCTCGCCATTCAGCAGCGTCGGCCGGTAAACCCACTGGCTCACAGCCTGCTGCGCCGCGGCCACCAGCAGCGGATGCCCGCTCACCAGCTGAAGGTTCTCGATATGGCCGTCCTTGCCGATGATCGCCGTGAACCGCACCACGCCCTGAATACGCGCCTGCTTGGCCAGCGGCGGATACTGCGGCACCACTCGCCGGATCAGGTTCGCCTGTTGGACGTTGCCGCCCACGCGGATCCGCTGAGGCGCCTTCGGCTTCGGTGGCGGTGGTGGCGGTGGTGGCGGAGCCGCTCCACCGATCACGCCGCCGATCACGCCGCCGGCCGTCCCGCCGGGCACTCCGCCGGGAACCCC
Source organism: Bryobacterales bacterium (assembly GCA_027459465.1). Classification (GTDB taxonomy): domain Bacteria; phylum Acidobacteriota; class Terriglobia; order Bryobacterales; family Bryobacteraceae; genus JAJYKC01. Next base: position 1,772 of record DAIDIH010000030.1, on the reverse strand, counting down.
ACCCACCGCGCCACCCGCGTTGGGCGGCGGCAGTTCGTCTTCCTTGATCATCGCAATCTGTTTCGGAATTTCTTTCGGCGCCATTAGCTTCCCGGCGTCAAACTGCCGCGGAGCCACACGCACAATCTTCACCTGAGGCGGTGGCGGCGGCGGTGGGGGCGGCGGTGGCGGCGGTGCGGTGAGCATCGCGGCCAGCGTCGCCCGTGGCAAAGTCTCCGTGTATATCAGGGGGATCAGCACCAGCAGCGTGACCAACGCAATCTGCCCGATGAATGATAGCGCGATCGTCCAGGGCTTTCTCGTTTTCCCCACACCGTCTACGAACGATTGTTCGAACATGTCCTCTCGCCTTTCACCTTTCGCCGCGGCCCATTCTTCACCGCGCCGTGATTCCTCTCAATCCATCCCCACTCCCGGCCGGCCATGCCGCGGGGCTTGGATTATTCTACTTCACCTTTGCCGCGCCGCGTCGTGCGGTATCCTTCACCGGCGCCGGAACACTCGCCGGCCGCCGCCGCTTGTCCGCAAAATTGTGCCAGAACAACACGATCGGACTCGCCACAAACACCGACGAGTAAGTTCCCACCAGAATCCCGACCACCAGGCAGAACGCAAAACCGTTCAACACCTGGCCGCCAAACAGGAACAATGATAACGCCGTAAGAAACGTCAGTCCCGACGTCAATACCGTCCGGCTCAGCGTCTGATTCACGCTCCGGTTTATCACCGCCTCGAGCGGCTCCCGCCGGCTGATTCGCAAATTCTCCCGCACCCGGTCGAACACCACAATCGTGTCGTTCATCGAGTAGCCGACCAGCGTCAACAGCGCCGCCACCACCGTCAGAGAAACTTCTTTGTTGAAGATCGAAAACAACCCGATCGTGATGATCGTGTCGTGGAACACCGCGATCACCGCAGCCAGACCGTAAATCCATTCAAATCGCAGCGCGATGTAAACCAGCATCCCGCCCAGAGCGTAGAGTACCGCCAGAATCGCTTGGTGCTGCAAATCCGCGCCGATCTTCGGCCCCACAATCTCCGTCTGCCGGATCGCAAACTGCCCCGGAAACGTCTCCTGCTTCAAAACGTTCATCACCGCCGGCGTCACGCCCGGAACTTGCGAAAGTTGATCCAGATTCGTCACCAAACCCGACCGCGGAGGCGTGTCCCGGAACGTCAGGATGTTCTTCGCCAGCACCTGCAAGTCATGCTCCGGCATCGCCACCGAAGCCCGCTGCAGCGCTTCCCGCAGCCGGTCCGCCAGTTCCGACGCCCCCGTGTTGTTAAGGTCCAGTTTCCCCGCCGGCGCCCCAAACGTCGCTTCCAGCGTCTGGTCCATCGTCTGCCGCGCCGCGTTCAAAGCCGCGTCGCTGCGCACTTCCGTGCCGATGATCACTTCGTTCGACCCGACAATCTCTTGCACGTCCACCGGGATCCGCGCCCCGATCGCCTTCCGGAGGCGGTCCACTGGCGGTGGGCCCGAGAACTTCACATACATCAAAGCGCCACCGCGAAAATCAATGCCGTACCGGGGACCGCCCTTCGCAAAAAGGCTGATGATGCCGGCCGCTGAGAGCAGAAGCGATAACCCGATGAACGGCCACTTCTTGCCCAGAAAGTCGTAGTTCGTATTCTTAAAGAATTCCATGCAGCTCGCAGTGCCGGCATTCGATATCGTTAGACACCGGCCCTCAACTTTTAGTTCCCGGATTGTGTTTGAAAAAATATCACACCCGGCTCAGATGCTCAACGTGGCCACCCGCTTCCGGCTG
>DAIDIH010000029.1 GCA_027459465.1 Bryobacterales bacterium | reverse complement strand
CCACATGACGATCTTCATCAACTTTGAAGAGATCGCCGAGGCCAGCGAAGAGCCCGCGGACCGCGCCGTCAGCCAGATGAACGAAGTGCTGTCCCGCTCGGTCGAGGAACTCGAACTCAGCGTCCGCTCCTACAACTGCCTGAAGAACGCCAACATTCAAACCATCGGCGACCTGGTGCAGAAGACCGAGGCGGAAATGTTGCGGACCAAGAATTTTGGCCGGAAGTCGCTCAACGAGATCAAGGAGATCCTCGGGAACCTGGGTCTCGGCTTCGGCATGAAATACGATGCCCAAGGCCGCCTCGTGGCTCCGGGCGGTGTTGTCCCTCCGCTGGCGGCCGGCTCGGGCGGCGACGATCTGATCGGCGAGGAGGCGGAATAGCCCAATGCGTCATAGACGAGGCGGATACAAACTCAAGCGCGACGTGGGCGCGCGCAAGGCGCTGCTGAAGACTCTGGTGACCAACGTCATCGAGAACGAGCGCGTCATCACGACGGTTCCCAAGGCCAAGGCGATCAAGCCGCTGGTCGACCACATGATCACGCTCGCCAAGCGCGACACGCTGCACTCGCGCCGGCAGGCCGCGGCGTTTCTGGAAACGCCCGCCGCGGTGAAAAAGCTGTTCGAAAAGCTCGGCACGCGGTTCGGCCAGCGCCCGGGCGGCTACACGAGAGTCGTGCGGCTCGGCTGGCGCAAGGGCGACGGCGCAGAGCAGGCGATCATCGAACTGGTCGGCTCCGAACTCGTGCGCCGCGCGGCGGACCGCGCCAAGCGCCGCGAAGAGCGTCTCAAGGCCATACGTGAAGGCCGCGAGGGCGAGCAGGGCCCCAGCGAAGAGTAGCGCGTCACCAATCGCGGCAAATCTCCGGGCGGGTGGAGGCTTTCTCCCCCGCCCTTTTTGCCTTTGCTTACAATCGCCCAGAACGGAGCCGCGCGGCTTGCGCCGCTCACGGCCCTGTGGATTTTTCTTTCCATCGCGCACAACGGGCCGCGCGGCTTGCGCCGCTCGCGGCCCTGTGCGCTAGCTTCCTGCCCGGCGGATCATCTGCTCGGCATGTTTCAGCGCTTCCGGAGTCACCTGCTGGCCGCTCAGCATCCGGCCGATCTCCCGCGTCCGCTCCGCGGGCGACAACTCCTCCACCTCCGCCAGGGTGCGTCCCCCAATCTCGCGCTTCTCTACGACGAAATGATGGTCGGCGAAGCTCGCCACTTGTGCCAGATGCGTGACGCACAAGATCTGATCGCGGGCCGCGAGGCGTTTCAATCTCCGCCCCAATGTGTCGGCTACGCTGCCGCCGATCCCCGCGTCCACTTCATCAAACACCAGCGTGCGGGGCGTTTCCCCGCTGGGCGCCTTCGCCGCCGCGCAGGTCTTCAAAGCGAGCGCGATCCGCGATAGTTCGCCGCCGGAGGCAACCCGGTCCAGCGGACGGGCCTCTTCGCCTGCGTTCGCCGACAATAAAAACTCCACCTGGTCCGCGCCGTGCTCGGACCATTCCGCCTCGCCCAGCGCCACGCGAAACACCGCGCCCTTGAGCGCGAGCGAGTCCAATTCCTCCTTCATGCGCTTCTCCAGCGTCTCGGCCGCCTGCCGCCGCGCGTCTGTCAGCCGCCCCGCCGCGCTCCGAAATGCCTGTTCCAGTTTCGCGAGCCGTTTCCCGATCCCCGCACGACGCTCGCTTGCATCCTCGGCGGCGGCGAGCTGCCCGCGGACATTTTCGAGAAACGCTAGCACGCCGGACAACTCCGGCCCGTACTTCCGCTTGAGTTTCTCCAACGCCGCCAGCCGCGACTCAACGGCGTCCAGCCGCGCCGGGTCCGCCTCCAGCCCCGCCAGGTAATCGCCCAGCGTCCGCGAGACTTCTTCCACGGCGATCGAAGCCCCGGCGAGCGTCTCGGCAAGCGGCGCCATGCTGACATCGATCCGGCCCAACTCTTCCAGGCGCCGCATCGCCGTTCGAAGCTGAGCGAACGCGCTCCCCGGCGCATCGTAAAGCGAATCGTAGGCCGCCCCGGCAAGTTCCTGCAGCCGTGTGACATTCTTCAGCACCAGCCGCTCCGCCTCAAGCGAGGCATCCTCGCCGCTCGATGGCGCGGCCTCTTCGATCTCCCGCCGCTGAAAGCTCCACAAGTCGGCCAGCCGCAGCCGCTCCTGCTCGGCGCGGTCCAGCGCCGCAAGCTCTTCCTTGCAGGCCCGCCATTCGCGGAACGCGTTTCGAACCTCGTCGGCCGGCGTCCCGGCCGAGGCGTCCAGAAGCGCGAGTTGGAATGCGGGCAGGAATAGTTGTTGCTGCTCGTTCTGCCCATGAATGTCGCCAAGCCAGGGCGCCAGCGCCCGAAGCAGGGAAGCAGTGACGCCCCGCCCGCCTGCAAACGCGCGGCTCTTGCCGGAGGCCAGCACCTCGCGCTCGACGAGCAACTCCCCGTCCTCCACTTCGATACCGGCCTCTTCGAGAAGCGCCGTCGCTCCGGCCGCCTGCGGCGCCTCGAAGATCGCCGCCACGCGAGCGCCCGCCGCCCCCGAACGCACCACATCCGCCGCCGCGCGCCCGCCGAACAGCAGCGCCAGGGAATCCACCACAATCGACTTCCCGCTGCCCGTCTCCCCGGTCAGCACATTCAGCCCCCGATGGAAACGCAACTTCGCCCGCTCCACTACCGCGTAGTTTTCCACCGTCAACTCGACAAGCACCCGCCCCTCATTCTAGCCCGCGAATGGATCCGCCTGAAAAAAAACAGAATGGCCTAAAAACGTTTCTGATTGGCGAGACAGGCCGCCGCCGACTATGATAAAAGAGGAAGGCTGGAAAGGAGTCTGGTTGCCAACAGCGCCCGCTGCACTCTTCCTCTTACAACTCAGTCTTTGGGATCTCATTCAGGCTGCAAGTCCGGTGGCGAAAGCCGTCATGGTCATCCTGTTGATCCTTTCCGTTTTTTCCTGGGCTGTCATCTTCTCCAAGTGGAGTCTGTTCGGGCGTGCCCGCCGCTCCAGCCGGCAGTTTCTCCGCGCGTTCCGTAAGGCCAGCGCTCTCGACGCGGCGGCCATGGCGAGCCAGCAATACCCGATTTCCCCGCTGGTCGTTGTCTTCGATTTCGGCTACAGTGAGGTTGACCGCCAAGTGAAAGCCGTTGGCACGCTCAAGAATAAGCTATCCCTCGAACGCAGCCTGCAACTCGGCATGAGCGAGCAACTGGCCAAACTCGAGCGCAATATGAACCTCCTTGCCACGACGGCCACCGTTTCGCCATTTATCGGCCTGTTCGGCACCGTCTGGGGCATCATCGAAGCCTTCCAGGGACTCGGCCAGTCCGGCTCCGCCAGCCTCCGCGCCGTCGCCCCCGGCATTTCCGAAGCGCTCATCACCACGGCGCTGGGCCTCGCCGCCGCCATCCCCTCGGCGATCTTCTACAACCTGTTCGGCAACGACATCAAGGAATTCGGCACGCGCATGGAAGACTTCGCGTTGGAATTCCTCAACCTCGCCGAACGCACCTTCGGAGGCTGAGTTCGTGGCCTTCAATTTCGATCAACCCACCGGCGGCCTGGGGCGGAAACGATTCCATCGCAGCGGGACAATGTCGGAAATCAACATCGTCCCCTTGGTGGACGTCGTCCTCGTGCTTCTGATCATCTTCATGCTCACCGCGCACGTCATGGATTTTGGCCTCGAAGTCAACGTCCCCAAGGTCCGCCACACCACCAGCAGTACGCGGGAATTGCCGGTGATCAGCGTCAAGAAGGACGGCGAGTCGTATCTTAACGAGAAGCCGGTAAACATCAATCTCCTCGGCCAGGAAGTGCGCAAGCGATTCCCTAACGCCACCGAAGTCTACCTGCGCGCCGACAAGGAAACCGTGTTTGACGCTCTCGCTCAGGTCATCAACGCGCTGAACGAGGCCAAGCTGAAGGTCAACGTCGTTCTTCAGCCCGAGGAGAGCCCGGGAAAAGGCTGATGCCACACGCCGACATTCTCGACGAACAGGAATCGCTGCGTGGCTTCGTCGTGAAGTCGATCATCTTTCACGTCGCTTTTTTCCTGTCGTTTTTCGTCTACGGCTGGTGGGCGAAGATGCATACCGGCATGTTCGGCAGCCCGCAGCCACTCGGTGGCGGCGCTGTTGGCATTGAGGCCGTGCGCAGCATCCCGCTTCCGGGCCGTTCCGGCAACATCAACCCCCTCGCCAACGACACACAGTCCCAGGTTCCAGTCCCGGAGAAAGTCCAGCCGAAGCCGCGCCGGGAGGCCGAGGACAAGAACGCCATCGCGCTGCAGGAGAAAAAGAGGCTTAAGAAGGAAGCGAAAATCCAGCAGGAACGCCAACGCTTCCATCCTCAGCCGGTACTGCCCAATCAGGTCACCAGCACGCTCGGCCAGACGCTCGTCACGCGCATGGTCCAGAAGCAGGGATCCGGCGGCATAGGGGCCAACACCAACAGCGCACTCGGCAACCAGTTTGGCTGGTATCTCGACTTAGTGAAGCAGCGTATTGCCCAGAAGTGGGACACCACCCAGGTTGACGCGCGCGTGTCCTCGGCGCCCCCGGTTGTGCTGGACTTCGAAATCCGTCAGGATGGTTCGATCTCCGGCATTCGCACTATGCAGAGCAGCGGCAACCCGGCGGTGGACTTCTCGGCGCAGCGGGCCATTCTGCAAGCCGCGCCATTTCCCAACCTGCCGGGCGGATATAGTTCGGCTCCCATGGAGATTCTCTTTCAGCTACGACGATGAATAAAACACTTCTTTCCGGACTTGTTGTTTTAGCCGGCGCCGCGGCGCTACTGGCGCAGACCCAGCGCAACCTCATCGAAATTAGCGGCGGCGAACGTCCCGCCATCGCCGTGCCGGACTTTCGCGGCTCCGGCGACGCCCAGGCCCGCATGGCCGCCTTCAACGCCCGCTTCTTCGAGGATCTTCAGGACTCGGGCCAGTTCCGCATGGTGCCCAAGACTGTCATGCCGCTCCACGTCCCACAGCAGCCCTCCGACTTCCATCCGCCGTCAGCCGGGTCCACCGCACCCTGGCTTACCGACTGGTCCTCTGCCCCCGTCTCGGCGAACTACCTGGCTTTCGGTTACACCGCGATCCAGCAGGGCCAGTTGGCCCTGTTCGGCTGGCTGTATGACGTGCGTCAACCAAACCTTCAGAATGCCCAGTTGATCGGTAAAGTTTATCTCGGCTCGCCCGACGACGCCGGGGCCCGCAGCGTGGCCGACCAGTTCGCTGCCGACATCCTCGCCCGCTTCGGCGCCAGCAGCCTGGCCGGAACCAAGATTTACTTCGTTAGCGACCGCACCGGCCACAAGGAAATCTGGTCCATGGATTACGACGGCTCCAACCAGAAGCAGATCACCGACTACCGCTCCATCACTACTTTCCCCATCGTGTCGCCGGACGGCACGAAACTCGCCTTCACTAGTTTCCTGCACAACAGGGCGGAGATCTTCATGTTTTCGCTCCAGAGCGGCCGGCGGCTCCCGTTCTTTAACCAGAACGCCTCATTGAACGCCGCGTCCGACTTCACCCCGGACAGCCAGCACTTGCTACTCTATTCCACCGCCTCCGGTGGCGTTTCCCAGATCTTCGAATCCGATCTCGACGGCGGGAACTTCCGCCGGATTACCGGAACAAATACGATCGAGGTTGAGCCAAAGATGAACCCGAAAGGCTCCTCGTACGTCTTTGTCAGTGGCCGAGGAGGCCAGCCCCAGATTTACATGATGAACTCGGACGGCCTGGACGCCTCCCGCCTGACTACCGGCGAAGGGGAGGCGGTGAATCCGTCCTGGAACCCCGACGGAATTCACATCGCTTTCGCCTGGACGCGCGGCTTTGAGCCGGGGAATTATAATATTTTCGTTATGGATGTCGGAACCCGTGAGTTTCAGCAATTGACTCACGGCGTAGGCCGGAACGAAAACCCGAACTGGGCGCCGGACGGAGTGCATCTCGTCTACTCTTCCCGCCGCGGCCGGACCAACCAGATCTGGACTATGCTCGCGGATGGGACCGGGCAGCACCAGCTTACCACCCAAGGAACGAATGAAAAGCCCGTGTGGGGCAAGGCAGTAAACTAACGTGTTGATATATCGATAATTAAAAGGAGAACACAATTAGGATGAGCCATAGAACTTCGCTGTTTGTGCGCAACGTGGGAGCCGCGGTTACGGCTGTCGCGTTTCTGACGTTTGCTTCGGCGTGTAAGAAGAAAGCCCCCGCGGCGCCGCCCGCGCCGCCCGCGCCGGCCGCTGCGGCCCCGGCGCCCGCGCCGCCTGAGAAACCATCCATTTCCTTCTCGGCTGAGCCCACCTCCATTCAGAAGGGCCAGTCCGCTACGTTGCATTGGGACGTCAGCCACGCCACCGATATGTCGATTGATCAGGGCGTGGGAGCCGTGCAGAGTTCCGGCCAGCGTCAGGTGTACCCCACCGACACGACCACCTACACTCTTACCGCGAAGGGCCCGGGCGGTACCAGCAGTGAAAGCGTGACCATCAACGTCACTACGCCTCCGCCTCCGCCTCCGCCCGCTCCCACCGAATCCTCGGTGGACATCATCAACAGTCAGGTGAAGGACGCCTACTTCGACTACGACAAGAGCGATATCCGGGATGACGCCCGCACCGTGCTCACCAGCGACGCCGATGTCCTGAAGAAGGTCTTCTCAACCGACTCCCAGATCGCCGTTACCGCGGAAGGAAACTGCGACGAACGCGGCTCCGCTGAGTACAACCTCGCTCTCGGTGACCGCCGCGCCAAGGCCGCCAAGGACTTCCTCGTCCAACTCGGCGTTCCCGGGGATCGTCTCAAGACGATCAGCTACGGCAAGGAAAAGCCGGTTTGCACCGATGCTACCGAGGACTGCTACCAGAAGAACCGCCACGTGCACTTCTCGGCGGGGGGCCAGTAAAGTCCCGCCGTGCGGAACTCGCACCAATCACGCTAAGCTGTATAGGGAAAGGCGGGCCGTCAATAGACTGGCCCGCCTTACGAGAAAATAACGGCTCACTCATTCCAGGAGCACAACATGAAAGCCAAGAGTGTATTTCTGGTTCTGCTGATGACGATCCCCGTTGTCTATGGCCAGAAAAAAGAGCAGTTCGCCGAGATGCAGCGCGACATCGCCTCCATGCAGGACGATATCAAGGCGATCCAGTCGGCGCAGACAGAGAAATTCACTACGCTGCAGACTTTGATTCAGCAAGCGCTTGACAGCGCGAACCGCGCCAACACCCAGATGGCGGTTATGTCGGACAAACAACAGTCCGCCCTGAAAGATCTTCAGAATTCGGCCACGGTTCCGATCGCAACCCTGAACTCCCGCCTTGACCAGATGGCGCAGTCCTTTCAGGAACTGAAGGAAACCATCCTGGACATGAACAGCCGCATCAGCAAAATGGACGCGAAGCTTCAGGATCTCCAGAAACAGATTCAGATCGGCGCCAACCCGGCGCCGGCGCCCGGCAGTCCTTCGGCCGCGCCTTTCGGGCCAGGCGGCATGGCGTCTTCCGGATCCGGTTCGTCCGCAGGCTGCCCCGCCACCCTCCAGGCCGATACCACCTACTCCAACGCCCGCCGCGATTACACCGCCGGCAGCTACGACCTCGCCATGCAGGAGTTCAGCGATTACGTGCGCTGCTTCCCCAACACCCAGTTCGCGCCCAATGCTCAGTTCTATATCGGAGATATCTTTTACAAGAAGGGAGACTATGATACGGCCGTAAAGGCCTTCGATGCGGTGATTACCCAGTTCCCGGAAAATAACAAGAGCGCCGACTCCCATTACATGAAAGGGAACAGCCTCATGAAACTCAGTCAACGCGATGCTGCCGCGAAAGAGTTTCGTCTCGTGGTCAGCAAGTACCCCGACAGTGACGCGGCCACACAAGCCAAGGCGCGTTTGCGTGAACTGGGCCTAAGCACGGGTTCCACGCGCCGCCGCAAGTAGTCCCCGCTTTGCCCACCCCCGGCTCTCCTCTCCCCTCTCCATCCCAGCCTGGGATAGCCTCCTTCGAACAACTCTGCGAGCACGTCGATTATTCCCTGCTTGACCCTTCCCTCACTGAAGACGCGATGCTGCGAGGCTGCGCTGCCGCGATCCGCTCCGGCATCTCCCGTCTCATCGTGCGCCCCTGCGACGTGGAAGCCGCCGCCCGCACCTTCGCCGGAGCCCTCTTCGGCTCTGTCGTCGACGCCCCTTACGGATTCTCCACCACGCCCAGCAAACTCTACGCCGCACGCGAAGTTTTGCGGCGCGGCGCTCGGGAAATCGAAACCCCCATCAACTTCGGAAAGCTCGCCTCGCGCCAGTTTCAATACCTCGAAGCCGAGTTGCTTCAGATCAGCCAGGCCTGCCGCGAATTTGGGGCGGTGCTCAAAGTTTCTGTGCCCCCCGCGGGACTCACCGACGAGCTGAAGATGCTCACCTGCCGCATCCTGCGCCGCGCCGAGTGCGATTTCCTGAACATCCCTTCGCTCGAATCGATCGACCTCTGGAAAACTCATGCCAGGGACCGCCTTCGTATCAAACTCGCCGCGCCCGCCTCCTCGCTCGACGCTGTCCTGACGGCGCTCTCGCAAGGCTGCGAACGCGTCGAGGCCGCCGGCCCCGCCGCTCTTCGCCGCGAATGGACTGAACGCGCCGCCGCGCAACAGCCCGCTCAAACCGGCTAAACCTGATTCAGTAGTTGATGATTGTGTTACTCTGAGTGGGCTCCTTCGCTATGGCTGAGCGGCCTTCTCTTCCCTCCGTCTGCATCGCGCTCGGCTTTCCCTCGACGGAGAAACTCCTGGAGCAGGCCAGCCGTGAGGCCCTCGCCGGCGAGACGTTTCTCGAGTTCCGCCTCGACCACCTTTCCAACCCTGCTGAAGGCGCCGCGGCGATTCGCGCGTTCCGCTCACAGTACCCCGGCTGCTCCATTCTCGCCACCTGCCGCCGCCACCAGAACCACGGCAAATTCAATGGAAGCATCACTGAGGAAGTGCGGATCCTTCTCGATGCCGTCTCCTCCGGCGCCCGCGCAGTCGACCTGGAAATCGAGAGCGCCGAAACCGCCGCCCCCATGGTCGAAGAACTGCGTTCGGCGGCATTTCTCATCGTCTCCTACCACAACTTCGATGGCACCCCATCGGTGGACGCGCTCGTCCGCCGAATGTCGCGGGTTCCGGCTGACGCCTACAAGATCGTCACCACCGCCCGTAAACCGTCCGACAACTTCCGTGTGCTCTCCATCGCCCGCGGCCCCCATCGCGTTCCGGTCGTCGTCCTTGCCATGGGCGAAGCTGGTTTCCCCACCCGCGTGCTCTCGCCGGCGTTTGGCGGCCTGTTCACCTATGCCGCTCCCATCGCCGCGGAAGGTACGGCGCCCGGACAAATCTCCTCGCGCCGGCTCCGCAACGAATTCCGCCTGGGCAAGTTCACCCGCGACGCCCACATCTACGGCGTCATCGCCGACCCCGTGCGCCACTCGATCTCCCCCCAGGTGCACAACCGCGCCTTCCAGGCCCGCCGCATGGACGCCGTTTATCTGCCGTTCCTGGTGAAAACCGGCCAGCTTCGCGATTTTTTCATGCTCGCCCGGCAGCTTCCCATCGCCGGGGCAAGTGTCACCATCCCTCACAAGGAGAAGGTCATGCGATGCCTCGACGCTGTCGATCCCCTGGCCCGCCGCATCGGCGCCGTTAACACCGTCTGGCGCAAGGCGGGCAAATGGCGCGGCGCCAACACCGACGCGCAAGGCGTCCTGAAACCGATGGAAAAGCGCCTGCGCCTCGCCAAAGCGTCCGTGCTACTGGTCGGCAACGGTGGTGCGGCCCGCGGCGCGGCCTACGCCATGTCGGAAGCCGGCGCCAAATTGAGCATCGTCGGCAGGAACATTGATCGCGTCCGCGCTCTTGCCAAAGCCTGCGACGCCGAAGTGCTCTCCCCGGCGCAACTGGCTGGCCGCCGCTTTGACGCGCTCGTCCATGCCACGCCCCTCGGCATGTCGCCTCACACAAACGAGTGCTTCTTTGACGGCGATATCCCCGCCGATGTTGTCCTCGACATGGTCTACAATCCGCTCGAAACCGTGCTTCTCCGCCGAGCCCGCGAGCAGCACTGCGAGGTCATTCCAGGCATCGAAATGTTCATTGAACAGGCCGCGCAGCAGTTCGAAATCTGGACCGGCGAAAGCGCGCCCCGCGCCGTGATGGAGAAAGCCGCGGTCGAAGCATTGACGCAGCCGCACCCTGCCGCGGGCTAGACTAGAGGGGATGGAACCGGCCCTCACCCGGCGCGAACTCGCTGTCCTCGCCACGCTGTCGCCGTTGGCTGCCGCACAGACCGCCGCCGCCGCCCCGGACGAAGTGGAGCAGATGCGGCAACAATACAAGCGGTCCGCCGCCGCACTCGACAAATTCGAACTCCCCATGGCCACCGAACCTGCCGTCACCTTCCGGGCCTGAGCGCTCCCATGCCAGGCGGCGACGACGATCTGTTCTTTTCCACCATCGGCGAGTTGAACGCGCGCCTCCGCAAACGCGAAATCTCCGCCAAAGAACTGGCTGGCCTCTTCGGGCAGCGCCTCGAACGCCTGGGCCCGAAGTACAATGCCCTGGCTCTGCCGTTGACCCGTCGCGCGCTCCATCGCGCAAAGGACGTCGACGGAGACATCCGCCGCGAACGCTTTCGCGGTCCCGTGCAAGGCATCCCCTTCGGCGCCAAGGACCTCCTCAGCCTCGAGGGCTATCCGACCACATGGGGTGCGAAGCCTTACCAAAACCAGACGTTCAAAGAGACGGCCACCGTGCTTCGCAAGCTCGAAGGCTCGGGCGCGCTGCTCATCGGCAAACTCGCCATGGTCGAACTCGCCGGCGGTCCATCCTACCGTTTCGCCTCGGCCTCGCTGCACGGCCCCGGTCTCAATCCCTGGGACCCCACCCGCTGGTCCGGTGGCTCCTCCAGCGGTTCCGCCATCGCTGTCGCCGCCGGGCTCACGGTCTTCGCGCTCGGCTCGGAAACCTCCGGCTCCATCCTCACGCCGAGCGCTTTTTGCGGCATCACCGGCCTCCGTCCTACCTACGGACTCGTCAGCCGCCACGGCGCCATGGCGTTAAGCTGGACCCTCGATAAGATCGGCCCTCTCGCCCGCTCGGCCGAGGACTGCGGCTTCATCCTCGACGCCATCTCCGGCGGCGATCTCGACGACCCCGGCTCCTCCGGCCACCGCTTCTACTACGACTCCGACTACGACCACCCGTTCAACACGATCCGGATCGGCTACTCCCCGGCCGACTTCACCGTCCATCCCGAGCCCGGCGCCCGCCCCGCCTTCGCCGCGGCACTCGACGTCATGCGAAGCCTCGGGTTTCCCTTCGTCGAAACAAAGCTGCCCGATTTTCCCTACGGCCCGATGCTCGGCACCATCCTCGGCGCGGAAGCGGCTTCGATCTTCGAGCCTCTCATTCGGAGCGGCGGCGTGGATCAACTCGCCGACGCCCACCAGATCGCAGGCCTGAAAGCCTCCCTCGACATCAAGGCCATCGATTACCTCAAGGCCATGCGGATCCGCCGTCTCTTCCAGGACGCGATGTTCGATGTGTTCTCCAACTGCGACATCCTGCTCGCCCCCACGCGACTGGGTGTGGCGCCCCCGGTGAATCAGCCCCTGGACCGTCCCCCTGCCGGCGCCCGCCCCTCCCAACCTGACTCCGCGCCCAGTGGCCTCGGCGCGCTGATCCCGGCGGGCAATCTCGCCGGCCTGCCCGCCCTGTCGCTGCCCTGCGGCTTCGACAACGGCCTCCCTCTCGGCATCCAACTCGTCGGCCAGCCTTACTCGGAGAACCTGCTTATCCATGCCGGAAAGGCGTTCCAAAAAGCGACCGATTGGCACCGCCGCCGTCCGCCCTCATTGTGAACGAACCCAAACCAGGCGCCCACTATCCCTGGCGTGAGGGGATTTTCGCCTCCCTCGCCGGATGCCTCGCCCTCGCCTATCTCTTTCACAGGTACCTTCTGAGCGGCGGCGACGCGATCACCGGCGATCTCGGGGACTCCCGCTTGTGCATGGTGCTACTGGAACACTGGTGGGCGGTGTGTCAGGGCCTCGCGTCGCCTCGCAATCCGAATTTCCTCGCGCCCGCGCGGGACGTACTCGGCTATAGCACCACTTTGTTTCTATGCGCTCCGGTCTACCTCCCGCTTCGTCTGCTCCATTTCGACACCTACACCTCCTACCAACTCACCTTAGTCGCCTTGCGCGCCGTCGGTTTCGCCTCCGCCTACCTGATGCTCCGCCGTGTCTTCGTGCTCACCGCCTCTCCGTCGGTATTCGGCGCGGTCCTGTTTACTGTGGCCAACATCTCGGTGCGTTCCTTGGGCCATCCCCAACTCCTCAACCTCATGTTCACACCGGTTCAGACTCTCCTCGTTTGGCTATATTTTGTGAAGCGATCGAGGCGCACGCTCGCCGGCTTGGCGTTTCTGACCGGCGCCATGTTGTTCACCGACGTCTATGAGGTCTTCTTTGAGGGGCTCCTCGTTCTCGCGCTCATCCCGGTCTGGGTCGCCGTCGAATGGTGGGCGGATCGGGAATCCTTAACCCGCCGGCTGCGTCAGTCGAGCCGACGTGGCCCCTCGGATCTCGCCTTCGCGGCGCCGTTTTTCCTCATCTGGCTCCTGCCGTTCCTCGCCGTTTACTACCCCGTGTTCCGGCAAATCGGCGGGCGGCCCTATCCCGAGGTGTTCTCCTACATACGGGACTGGCGCGAGATTCTGAACGTCGGTCCTAACAATTGGCTATGGGGACGCAGCCTTGGCAAGTGGTTCCAAAGTTGGGAGTCTCCGGTCGGCGAGACCGGATTCGGCATCACCCCCATCATGGCGCTGGTCACTCTGATCGCCACGTTGGCCTCCGTCGGAAGCCTCCTCGTGCGGCGGCGTTTGAAACTCCAGCCTCCGGACCCGCGGCTACGCGCCATCGCCGTCGTCGGGCTCGCCGGCGTTGCGCTGTACCTCGTCACCGTCCACTTCGGCATCCACTCCCTTTGGTGGCTGGTCTACCATCTCATCCCCGCGGCCACGGGTGTGCGCGTGCCGGGTCGCGTGAACGCCCTACTCGTCTTGAACGCCTCCGTCGTGTGCGCCCTGGCTCTCGCCTGGCTGCTCTCGATGTCGCCCGTCCACTGGGTGCGATGGACGGCTGCCGTGCTCGTCCTTTTCGTCATGGCCGAACAGGTCAACCTCGAAAGCACCAGCGGTATCTGCCGCTCCTCGGAACTGCGCTACTTTGCCCGCTTTGCGCCTCCGCCCGTGGCCTGCCGTCGATTCTATGTGGTTAACCCTCGTATGCCGCGATTCCCTTTCGTAGGACAAATTGACGGTATGGTCCTGGCCCGGCGGCTGAACATCGCTACGATCAACGGCTTCACGGGCGAGATCCCATCGGGGTGGGACTTGTATTACTTCGACGACGGCTATCGGAACCGCGTAGCCGCCTACTTACTCGCGAACAACATCTGGAGCGGCACATGCATCGCAGACATGCAGAGTGCTCTCTGGACACCAGTCCGCGGCTCCGAACCCGTATTCTCCGCCGGAGATGCTGTCTCGGGACAAGCGGAGATCTCGTTCGCGGCCAATGGCAACGCCGTGCCCTTCGAAGCCTCGGGCTGGTCTTCTTCCGGGTCGCTCGGAACCTGGACCAACGCTTCGGTTGCCATACTCCGGGTGCGCGGCCTTTCGCCGGATCGAGGGAATTTGACCATTCGCGCAACGGCACTGGGTTTTTGCACGAAGTCGCATCCGGAGGTGAACGTGACGGTCCTTGTGAATGATCGCAAAGTGGCCGTCTGGCCGCTCCGGATAAACGACTCGAGCGCCGAGCGCGCAGCCGAAGCCCCCGCCGCTTATCTTGGCCCGCCGGTCACCACTATCTCCTTTGACATTGACGATCCGCGTTCGCCGCTCGAACTCGGCGTCTCGGCCGATCCCCGCAAGCTCGGCATGGAGATGGTTAAGTTAACGCTGACCCAGCAGCGCTAAGCCAAAACTTACTTCGCGATCCGCAGCAGCACTACCCCATGCGCATCGACCTCGGCCGAGTAGGAATCCGAGTGCTTTCCCCGGCTCGCGTGCGCCCACAGGTCGCGCACCTCGTGCTCGCCGCTCAGCCCCAGCACGCTCCACTCCGCCGTCATTCGCGCCGGCTCCGGGCCCCGGTTGAACAATCCCACCGCGATGTCGCCATTCGATAGCTCGCGCTTCCACACTTCCAACTGCCCGTCCTTGGTCACACGATAACCCTGCTTGCCCAGCGTGTCCTGGTCAATCGCGATCACCTCGCGGTTCATCAGAATTTCCTTGGTCTGCTCCGTCATCGTGCTGATGTCGTTCCCGGCCAGCAGAGGCGCCGCCAGCATCGACCACAAGCTCATGTGCGTCCGGTACTCTACGTCCGTCATCCCTCCGTTGCCGATCTCGAGCATGTCCGGGTCGTTCCAGTGGCCCGGCCCCGAGTACTTTTCCAACCCCGCCTGCTTGTCGAATCCGATCTCCGACATGCTCCGCCAACTGTCCTGAATGTCCCCCGTGGTCCGCCACAGGTTCCCGCCCACCGACGGTCCCCACTTCCACACGTAGTTCAGTCCGTATTGGCACAGGCTATAAACGATCGGCCGGCCCGTCGCTTTCAGCGCGTTGCCCATTTTCGTGTACACATCCTGCATGTCGGCCTGCTGGTAGACCCGCGAGGCGCTGCACCAGTCGTATTTCAGATAATCGATTCCCCACGCCGCATACATGTTCGCATCCTGCACCTCGTGCTTGTAGCTTCCTTCATAGCCCGCGCAGGTCCTGGGCCCCGGCGACGAATAAATGCCGATCTTCAGCCCCAGCGAGTGGACGTAATCGGCCAGCGCCTTCATGTCCGGAAACTTCTCGTTCGTCCGGATATTGCCCTGTGCGTCGCGCGTTCCTTCCCATGTATCGTCAATGTTGACGTAGATATAGCCGGCGTCCTTCATCCCGCTCGTCACCATCGCCTTTGCAACCGCGCGCACCGTGGCGTCGTCGATGTCGCGGTGGAACCGGTTCCAACTGTTCCATCCCATGGGAGGCGTCGAAGCCAGATCGGCCGCGGCAAGCGCGGCGCAAGCGAACATCGCAAGCGCAAGAATCCGTTTCATGTCCCTAAGAGTTTATTACAAACTTGACGTCCGTCTCCCGCGCAAGCGGCCGCGCCCCACTTACACTGAATGAATAGTGGGTGCGCTTCTCTGGCGGACGATTCCGGATTATCTGGTGCTCACCGTTGCGCTCTACCTGGTTCTCAAATGGGCCAACCAGGCGCGCGCGATGCGCATCGCACTCTCCGTGCTCGCCCTTCATGCCCTCTCGCTCGTCGCCCGCCAGTTCGACCTCGTCATCACCAGTCTTCTGCTGGACGGCGCCGCTCTGCTCGCTGTCGTCATGCTCGTCGTCGTCTTCCAACCCGAGTTGCGCCGCGCCTTTCTCCGGCTTGATGCCGCGCTTCACTTAACCCGCCGCCCGCCGCCTCCCGAACCGGTCGATCTGGCCATCGCCTCGGCGCTGTTCTCTCTCGCCGAATCCCGCATCGGGGGGCTCATCGTCATCGTTCAGGCGGACCGCATCGGCGAAATGACTGATGGCGGCGTCGACATCGACTCCGCTGTTACGTCGAGCCTGCTCGAAACCATCTTTCAGAAAAACAGCCCGCTCCACGACGGCGCCGTTCTCTGCGACAGCGGCCGCCTCACCCGCGCCAACGTCATCCTTCCTCTCACTCAACGCTCCGACGTGCCGTTTTACTTCGGCACCCGGCACCGCGCCGCCATGGGTTTGGCCGAACGCTGCGACGCCATCGTGCTCGTCGTAAGCGAGGAGCGCGGCGAAGTCACCGCCATGCGCGGCCGTGAAATCCGCCGCATGCCGAATCAGGAAGCCCTTGTCGCCTGGTTGCGCAAACTCCGCGAACGCAACGAACGGCCCTGGACTGCGAAACTGCTTGACGTCGTCCGTACGAACCTGCGCGTCAAACTTTCCGCCGCCGGCATCGCGTCCCTCATCTGGATCCTGACCTTTACTTCGAGCGGAACCACCATCCGCACTTTGAGCGTCCCGATCGAGTTTCTCAATGTGCCGCCCGGGATGGATATCGACGAGGATGTCGGCGGACGCCTCGCCATCGAACTCCGCGGAAGA
>DAIDIH010000028.1 GCA_027459465.1 Bryobacterales bacterium | reverse complement strand
TTCCCGTCGCCTCCAGCGCCATCGCGATGGAATCGGAAGACCTCGTCGTCTCGCTTGATCGAATTACAGTCACTTATACCTTTCGCAATAAGACAAGCCACGGCATCGAAGCCACCATCGCCTTCCCTCTTCCCACTCTCGAAGGCGACGACGTCGAAAACGTGCCGATGGCGATCCCCTCCCACGACAAGCTGAACTTCGTCGGCTTCCGCGTCGATCAGGACCGCCGCCCCATCCCGGTCCAGGTCATGACCCAAGCCTTTTATGACAACCGCGACATCACCGTCAAGCTTCGCGCCCTGGATCTCCCGATTTCCGTCCTCGACAAAAGCCTCGTCGCAAAGCTAAGCCAACTCAATCCAACCAATCAACGCTCGCTCGAATCCGCCGGACTCATCGAGTGCGACCCTTCGAACAACGGCAGCCGCCGTTGTTGGGCCCGTTGGTCGACCCGCACGCAGTTCTACTGGAAACAGCTCTTTCCCGCCGGCGCGGCAGTTCATCTCCGCCAAACCTACCGTCCCTTCGTCGGCGGAAGTTACATCCCCTCGAACTACAGCGGTGCGAGCACCATCCGTCCTTACTGCGGCGGCGCGCAAGCCCTCGAAGCCATTCGTGATTACAAACGCCGCCACCCCGAACGAAAGGACATCCTGCTCTTTGCCAACGAACTCGAATACATCCTCACCACCGCCAACAACTGGAACGGCCCGATCGGTAACTTCCACCTCACAGTCACCGCCGGTTCACCCGAAGACATCGTCCTCACCTGCATGCCCGGCCTCCGCCGCGTCTCCCCGCTCAGCTATGAATTCGCCGGCGCCAACTTCCGCCCCGCAAGCGAACTGAAGCTCATGATCCTCACCAGTCACGGTCGATTTCCCTAACCACCCGCGGCGTTAAACTGAGGCAGGAGCGCCATCGTGTACTGCCCGAAATGCCACGTCGAATACCGCGAAGGCTTCACCGAGTGTGCCGACTGCCGCGTCTCTCTTCTCCCCGGAGCGCCCCCGAGACAACCCTCCCAACACTTTGACCCCAACCTCGATTTGGTCGTCATCCTCGAAACCAACAACCGAATCCAACTCGCCCTCGCCACCGGCCTACTCGAAGACGCCGAAATCCCCTACTTCGTCCTGGGCCAGATCGCCACCCTCGTCACCGACGTCGATCCCTTCCTCAAAAAATGGGTCCGCCTCCAGGTCCCCCGCGACCGCGAAGCCGAAGCCCGCGAACTCCTCGAACCCGTCCTAAATCCCGCCGAACCCCTGCGGATCGTCGAACCCTGACCCACCACCCGGATGCGCAGCTCGAATCTACGAGCTAACGCCGGATACCGGCGCCGGTGCTGCCGGTCCGCGCGAAACCGGCATGTGAACGCAAGGGAGCCCCACCCTCGCATGGTCGCCGATAGCGAGATTAAGCGACTTACATACCTGAGTGGTGGGCGATTCCGGGGTGGAAGGAATGGTAAATTGAACGCGGGTTTATGCGGTGCGCGATTGTCCA
Source organism: Bryobacterales bacterium (assembly GCA_027459465.1). Classification (GTDB taxonomy): domain Bacteria; phylum Acidobacteriota; class Terriglobia; order Bryobacterales; family Bryobacteraceae; genus JAJYKC01. The sequence goes on along the minus strand of DAIDIH010000028.1, from coordinate 21,805 downwards.
TTACTGGCTGCTGAAGATGCGCGGCGGGGAGAAGGTGGTGGAAGCGCTGTGCCGCCTGCTGCCCGGGGCGGATTTGTTCACGTTGTTCTACGATCCGGCGGGGGTGTCGGAAACGATTCGTGCGCGGCGGGTGACGGTGTCGGGGTTGAATCCGCTGCGGCGGTATTACCGGGGATTGCTGCCGTTGATGCCGGTGGCGCTGGAGTCGTTCGATTTACGTGGGTATGACTTAGTGGTGAGCAGCGAGTCGGGGCCGGCGAAGGGAGTGATGGTTCCGGCGGCGGCGCGGCATATTTGTTACTGCCATTCGCCGATGCGGTATTTGTGGGAACTGTATCCGGATTACCTGCACGACTGGACCCGGGCCAAGTGGAAGCGGGGGCTGATGGCGCCGGTGGCGAGCGGGTTGCGGGTTTGGGATCATGCGACGGCGGCGCGGGTGGATAAGTTTGTGGCGAACAGCGAGAACGTGCGGCGGCGGATAAGACGGGCGTATCGGCGCGAGGCGGAGGTGGTTTATCCGCCGGTTGCGGTGGAGCAGTTCTATCACGAGCCGGCGGAGGATTACTTTCTGGTTGTGTCGGAGTTAGTGGCTTATAAGAGGACTGCGGATGCGGTGCGTTGTTTTACGCGGACGGGGCGTAAGTTGAAGATCGTGGGCGAGGGTCCGGAGTACGGGCGGTTGAAGAAGATGGCGGGACCAGGCGTGGAGTTTTGCGGGACGGTGACGGGGGAGGATCTGCGGCGGCTGTACGCGCGGTGCCGGGCGCTGGTGATCCCGCAGGAGGAAGACTTCGGGATGTCGGCGGTGGAAGCGCAGGCGAGCGGGAAGGCGGTGGTGGCGTTGGGGCGCGGCGGGGTGCTGGAGAGTGTGCCGGCGGAGGAGCCTTGCGGCGGGGTGTTTTATTCCGAGGCGGGGTTGGAGCGGGCGTTGGTTGACTTTGAGCGGATCGAGGGGAGGATTGAGCCGCGGAGACTGCAGGAGCGGGCGGCGAGGTTTTCGGAGAGCCGCTTCGCAGAGAGCATGCGGGAGATTTTGAGGGTTAGGGCGGGGGATTTTAGCGCTTGAGGCGGGCGGCGAAGGGGTAGGTGTAAGCGTGGGCGATGCGGAAGTGTTGGGCGTTGAGGTGAGCGGGATTGAAGAGAACGTTTGTGGTTTCGGGCACGAGGGCGCTGCGGATTTTCACGTGGACCCAAGCCGCGCTTTCGAGCCAGGCGGTTCCGAGGTCGAGGCGGGAGGTCCGTGGGCGAGATGGAGCGGGGATTCGTCTTGGGGCCGTCAAGTTTGACCAGAACGAAATCGGGCGGAATGTCATTGGCGCTGGTATGGGCGCAAACTTCGACGAGTGCGGTAGCAGTGCTCGACGATTTGCAGGGCGCCCGTTTCGGTAGCGGGAGCATGCCCGGTGATTTGCCGATGTCGAGATTGAGGGCGGTCATGGCGGCAGGACTGGCTACATTAGGCCATGGCGTCTCCGGCATTTTGTAGAGCGGTCAGAAGTAGAGTTTGGCGGCGAGTTGGATGAGGCGGGGTGGGGCGGCGGTGCCGAGCCGGCCGAGAGACGGGAGGCTGAAAAGGGCAGTATTGAAAGCGGGGTTGCCGTTACGGGGGTTGGTGTTGAGGGCGAGGTTGCCGGGCGTGAAGTTGGGCGTGTCAATTCCGTTGTTGTTGATGCCGTTGGGAATGGTTCCGAGCAGAGAGGTGTCGGTGTTATTGAAGAGCGTCACGGGGGAACCGGTGCTGAGGCGGACTACGCCGGAGAGCGACCAGCCTTGGGTCCAACGGGAGGAGAGGCGTAATGTTTTTGCGACGGGTAGCTTCCAGACGAAGCTGGAGACGAAATCGCTACGCATATCGAAAGCCGAGAGGGCCTTGCTGAGATTGGGGTTGAGGGGATTGACGGCCTCGGCGAGGCTGGAGGACTGGTCGAGGGAATTCGAATAAGTGTAGCCGGCGAGAAGATCGAGAGAGGGGCCTGCGTGCCGGAGGGAGAGTTCGAGGGCGTTGTAGTTGGAGTTAGCGATGCTTCTGGTAAGTGACGGCGGCGAATTGCGGGCCGAGGGGTCCGCGGGTGCCTTGTATGGTCTGGCCGGAGGGCGTGAGGTACGTTCCGCTTTCATCGAAAGGGCCGCAGGTGGGCGTTCCGGGCATGACGTCGGCCGGTTGGCTGAGGCTGAGGCAGACTTCAAGGCGCGCGAAGCGGATGTGAAACCCTTTCTGCCGGGAGATTTCTGGCTTCCGCCGCTCGAATAGCGGGCTGGCAAATTCTTCGATCCGCCCGCACTCGAAGCAGGCAAGGTGGACGTGGTCAATGTTGGCTTTGGCTTCGTAGAAGTGCCTTTCGCCGCCGAGGTGCATGAGGTCGAGTTCGTCGATCAAGCGGAGTTTCTTCAGGAATTCAATGGTGCGGTAGACGGTGGCGCGGTTGATCTGGCGGTCGCACTTTTGGGCGAGACAGAGCAGGAAGGCGGCATCGAGGTGGCGGTCGGAATCCTGGATGGTTTCGATGAGGACGCGGCGCTGGCCGGTGATGCGTATGCCGCGGAGGGTAAGTTCCTGGAGGAGGGAGCGGCGTTCGCGAACGGGCAATTTCATTTGCGACCAGTTGCAGTTGCGAACCAGTTGCGACAGGCTCCGAAGCCTCCTTAAACTCTATTTGCAGGTAAGTTTCAACTGTAAAAGCAGGGACTGTTCAAGCGGGGCGGTAGAGCGAGCAGACGCAGCGGCGGCAGATGGGGTTGGCAGGGATATCGAGGGTGGCGCGGAAGCTTGCGGCTTCGGGGCTGTTGAGGACTTCGAGGAATGGGCGGTTGGTTGTGTCGCCGAGCGGGGGGTGGAAGAAGCAGGGACGGAGGGCGCCGTTGGTTTCAAGGACGGCGGAGACCCAGGGGGCGTTGCAGCGGGGAGCGGCGGGTGGGGCGAGGCCGAGGTCCGCGTGGAAGTGGGCGGCGATGGCGCGGAGTTTGGAGGGGGATTCGCGGAGGAAGGTCGAGGCGGGCCAGGCGGCGATGAGAGCTTCGACTTCGGATTCCAGCGCCGCGAGATCGTCAGGAGTGAGGGCGACTTCGGCGCGGGTGACGGGGTCCCAGCCGTTGATGTGATCGAAAGCGGTGGAGTGGGTATCGGCGGCGAGGAAGGAGATGGAGGCGAGACCGAGGGAGCGGGCGGCGGCGGCGGCGAGGCGGAGGTAGCGGCAGTTGTGGCGCTGGACGGTGCAGCGGGCGGAGATGGGGAGAGCGGGGCGCAGGCGATGGAGGGCTTCGACGCCGGCGGCGAGGGCGGAGTAAGCTCCGGGGACGCGGCGGATGCGGTCGTGAATGGAGGACGGGCCGTCGAGGGAGACGATGACGTCGTCGAATTCTTCGGCGACGAGGGCTGCGTGGCGGGCGAGTAAGAGGCCGGTGGTGAGGAGGGTGACTCGGATGCCGCGATCGCGGAAGAAGCGGCAGAGCGGGGCGAGGTTGGAGTGCATAAGCGGCTCGCCGCCGGAGAAGACGACCCATTCGAGGCGGAGTTTGGCGAAGTCGTCGGCGTGGCGGGCGAGATCGGCGGGAGTAAGTTCGTGGGGTGTGTCCGTTTTCCAGATGTCGCACATGAGGCAGCGGCAGTTACAGCGGTTGTGCGGATAGAGGATGAGGATAGGAAGCGACTCGAGAGTGGGGTTCATGGCGAGGGTTTCCGCCAGATGGCGGCCCAGACGGCGGGAAGTCCGGCGGCGGCTTCGTAGAGGTGGAGTTTGCCGAGGCGGCGGAAGGTGGCGCGTTCGGGGGCTCCGAAGGAGAAAGAGTAAGTGCGGCTAAAGAGGAGGCCGGCGGCGGAGGCTGCCTCGAGTAAGTGAGATTCCGAGTAAGGGGTGTGGTCGATTTCGTGGATAGCATCATCGGCGCGGAATGTGCGCTTCCAGCCGGCGGCGAGGGCGGTGGGGTGCATGTCGCTGACGACGATACGGCCGCCAGGCGCGGCGAGACGGCTCATTTCAAGGATGAGGGCGGCGGGCTTTGTCAAGAAGCCGACGGCGAAGGAGCAGAGGACGAGGTCGAAGGAGGCCGAGGCTAGGGCGGAAGAATCCGCGGTGGCGTGGATGAGGCGGGAGGACAAGGCGGGTTTAGCTGCGGCACGTTCAAGCATGGGGCAGCAGAGGTCGACTCCGAAGACGTGAGCGCCTTTTGAGGCGGCGAAGGACATCCAGCGTCCGGTGCCGCAGGCGAGATCGGCGACGCGGCGGTAGTTCCAGGGGGCGAGTTTGGCGGACAGGGCGCGGAGTTCCAAGTCGAGTAAGGGATTGGGCGTTGCATCGTAGGTGGGCGCCCAGAGGCGGTGAGCGTCGATAGGTGAGAGGGGCACTTACAGGCTCTCCCAGCGGGGCTTGCGAAGAGCGACGAGGCGCTGCGCCAACCGCAACTCGATGGGGAAGGCGTAGACTCCGGTCGAGTATCGCCAACTGCTGAGGGTCTGCAGGACGGCCCGGCCCCAGCGGGGTAAGTAGATGTCCTGGATGGTGGGCCAGCGCGAGTTGACGACGAGTTCGAAGTTATCGATGCGGCGCTTGATGCGCGGCGGAAGCCAAGGCAGATCGGGATGGTGGCGGATGGTGAAGTTGAGCCAACGCTGGGTGACCCAGGTCTCCGGCGTGGCGGGGAACTGGATCTTATCTTCGACGTGGCCGTACATGCCGGTTGGCTGTGGCGTGGGGATGTAATGCTGGACGATGATTTCGGCGGAGGGATTGATGCGTTTGAGGCGCCGGATGAAGGCGATGGTTTCGCGGGTTTCGGTTTCGGGCTCGGAAGGGTTGCCGAGGAGGAACGAGAACTCGGGGACGATGCCGGTGCCGCGGAGGCGTTCGGCGAGGGAAAGAGTTTGGTCCGGGGTGAGATGCTTTTCCATCTGCTCGAGGGCGCGGCGGGAGCCGGATTCAGCGCCGAAGAAGAGCATGGCGGCGCCGGCGCGGGCGAGGAGGCGGAAGGTGGAGTCGGAATAGCGGAGGACGGCGTCGATGCGGCCTTCGGTCCACCAGCGGAGTTTGAGAGGGACGAGGCGTTCGGCGAGCGCGACAGTGTGAGATTCGCTTAAGAAGAAGTTATTGTCATAGAACTGAATGGCGTTGACGCCGTAAGTGGCCTGTAAGTGGGCGAGGACCGAGGCGGTGCGTTCGGGCGATTCCGCTTTTTCGCGGCCCTGGAAGACCGGGACGACGCCGCAGAAGTTACAGCGGAAGGGGCAGCCGATACTGGCCTGATGGACGGCGGTGCGGGAGCCGAGGAAGGTCGGGAGGATGTACTTATCGGGGTTGGCGAGGCGGTGGTAGGGGAGATACGGAAAATCGTCCGGAGAACGGAGGGGGCGTTCGGCGTTGTGGACGTGGAGGCCGAAGTCGTCTTTGTAGGAGAGGCCGGGGATGCCTGCGAAGCGGCGGCCGTTGCGGAGGGCAACGAGGAATTCGAGCAGGGTATCTTCGCCCTGGCCGCGGATGCAGAAATCGACGTAGGGGGCGTTGAGGGAGGCATCGGTGTAGATAGAGGGGAAGTAACCGCCCCAGACGATGGGAACTGATGGGTACTTCGCGCGGAAGTCGCGGCAAAGGGGGATGGCGGCGGCGAGTTGCGGGCCGGGCATCACGGAGACGGCGAGGAGTTCGACGGGGGCCTGGCGGGCGATTTCGTCGAGGGTGCGAGCGGGGGTGGGGTCGACGTTGCCGTCGATGATGGTGTAGTCTTCCCTGCCCTCGAGGACGGCGGCGAGGGCGAGGATGGAGAGGGGGAAGCGGCGGTTCTTCGGTTTGGTCGCGCGGGGATGGAGGAGGACGATCATGGCGCGGGGAAGGTGGCTTCGAGGATCCAGAAGCGTGACGGTGGACGGCGGCGGGCGAGGCCGGCGCGAATGGGGCGGATGAACCAGTTCCAGCCGTACCAGGGACGATAGATGCGCCAGTGTAAGTGGAGTTGGCGGCTTAGTTCGGCGAGTAGCGGCTCGTCGAGGAACTCGCGGCTTGCGATTGCGTCGGAGCGGAAGCCGTATTGCGCTTCGAATTGCGCGTGGCGTTCGGCGGCCATGCGCTCGCCGTGTTCGGGGCGGTGGTAGATAGGGGAATCCATGATGAGGACGGCGCCTTCGGGGCGCAGGCAGCGGCGGGCTTCCGAGAGGGTGTGGACGTAGTCTTCCGAGTAGTGGAAGGAGGCGTTGAAGATGGCCAGGTCGAAGGTGGCGGCGGGGAACGGGAGATGATCGAACTCGGCTTCGACGCAGGGGATGGGGCGCGGGTAGTGGCGGGCGGCGCGGAGGCCGTCATGGGGGTCAGAGAAGATATCGACGGCGAGGGGGCGGTGAGCGCGGAGGGCGAGACGGTAAGAAAGCCAGGCGTTACCGGCGCCGAGGTCGAGGATATCGAGCGGGCGGCGAAGGGTGTGTTCGTAGCGGGGGAGTAAGTGGCGTTCGAAGTAAACGTAAGTGCGGGCGCGGATGGTCCATTGGGCGGAGTTGCGGCCGGAGAGATCGCGGTAGGGGAGGGAGATATAGTAAGCGGGATCGGGAGCGCCGCGGCCTTCGGCGCGGCGGATGGTTGCGTAATCGGTGAGGAATCGCCGGCGGGCCGCGGTTTGCATGGTCAGACCTTTTCGAAGACGAGGAGGCGGTGGTCGGCGAGAGCGCGGAAGAGAGGGAGGTGGGCGAAGGCGCGGTCGAGGGCGGCGAAGCGGCGGAGGGTTGTGGGGGAGTGGCGGTAGATATAAGAAGGAGGAACGAACAAGCCGATGCCACACCAGTCGAGTAAGTGGAAGGAGGGGTGGAGGGCGGCGGTGAGTTGGCGAACGGTGGGGTAGGAGACGGTGATGCCGAAGGTCGAGGATGTGGCTGCGCCGGAGAGACGGCGGAAGGCGTGGGAAGGTTGGAGGCGGAGGGTGTAGTGGAGAGTTTCGCGGAAGCAGAAGCGGCCCATCACACACAGGGCGAGGCGGCCGTCAGGGCGGACGAGTGGGGCGAGCGTTGCGGCGAGGCGGGAGAGATCGGCGATGCAGTTGAGGGCGCCGAAGTTACTGAGGACGCCGTCGTAAGTTGCGTTGAGCTGGGCGAGGCTGTCGATGGGGAGGTGGAGGGCGTTGACGCCGCGGGATTGGGCGATACGGACCATTTCGGCGGAGGAGTCAATGGCGGTGACGCGGCGGCCGGAGCGGGCGAGGTGGAGGGCATCGGCGCCGGTGCCGCAGCCGAGGTCGAGGATTTCCGCGCCGGGCGGGAAGAGGGTGTCGATGCGGCGCCAGACGGCCTCGCGCTGGAGGCGGCCGATGGTGGAGTCGGTCCAGAGTTCGTCGTAGCGGGGGGCGATCCGGTCGAAGGCGGCGGTGCTCATGCTTCGACCTCGTGATTCAATTCGTGGAGGGCGCGGCGGGCCGCGGCGATGCGGGCAGGGTCGGGAGTGGGGGCGGTTTCGCTGCGGAGTAACTCGTCCGCCTGGGAGTAGAAGCGGCGGGAGTGGCGGCTGCGGATGAGGAAATCGCGGTCGGTGGATTCGGCCCAGGGGCGGAGGGAGACGAGGTTGGGCCGGACGCGGTCAAAGTAAGGGGTGCCTTTGATGGGATAGGAGACGGTGGTGAAAAACACATCGGGGCGGCATTGTTTTACGTGTTCGACGGTGGCTTCGATGTCTTCGATCTGTTCGCCGTCGTAGCCCCACATGAGGAACATGCCGGTTTGGATGCCGTGTTGTTTGAGTAGAGATACGGCGGAGCGGACTTGGGCGATGGTGACGCCGCGCTGCATTCGATCGAGGATGCGCTGGGAGCCGCTTTCCGAGCCGATCCAGACGCGGAAGCAGCCGAGTGCGGCGAGGGTTGCGGCGATGGAGGGGCTGAGACGGTCCGCGCGGGTGATGCATTCGAAGGGGATACGGAGGCCGCGGCGGTGCATCTCGGAGGCGTAGGCGTAGAGCCAGCCGGGATGGATGGTGAAGACGTCGTCGGCGAGCCACAACATTTCGGGGTTGTATTGTTTTGCGATCCAGGCAATCTCTTCGACGACGTTGCCGGGCGAGCGGCGGCGGTGGGACTTACCGTAGACGGAGTGGGAGCACCAGGCGCAGTGGTAGGGGCAGCCGCGGGCGGTGATGACCGATACGGAGCCTGCGCCGTGGCGGGTGCGCCAGGTGTCGAGGTAGCGGTTCATGTCGATGCGTTCGCGGTCGGGCCAGGGTTGGGCGTCGAGGTTCGAGATGAGGGGGGCGGGGGGAGTTTGAACGACGGCGCCGGTGGGGCCCAGGAAAGAGATGCCGGGGATGGAGGGGAACGAGGTTGGATCCATGCCGGCGCGGAGGAGGTGTTCGAGAGTAAGTTCGCCTTCGCCGTTGACGATGACGTGAGCGCCGGCCGCGAGATACTCAGCGGGGTAGTTAGGCGGTTCGGGTCCGCCAAGGATGACTTTCCAGCCGCAGGCGCGGGCGTGGGCGGTGATGGCGAGGACGTTGGGCCGGGTGAGGAGATTGCCGTAAATGCCGAGGACGCCGGGGCTGCCGGATTCGAGTAGGTGGAAGAGTTCGCCGCGGGAGCCGAAAGTGGAGTCGTAGAGATCAACATCGATGGAGCGGGCGCGGAGGTGGGAGGAGAGGTAGAGGAGGCCCAAGGGGGCGTAGGGTTTCAGGATGGCCTGCTCTTTGGGGTCTTCGTGGAGGAAGTAACCGTGGGTGAGGAGGGTGCGCATCAGGCGACCTCGGCGGGGGTGAGGGAAGTTTTGAGTTGGTGGACGCGTTCCCAGAGATGGGCCAGAGCGGCGGGGGAGACGGTACGGCGGACCTCGGCGTGGAGGGCATCGGCTAGGGCGCGGTAGAAGGGAGTGGAGTAAGTGCCGTGGAACATCATGGCGAGGTCGCCGCTGTCGCGCCAGTGCGGGTCTTCGTGTAACTCGGCGGCGACGATGTTGTAGAAGCGGGTGCGCGGGAGGGGGTAGGAGACAGAGACGCCGATGTCATCGGGTTGGGTTTGGCGGACCATGTGGAGAGTAAGTTCGATGTCTTCCCAGGTTTCGCCGGGATAGCCGAACTGGAGGAAGAAGCAGGCGCGGATGCCGTGGCGGCGGAGGTTGCGGCGGGCTTCGGCGATGTGTTCGACGCGGACGCCTTTGTCCATGGCGTCGAGAATTTTCTGGGAGCCGGACTCGGCGCCCATCCAGACCTCGGCGCAGCCGGCGCGGCGGAGGGCGGCGGCGGTGGGGCGAGTCATGAGGTCGCAGCGGCTCTGCATTTTGAAGGGGACGCGGGCGTCGAGGCGTTCGACTTCGGCGGCGAAGGCTTCGGTCCAGCGGGCGGAGAGGGCGAAGATGTCGTCGGCGAACCAGAGGTGATCCGGAGCGAAGCGGGTTTTGAGTTCGCGTATTTCGGCGGCGACGGACTGGGGGGAGCGGGCGTGGTAGGTGTCGCCGTAGATGGGTTTGGCGCACCAGTTACAGCGGTAGGGGCAGCCGCGGCTGGAGACGAGGTTGAGGGAGAAGTAGCCGTGGGCGGCGAGCCAGGCATCGCGGTAGGGGGCGAGGTCGAGGAGGTCCCAGGCGGGGAGGGGGAGGGAGTCGAGGTCGGTGCGGGGGGCGCGGGGAGGGTTGTAAGTGACGGCGCCAGTAGAGGAGTTGAAGTAAGCGAGGCCGGGGATCCCGGAGTAAGTGCGAGTTTGGAGGAACTGGAGGAGGGAGGATTCGACTTCGCCGGTGAGGACGCAGTCGAAGCCGGCGGCGAGGAATTCGTGGACGTGGTCGGATGAGTCCGAGCCGTGGACGATGGGGGTGAGGCCGGCGCGGCGGGCGGCGGCGGCGAAGCGGAAGGCGAGTTCGCGGTTGTGGAGGAGACACATTTTGGAGAGGAAGTTGAAATCGTCTTCGCAGACGACGACATAGCGGGGCGTGTGGCGGGCGAGGGCGCGGTCGAAGCCGGGGATGGGCGGATGGAAGGTGGGATCGAAGAGGGCGACGGAAATGCCGGCATTGCGAAGGGCGGCGGCGGCGAGGAGGGTTTGCAGCGGCGGGTAGGGCTGCATTTTCTCGACCTGCTTGGGATCCGCGAAGAGGTGATTGCTGTGAGTAAGTAGGACTTCCGCCATGCCGGATCCGTGAGTAAGTTACAGAGTTAAGGTGTTACCGCCTTAGGTTCGAGTTTGAAGGCGTCGACTTTGGCTTTTGGCGGCGGAAAGACGCGCGAGGCGGTGTCCTTGAGCCAGAGTTCGAAGGGGAAGGAGTAGAAGTGGTGATCGAGGCGCCAGCGGGCGGGGATGGCGATCGAGGCGTGGACGAGGCGGGTGATGGGGTGCTTGCGTTCGACCATGACGGGGACGCGCTGGAAGGCGACGCGGAGGTATTCGCGCATGGTTTGGAGCTGGCGGTGTTTCTTGCCGTCGAGCCAGGGGAGGCGGGTGTAGCGGGGGAAGAAATCGGCCCAGCCTTCGAAGGTTTTTGGTACGTCGATGCCGAGTTCGAAGGCGCGATCCATGATGGGAGCGCCGGGGTAAGGGGTGAAGATATTGGTCCAGAACTCGGCGCCGGGGTAAGTGCGGCAGACCTTCATGACCATGCGGATGGTTTCGCGGAGTTCGGCTTCGCCTTCGCCGGGGAAAGCGAAGATGAGGTTGAAGGAGGGGCGGATGCCGGCCTGCGTGAGTTTGTCGGTAACTTCGTAGATGGCGCCGAGTTTGGTGAAGTCCTTATTCATGGCGTGGAGGACTTTTTTGGAGCCGCTTTCGGCGCCGTGGGCGATTTGGGAGAGGCCGGCGCGGCGGAGGAGTTTCAGTTCTTCGACGGTGAAGCGGTTAGTGAGGTTAGTGGAGGCCTGAATGCTCCAGTCGAAATAGACGCCGCGGCGGAGGAGGCCTTCGGCGATTTGGAGGGTGCGCTCGCGATCGACTAAGAAGTTATCGTCGACGAACCAGAGGAGACCGAGGCGGTAGCGGGTGACGAGGTCCGTGGTTTCTTCGACGACCTGATCGGGCGGGAGGGCGTTCCACTTGCGGCCGTAGACGCCTTCGTTGGTGCAGTAGGCGCACGAGTAGGGGCAGGCGAGGCTGGAGGCGTACATGGTCCAGCGGCGGCCGCAGAGTTTTTCGTAGGCGTCGAAATCGGCGAGGTGGTAGGCCTTGGGAGGGAGTTCGGTGATGGGCTTGAGGGGGCGGGGCGGGTTGAAGGCGATTCGGCCGTCCTCTTTGAAGCCGGCTCCGGCGACGCCGCGGATGGAGGCGCCCGATTCGATGCGCTGGACGATTTCGAGGAAGGCGTCTTCGCCTTGGCCTTTGACGACGATGTCGACGTAGGGGGCGGCGAGGGTCTGATCGGGGAGGAGGGAGGGATGCCAGCCGCCGAGGACGATGGGTTTTGCGGGATAGAGTTGCTTGACGGCGCGGGCGATCTGTACGGTTTCGCGGATCATCGGGCCGGTGACGAGGCTGATCGCGAGGCAGAGCGCGTCCGGCATTTCTTCGAGGACGCGCTGCTCGAAGTTTGGGGTGATGGTGGAGTCGATGATGCGGACGTCGTAGCCGTGGTTGAGGAGAGGGGTGGAGAGGGCGAGGATGCCGAGGGGCGCGGTGGCCTCCTGGCTGGAGAATGCCGGGAAGAAAAAGACGATCTTCTTGGCCCGCACTTGAATCCTCCCTACGCAGGCTGCACGCCCTGAGAGCGGGACGCGCAACCGGCGCTGAAGGTTACGGTATCACAGGGCGGGGTGGGATTCGGCCGGGTGGTGGGAGGTGAGGCGACGAAGGGGCGGGCGTCTGCGTTCCGGTGGGCATTGACGGAGTTGACGTTGAAGGTTGCGTTGGTCCGCTTGGTTCCAGGGCTCTATTCGCCGGGGTGCGGGTTCTGAGCCGCTCTGCGGATGGCGTCGGCGTCGGCAAGATCATAGGGTCTACCGAAGGCCGTCTTGTTCTTGATGAGATCTTCCGCCGAAATGACGAAGGCTTTCAAGCCGGTGCGTGGATCGATGACGGTCTCCAAGCGGTTTTCCCATGCGTGATTGAATTCCACGCCGGAAATCCGCGGCAGAATTTCGACCATCTGCGGCGGGGTTCCCATGCGAAAGAAGACATTTGGGTCAGTGAGGTCCTCCGGGCGCAAGTCCGCGAGCGGGGCACCGAATTTGGCCAGGGCCGCGAAGACGGCTTTTGCATTCTCCGCGCTGGGCTGGATGAAAATGTCGAGGTCTTTGGTGGCACGGGGTTGAGCGTGGATGGCGACGGCATAGCCGCCGACAATCAGGTACTTAACGCGGTGTTCGTTGAATGCGGACAAGAGTTCTTTGAAGTCTTGACTGAACATCGCGGGTGGGATCCTTTAGTTGATACCCGATGATGGAGAGTTCCGCAGCGGCATCGAGGCGTTCGTGGACCGGGCGGCTCTGCCAGTAGCGATACTCCTCCGCTTTCATCTCATGGAAGTTGGTGTACTTGCGGATCGTCTTGTCCATCGCCCTGGACCTAGTTTACAGGCATGGGCGCAAGGGGAAAGGCACGAGGGCCGGAGAGGGCGGGTGGCTGCGGGCGGCGGGCTTGGGCTGATAGATGCAGCGGGGGTCTTCGGCGAGGTAGTCGCCGGTGAGGGAGAAGGCGCGGGAGCGGGAGCCGCCGCAGAGGTTGCGATAAACGCAGGCGCCGCATTTGCCGTGGAGGTTGTCCGCGTTGCGGAGGGTTTGGAACAGGGGCGAGTGGCGGTAGACGGCGGCGAGGGAGTCGCGGCGGACGTTGCCGCCGGAGAGGGGGAGGAAGCCGCTGGGGTAGATTTCGCCGGTGTGGGAGATGAAGACGACGCCTTTGCCGTCGTTCATGCCGGCCTGGCGCTGGATGATGCCGGGGGGCAGGTGGGGCACGGCGCCGGGGCGGTTTTCGGCTTTGCGCTGTTGGGCGACGTAGCGGCGGTAGTGCTGGGCTTCAGTAGTTTTGATGTCGAAAGGGGCGGATTTGGAGAGGTGATAGAGGAAGGCGAAGACGTCTTCGTATTCTTGGGCGGTGAGGTCCTGGGAGGCGGAGGCACGGCCGGTGGCGACGAGGAAGAAGACGCTCCAGAGGCGGGCGGCGGAGGCTTGGACGAGGGCGGCGATTTCGTCGAGGCGGGCGAGGTTGTGGCGGGTGACGGTGGTGTTGACCTGGGTGGGGAGGCCGATTTGGCGGGCGTAGTCGAGGGCGAAGCGGGTGCGGGCGAAGGAGCCTTCGACGCGGCGGAAACCGTCGTGGCTTGGGGCGTCGGGGCCGTCGAGGCTGACGGCCATGCGGGCGACGCCGCAGCGTTGGAAGGAATCGATGGCGGCGGTGGTGAGGAACGGAGTGGCGCTGGGGGTGATGGTGGTGCGGAGGCCGAGCTGGACGCTGCGTTCGAGGAGGGGGAAGACGTCGGGGCGTTTAAGGGGGTCGCCGCCGGTGAAGACCATGAGGGGGTCGCCGAAGCCGCGGATGGTTTCGAGGAGGCGGAAGCCTTCGACGGTTGTCAGTTCGAGGGGGTTGCGGTTGGCGATGGCGCAGGCGCGGCAGTGGACGCAGGCGAGGTCGCAGGCCTGGGTAAGTTCCCAGATGACGAGGAAGGGGGCATCGTCGAAGGATTTCATCTGGGTCCAGAGTAAGGCGGGTGGAGCGGGGCGCGCAGTGACCATTGTCACAGAAAGAGATTCTGGCTAGGATGTGCCTAATCCGGACGGAAGGATAGGAGGAGCTAAATGGCGGACAGGCTGTTTGTTTCCATTTTTGTTGCCGCTGCGATGCTGCCGGCGCGGGGACAGACGATTCCGAAAACGTGGGACGAGAAGGCGCTGGCGACGGGATTGCTGCCGCTGCCTGTGGCCGGGGCGAAGGTGATGCTGGTGACGGCGGACTACTACTACCGGATACCGGAGCGCGTGATGTACCGGCAGTACCCGGTTTACGCGAACCGGTTCGAGCCGCCGGGGTATCTGGCGGAGTTAGCGCGGAAGGCGCCGGAGGTTACGTTCGATCCGGCGAAGTTGAAGACGGAGGACGACTGGGTTGCAGCGGGGCGGGAAGTGTTCCGGTATCCGATTTTGCTTTTGCCGGTGGAGGCGGTCCAGGGGTGGCGGGGGATTCTGGAGCAGAGCGGGGTGAGGCCGGCGCGGGATGGAACTTATCCTCAACTTAGCTTGGTGGTGGCGAAGAAGGGCGTGGTGATGGCCGGGTTCTTGTCGTGCGCGACGTGCCACACGCGGATACTGCCGGACGGTTCTGTGATTGAAGGCGGACAGGGGAGCGTGCCGGATCTCTTACTCGGATTTCCCCCGGGGCTGGAGGCGATGAGGGCGTTTGAGCGGGCGCTGTTCCGCGTGCCGTGGCTGAAGGAGGATTCCGAGGACCGGGTGGATTCGATGAGCATCGATCAGGTCGACGCCGTGAAAGCGGCGATCCCGGTTGGCGTGGTGGCGCGGCATGGGACGAGTCTGTTTTCGCCGGTGCAGATTCCGGATCTGATTGGCGTGCGGGACCGGCGGTACCTGGACCATACGGGGCTGATGCGGCACCGCGGCATCGGGGACATGATGCGGTACGCGGCGTTGAATCAGGGCGCGGACATGCTGACGGATTATTCGGGATTCCGGCCGACTTACTTTCTGACGGGCGAGGAGAATAAGCTGCCACCGCCGGAGAAGTTAGAGAGATACTCGGAGGCGCAGTTGTTCGCAGTGGCGAAATGTGTGTACTCGCTGAAGGCGCCGGCGAATCCGAATCCGGTGAATGCCCTGTCGCGGCGGGGCGAGGCGGTTTTCGCGCGGGAGGGCTGCGCGCGGTGCCACACGCCTCCGCTGTACACGTCGAACCGGATCACGCCGGCGTTGGGATACAAGGTCCGTGAGGCGGACCGGCAGGAGAACGACATTGAGCCGGCCGTGGTGGGGACGGATGCGACGCTTACGCTGCGGACGCGGCGCGCGACGGGATTTTATAAGGTTCCTTCGTTGCGGGGCGTGTGGTACCGAGGACCGCTGGAGCACGACGGATCGGTGGCGACACTGGAGGATTGGTTCGACCCGCGTCGACTGCGGGACGACTATGTGCCGACCGGGTACAAAGGGTACGGAGTGACGCACCGGGCGGTGCGGGGACATCCATTCGGGTTGGGCTTGTCGCAGGAGGACAAGGCGGCGCTGATTGCGTTTTTGCGGACGCTATAAAGCATGCGGCGCCGGGGTCACGGGGCGTCGAGGGCGTGGAGGGCGCGTTGGGCGGTGGGGTTGTTGGGTTTGCGGGCGAGCCAGCGCTCGATGGTTGAGCGGGCTTTGTCGCGGTCTCCGGATTGGAGGTAGGCGCGGGCGAGGTTGAGGTAGAGGTCGTCTTCGCCGGGGGCGACTTCGAGACCGTAGGAGAAGGCGCGGATGGCGTCGGCGGGCTGGTTGTTGGTGGCGAAGAGGACGCCAAGGTTGTTGATGGCGGCGCCGTAGTTATGGCGGATTTCGATGGCGCGCTCAAAGGCGGCCTTGGCTTCGGGGATGCGGTTCTGGCGGGCGAGGGCGAGGCCGAGACCGTTGTTGGCTTCGGAGGAGTTAGGGTCGAGATTGAGGACGCGGCGGTAAGCGGATTCGGCCGCGGTATCGTTGCCCATTTGCGCGTAGGCTTCGGCGGCGTTGAGGAGGGCGTAGGTGAGGTCGGGCTTAATCTGGAGGGCTTTGTTGTAGCAAGAGAGGGCACGGGTGGGGCTGCCATCGGCGAGTTCGACGCCGCCGAGTTCGTTCCAGGCCTCGGCGCTTTCGGGGCGGAGGGTGAGGGCCTGGTTGAGTAACTGGCGGGCTTTGGCGGTTTGGTTTTGATCGAGGTGCATCTGGGCGCCGAGGACGAGTATGGGAACGTTGGTGGGATTGCGATCGAGAGCGGCTTCGAGATAGGGGAGCGCGGCCTGGGGGTAGCCGGAGGCGAGGAGGGCGGCGCCGAGTTTGAAGAAGTCGCGTTGGGGGTTGAGGAGATAGCGGCCGGGGAAGGGGTAAGGTTTGGCGGGGGCGGATAAGTCGGCGCGGAGTTGGGAGTTAGTGGGCTGGTTGGAGTAGATTTTGCGGGCGCGTCCTTGCGTGTCGGTGAGTAAGTAGAGAGGTAATTCGAGATCGGCGCGGTATTCGAAGAGATAGCGGCGGAACAAGGAGTAAATGGCGAGGGTTTCTTCCGGTTCGGCGGAGGTGATCGAGACTAAGCCGGGGCCGGGGCGATGGTCCGGAAGGGGGATGGGTTCGAGGAACCAGGTGTCGTGGAGGGATGGGTGGTTATCGGCGTGGATGGGCGGGGCGTTGGGAGGGAGGGAAGCGTGCGGGCGGAGGGGCGTTTTGGGGAGGGTGGCGCTGCCTTCTTCGATTTCGTATTCGTAGCCGGATTCGAGGGGGCCGAAGGACTGCTCGAAGCCGGAGGGCCAGGTGATTTTGCCGGTTTCGGCGGAGGGGCGATCGGCTAAGCCGAAGTGGAGTTTCTTGGTGTGCTGGGAAAGATAGCCGGAGCCGGCGGAGAGCCATTGGACCTGGCCGGCGATTTCGACACGGGCTCCGATGGCATCGCGATTCGATTTGGTTCCACGAAGGCGGAGGACGATGCGGTGGCGCGTGGCGGCGGACTGGTTTGCAAAGACCCTAACCTGGGGGCCGAGGCGGCTTTTGAGGATGAGATCGAGAGAGCCGTCTCCGGATAAGTCAGTTACAGCGTAAGCGCGGCTATCTTCGGCGACATCGAGGCCACTTACTCCGGAGAAGTCGCGGTATTTGCCATCGCGGAAGACGAAGAAGACGTTGGGTTCGTTGCCGTTCCAACTGTAGCC
The DNA here is from genome assembly GCA_027459465.1 of Bryobacterales bacterium. Classification (GTDB taxonomy): domain Bacteria; phylum Acidobacteriota; class Terriglobia; order Bryobacterales; family Bryobacteraceae; genus JAJYKC01. Next base: position 5,058 of record DAIDIH010000028.1, on the reverse strand, counting down.
TTCGCGGATGAACTGGTTGAGGGCGTTCCAGCCGCTTTCGTAGGCCGCGGCGGGGCGGGCGACGGTAGGGGATTTGGCGACGACCTGGCGCCAGAAGAAGCTCATCAGGTCCGGTTGTTTTGCGTTGGTGATCATGCCGCAGGTGACGAAGATTTCGGGGCGGCCGTCGCAGTCGAAGTCGTGTGCGCCGGAGGACCAGGCCCAGCGGGCGGCTTCGATGCCCTGGGCGGCACTTACATCGTCGAACTTACCGCCGCCGCGGTTGCGGTAGAGGGAGTTTCCCTTGGTGTGGCGGCGCCAGGCATCGGCGAGCGAAGGGTCTTTGGCGGGGGTGAAGGCGGGGGAGTGGACGATGCGCTGGCCGGCGGCGGTCCACATATTGGAGACGTAGAGGTCGGGGAGGCCGTCGTTGTCGAAGTCGAACCAGGCGGCGCTCATGCCGGGGCCGAGGTCTTCGACGCCGGCCTGGGCGGCGATGTCTTCGAAGCGGCCGGTGTGGTTCTTATATAGGTTCTTGCGGCCGAAGTCGTTGGCGACGTAGAGATCGGGCCAGCCGTCGTTATCGAAGTCGCACCAGGCGGGGGCGAAGCTGAAGTGGTTGTTGTTCTGGTTGAGGCCGGTAGAGGCGGTGACATCTTCGAACGCGCCTTCGCCTTCGGGGGTGAGGCGGTTGCGGAAGAGGAAATTCGGCGGGCCGTTTTGGGCGTCGTGGTAGGGAGTGGGGTAGCGGTACTGGGCTTCGGTCTGGAAGAAGAGGTAGGTGCAGAGGTAGAGGTCGAGTTTGCCGTCGCGGTCGTAGTCGGCGGCGGCCATGCCGGTGAAGGTTCCCTGGGGCGGGGTGGCGAAGTGGAAGGCGTCATCGCGGAGGCGGAAGGTTCCGTCGCCTTGGTTGAGAAAGAGGGCGGGGCCGGCGCTGCGGAGGAGGACGAGGTCCTGGTGGCCGGAGTTGCGGAGGTCGAGGAAGAGGGCGCAGGAGGAATCGTCGAGGATGCCGAGGCCGGAGGGTTCGGTGATGTCGAGGAAGCGGCCGCGGACGTTTTTGTAGAGGCGGTTGGGCAGGCCGCCGGGTTGGCAGACGTAGATTTCGTCGATGCCGTCGTTGTCGATGTCGGCGGCGGCGATGCCCTGATTGCCGTAGATGCCGATGCCGAGGGCGGGGTCGAGGGCGGCGACCCAGTAGGGGATGCCGCGGGAGAGTTGTTCGTCGAAGGAGGGGACGGAGTGGAAGGCGGATGCGGTGACATCGCGGAACAGCGGCGTGGGGGAGTGGGCGGTGTACTCGTCGAGCGGTTTGAGACCGGTGACGCGGTCGCCTTCGAGGGTGACGGTGGCGAGGCCGGTGCGGTATGCGTTGGCGGATTTGATTTCGAAGCGGACGCGATTGTTCGGGAGAACGTAGAAGCGGGCGAGGCCGGGGTTGGCGGAGCGGGACCACCATTGGTGGAGGCGGGCGGTGAGCGAGGCGGCGGCTTTTTCTTCGGGGAACTCGTCATGGCCGGGTTGGATGAAGGGGATGTAGGCGTCGAAGGGAGGGGGTTGGCGGTAGTGGGAGGTGACGCGGGCGGCGCGGGCGCGGGCGGCGAGGGAGGCGGCGCAGGCGGCGAGGAAGTCGCGGCGCCTCATGCGGCGGCACTCCGGGGGGCGGGCGCTACTTTGATTTGGATTTGAGAGCTTCGAAGGCATCGAATTCTTTTTTGGCGAGGGCGGGTTGGCCGGTGCGTTGATAGAGGCGGCCGAGGCGATAGTGGGCGCGCTCGAGATCGGGGCCTTTGAGACGGATGACTGTTTCGTATTCGCGGATCGCGCTCGATTCTTTCTTTTCGTCATCGTAGAGCAGAGCGAGGGCGTAGTGGGCTTCGGCGTAATCGGGTTTGAGGCGGACAGCGCGGAGGAGGAGGCGTTCGGCTTCGTTCCAGGAGGCTCCGGGTTGGGCGGAGAGGGTGCGTTTGCGGAGGCTGAGGGCGTAGTAGTAATTGGCGGCGGGATTGGAGGGGTAGACTTGGGCGAAGTGGGCGAGGCGTTTGGTGACCTCGTCGGCGTAGCGGGGGCTGATGTCGTACATTTTGCCGAGGAAGCCGAGGGCGCGGGTGTCGTTGGGGGCGAGGTCGACGGCCTGGCAGAGGGTTTCGACGGCGTTGTCGTAGTCGCCGGTGGCGTAATAGGCGGTGCCGAGGCCGACGCGGAGGCTGACGGATTTGGGATAACGCTGGACGCCGTACGTGAAGACTTTCAGGGCGGGTTCGAAGCCGCGGTGGGAGAGAAGATCGCTGCCTAAGTCGAATAAGTTCTTTTCGGAGGGGTCCAGGCGGGCGGCTTTTTCGTATTCTTCGGCGGCCTGCTGGATGTTCCCGGAGGCTTCTTCGACGGAGGCGAGTAAGTTGTGGAGTTCGGCGCGGTCCTGGTGGGAGAGCATATCGAGGACGAGGGCGCGGGCGCCGGCGAGGTCGTGGGTTTCGAGGCGGGCGAGGGCGAGGTCGTAGGCGTTGTCGTAGTTGGCGGGGTCGAGTTGGTGGGCTTTTTCGAGAAAGGGGATGGCGGCGGGAACATTGTGATGCTCAAGGTAATAGATGGCGCGCTGGCGGTTGGCGGCGAAGGAGCCGGGGGTTTGGGCGGGGATGAGAGGGATGGCGAGGAGGAGGGTCAGGAAGCGCGGAAGCAACAAATTGGGGAGCCCCGCGTTGTGGCGGCGGGGCTCCCCGGTAGGAGTGTGATTGGGTCGTACAGTCAGAAGTAGAATTTCAATGCCAGTTGGATTTCGCGTGGGTCGTTCGGGTTGTCCACGGTCGAGGTAATTCTACCGAAGTCGGCGGTGTCGAGGAAGTTGAGGATGCTCGGCAGGGCGAAGTTCGGGGTGTTGGTGAGGTTGAAGACTTCGACGCGGAATTCGAAGCTTTTCTTTTCCGATACCGGGAACGATTTGAAGAGGGAGAGGTCGAGGCGGTGGAATGGGGGACCGGTGACCTGGGTGTTGCCCCCGCCCAAGGGGCCGTAGTTGGTTTGGCCGACCTGGGTGACGACGCCAGGGTTGGTGAAGGCGGCGGCGTTGTAGAAGTGGGCGACGCTTTGGCCGGAGTAGAGGCCTGCGCCGGTGTAGAGGGCGTAGCAGCCGTTATCGGCGCCGGTTGCGTAAGTGCAGCCGATGGTTTGGGGGTTGCCGCTGTGGAGGGTGAGGATCCAGTTGGTGCTCCAGCCGCCGAGGAAGCCGTTGGCGACCTTATTGAGGTTACTCAGGTAGGAGCGGCCGCGGCCGACAGGGAGGTCGTAAGTTCCGCTGGCGACGAAGGAGTGGCGAACATCGAAGGGGGCGAGTCCCCAATCGCCGTGGATGCCGAAGTTAGGCAGGTCCGGGGCGCGGAATCCGGCTACGCCGCCGCCGCTTAAGAGGTCGCCGGCGTCGGTGAGGGTTTTCGAGAAGGTGTAGGCGACTAACATGTCGAGGCCGTTGGCGAAGTGGTGCTCGAGCTTGGTTTGGAGGGAGTGGTAGTCGGCGTTGCCGATGGTGTCGTCGTAGGGCGAGCCGGGGGCGAAGTTGGGGAACGGGATGTACGGGGTGATGTTGGTGCCGGGCGGCAGGAGGACGCTCGAGTTGTTGGCGCTGACGAAGGTTTCCAGATGGCGGCTGAGGGAGCCGACATAACCGGCCTCGAAGGAGGTGGACTGAGTAAGTTGATACTGCAGCGTCAGGTTGTCGCTTTGGACGTAGGGGGTTTTGTAATTGAGCTGGATGCCGCGGAGAGTAAGTCCGGAGCCATTGACGAGGGCGGGGTTGAGAGGGATGCCGGCGACGGAGTTTTCTAGCGTTCCGTACTGGCCGTTGGGCAGGACCATGGGGGACTGGGAGTTAGGCGCGTAGTAATAGAAGCTGTATTGGAAGGGGTAGTTATAGCCGAGGCTGGGGTAGCCGCCCCGGTTTTCGAAGGCGCCGTAGTAGATGCCGTAGCCGCCGCGGATGACCAAGCGGGAAGTGGCCTGATAGGCGAAACCGAAGCGGGGCGAGAAATTGGTGGTCTGGATGTTGGCGAGGCCGCTGCCGTGGTAGGCGTTGCTGTAGACGAGCTTGATGCCGTCCTGCTGGAGGGTTTGGATGAAGCTTTGGGAAAGGGCGGGGTTGTTCTGCCGGTTTGCGGGAATTATGTACTGGGCGCCGGAGAAGGGGGTACCTGGGACGAAGTTGGCTTGCGCGCCGTAGGTTTCGCCGGTGGGCGAGAAGTAGTCCCAGCGGATGCCTAAGTTGAGTGTGAGTTTCTGGGTTACTTTCCAGTCGTCCTGAAAGAAAGCGCCGCCGTAGGCGCGGGTGGCGGCGACGTCGCCGAAGTTCGAGAGGGAGATGCTATTGGGGCCGCCGAGGCCGTTGGTGGGCGGGTTGAGGAGGAACTGGGCGCGGCCGGTGCTGGAGTCGGTGACGTTGGGGATGGAGGTGAAGGCGCCGGAGAAGCTATAGCCGCCACGGGAGTACGGCGGGGCGATCCAGGGGAAGGTGATTTGCTGGAACTCCATGCCGGCCTTGAAGGTGTGTTTGCCGTAGATTTTGGTGAGGTTTTCGGTGAACTGGATGGTGTTGCTGTAGCGGTCGCTGACCAGCCACTCCGACGAGCCGAGTTGGCTGAGGCCGCCGATGCCGAGATAGGGGAGGCCGCCGTTGCCTGGGGTTTGGAGGACGCCCTGGATGCCGAAGAGGGCGGGGATGTTGGTGGTGGAGTTGCCGTAGGGCTGGACGCGGGAGGTGTACTCGCGGTTGAAGCCGAGTCGGGCTTCGTTGATGAGGGTGGGGCTGAAGGAGTGGGTGTAGCTGAGGGCGGCGCCCATGGTGTTGAAGTTCTGGTCGCCGTCGCCGAAGCCGCCGCCGTCGGCGTAGCCGGTGAAGGGACCGGGGATGAACTCTGGGTTGTGGGACCAGCTAAAGCGGCCGAACATCTGGTCGTGTTCGGAGAAGTACTGGTCGATGCGGGAGTCGATTTGGTTGACGTCGTTGGAGGAGCTGCGGTTGACGTTGAAGTTGTTGTAGAGGCCGGGCTGGGTGGGGGCGGGCATGAGTTGGAGGAGTTTGACGGCGTTGGG
>DAIDIH010000027.1 GCA_027459465.1 Bryobacterales bacterium | reverse complement strand
GGGCCGAACCTCAAGCCCGGCGACAAGGTCGTCTTCAGCGAAACGCCCGAAAATCTACTCGCGGTGATGGACCGCAAGAACATCCGCACCCTGGTCGACGTCACCGGCGGCGTCGGCAACGGGCTGAAGCAGTCGATCGCCCGCCTGGCCAACGCTCACCCGGGCCGATTCATCGTCTTCACGGAGCCCTGGTGGAGCCGCACGAATGAGCCCGGTTACGCAAATTTCCAGGCCGACGAAATCCAGCGAGCGCACACCGAGGGAGCCAGGGGCATCAAGGTCCTCAAGACCCTTGGCCTCTATCTCCGCGAAAACATCACCACCGGCCCGCTCGTGAAAATCGACGACCCCCGCTTCGATCCCATGTGGGAAGCTGCCGGCGCTCTGAAGATGCCCATCGCCATCCACAGCTCGGATCCCGAGGCGTTCTTCCTGCCCATCGACCGTTTCAACGAGCGCTACGAGGAACTCCACGCCCACCCCGATTGGTCCTTCTACGGCCGCGATTTCCCCTCCAATGCGGAACTGCAGGAGGCCCGCCTCCGCGTCATCGCCCGCCACCCCAAAACCACCTTCGTCTGCCTGCACGTCGCCGATAGCGAAAACCTCGGCCTGGTGAGCGAGTGGATGGACCGCTATCCCAACATGTGGGTCGACTTCGCCGCGCGAATCTCGGAACTCGGCCGCCAGCCTCGTGCCTCGCGCCGCTTCTTCGATCGTTTCCAGGACCGCATCGTCTTCGGCACCGACGCCACACCCAAAGGCGCCGACTTTCCCCAGCAGTTGTACGTCGACAAGCTCTACGAGATTTACTACCGCTTTCTCGAAACCGAGGACGAGTATTTCGATTACGCTCCTGCGGCGAAGCCCCCGCAGGGACGCTGGCGGATCTATGGCATCGGCCTCCCGGACCAAATTCTCGAAAAGATATACAATCGCAACGCCGCGAGGGCCCTTGGACTCTAAGCTGCCGGACGGCGCATGGAATGGGGGAAGCACTTTGATGAAAAGCGGGACGGCAAAACCGGAGCCGCCTGAGGGCGGCCTCACCAATGAAGGACGCGCGGACCGGATTCTTCGCGCGCTGCAAAGCGACGGGTCCGTGTCCATCCAGAACCTGGTCGAAGTACTCGGCGTTTCGGTCGCCACCGTTCGCCGCGACCTGTCTGAACTCGAACGGCAGGGGCTCCTGCGCCGGGTCCACGGCGGGGCGATCTCGATCGCACCGCTGTTCTACGAGCCCTTCCGCCACGACTCCACCTTTCAGGCCGAAATCGGCCGTCAGGCCGCCGAAAAACGCCGGATCGCCAATGCGGCCGCGGACATGATTCGCGACGGCGACATGATCGTCCTCACCGCCGGCACCACCACCACCGAGATCATCCGCAGCATGCGCCAGCGGCGCGGCGTCACCGTCGTAACCAACGCCGTGAACATCGCCATGGAACTGTCCAAGCGCAAAGAGGTCAACGTCATTCTCACCGGCGGCTTCCTCCGTGGCGATTGGTTCAGCCTGGTCGGCCCGGCAGCCACGAATACCTTGAAACATCTTTACCCATCCATCGCATTCCTCGGCGCCATCGGCGTGGATGCCGAAAAGGGCCTCACCTGCTACGACCCCGATGAAGCCGACATCAACGCGTTAATGGTCCGCCAGGCGCAGCGTAAGATCGCCGTGGCGGACCACACCAAGCTCGGAGTCGTGGCAAGCAGTCTCATCTGCCCGATTGAAGATGTCGATCTGATCATCACCGACAGCGCCGCGCCGGAGGAGTTGGTCCGCCCGTTCGAACAGAAGAAAATCGAAGTTCGCCGGGTCTGAAACGCGCTCAGCCCGAATACCGCAGCGCATCGAGGATCGACGTTCGCGCTGCGTGCCAGGCCGGCGCCAGCGCGCTGAAGAACCCGAGCGCCGCCGCAACCGCCAACGAAACTCCCGCCACTTCAGGTGTCAGCGAGAGGCCGTCCAGAAACATCGCCACTGCGTTCCGGGCCCCGATACACAACACTCCCCCCATCGCGCACCCGAGCACTCCGCCGGCGAGTGCGATCATCAGCGCCTCGCCCAGAATGATCCCAAGCACTCCGCCCGCCGTGAAGCCCAGCGTCTTAAGCACCCCCACCTCTCGCACCCGCTCGCGCACAGACATCGAGATCGCGTTCGCCGACACCAGTAGAATCGTGAACGTGATCGCCCCGCAGATCGCCATCAGGAAAAGTTTCAGGTTTCCCAGGAAAGAAACGAAGCTGAGCGCAAACTGCTGCTCGGTCTCCGTCTTGGTCGGCGCCGGCGAGTTCGCGAACATCGCGTCGATCGCCTGCGCCACCGAAGGCACCGCCGCGGCGCTGCTCGCCAGTATCTGAATCGTTCCCGTCGTATCGCGCAGCGGACTCGTCACAGGAAGGCTCTCATTCACATAGTCGTCGTTGTAATACAGCGCTTCCTCGTGCTGCGGATCGTCGTAGATGCCGCAGATCCGAAGCTCGAGGTTCACCGGGAAAATGTCGCCAACAATCGTGACCCGGTCGCCCACCTGGAGTCCCAGGCGCGAGGCGACCTTCCGGCTCACAACCGCCGCCGTGCGGTCTGAAGTGAACTGCCTCCATGCCTCCTCCGGCATCGAATACTCCGGGCGCATGATGCGCAGGCGGTCCGGTTGGCACCCGAAGCGCGCGAAGAAGTTCCGGGTGTCCCGCTGATCCTTATACGTCCCGCCAAACCACTGCCATCGCATCGCTTCCCGCACACCCGGCACCCGCTCGATCCGCCCAAGATACGCCGCCGGTAACGGCTGGCCCAACCCCACCCGGTGCCGCGTCACCAGGCGCAGCGCCTCCGCCGGCGTCGGCTCGGCAAGATACAACGCTTGATACACCGACATCAGCACGCTCAGCAGGCACATCGACACAGCGATGCTGCTGATCGTCAGAAGACTGCGCCGGCGGTTCCGAAGGCTGCTCTTCCAGACAAACGAAGCAAAACGCATGGCTCTTCCCCTTGGATGCTACCACCTGCGTGCCGGCCTTACTGACGCTCCCGGCCCGATTCGGATGCGACAATAAGACCGTGCGCGAGCTCACTCATCTCGTTCTCCGCCACGGCTACGCCGTACTGTTCATCATGGTGCTGGTAGAGCAGTGTGGCCTGCCCATCCCGGCGGTCCCCATCCTGCTCGTCATGGGCGCGCTCGCCTCCCTGCACAAGTTCTCCTTCCTCGCCGCCTGGGGCCTCGCCACGCTGGCCGCCATCGCCGGTGATGCGCTCTGGTACACGCTCGGCTGGACCCGCGGCACTTCCATTCTCAACCTCCTCTGCCGCATCTCGCTCGAGCCCGACTCCTGCATCAGCGAAGCCAAAACCACCTTCAGCCGCTGGGGCGCCGCGACGTTGCTTTTCGCGAAGTTCGTCCCCGGCCTCGGCGCCATCGCCACAACAATGGCCGGTTGGACCCGTCTGCCGCGCACCCGGGCCCTGCTGTCCATCGTGGGCGGCGCCTCGCTCTGGTCCCTCGCCTATCTGAGCGCCGGGGCGGTTTTCCGCACCCAGTTGGAAGAGGCCGGCCAAGCCTTCCACCGCTACGGCGGCTGGATGCTCGCCGTGTTCGCCCTGTTGCTCGCCGCATGGCTGGCCTGGAAGTACGACCAGCGCCAGCGCTTCATTCGTGAGTTGCGAGTCGCCCGCATCACCCCCGCCGAACTGCTCAACCGCATCCTCGCCGGCAATCCGCCAACCATCGTGGACCTCCGCCACGCCATCGACCTCAAGCACGATCCCGCCCGCATCCCGGGCGCAATATGGATCGACTCGGCCGGCATCGACCAGGAGATTGCCAAAATCCCGCCCGACCGCGAAGTCGTACTCTACTGCTCTTGACCCAGCGAAGCTACCAGCGCCCGGGTGGCGCTGCTCCTCCTCCGCCGCGGCGTCGCCCAGGTACGGCCCCTCGAAGGCGGTATCCTCGCCTGGCGCGGACTGGGCCTTCCCCTCGAGGCCATCACCCCGGAATCGCTCAATTCAGAAGCACCGGTTTGACGCGCTCTCCGTCGGTCAGCGGAGGATTCACCGTCCCAGCCACCCCGTCGCCTTCCTTCAGCCCCGAAACCACCTGCGCGCGCAGCAGCGTCGTAATTCCCAGCTCAATCGGCCGCCACACCGTCTTGCCGTTGTCCAGCAGCATTACGCCGGTCTGCTCATTTCTCCTCCGCACGGCCTCTTTCGGGATACTTAACGCGTTTACCGCCGTACCGGCCTGAATCTCGGCGTCAATGTTTGTCCCGGGCAGAAGGTCGTGATCGGGATTCTCAATGACTGCGCCCACTTCGCCCACCTGCCGGGACCCCAGCGTCACCACCTGCGTCGCCGGCTTGTCCACTCGCCCCTGCCACTGCCGCTTAGGCAGCCCGTCCCAACTGATCAACACCGGATCGCCTCGCTTCACGCGGCCCAAATCCGGCTCATCGACGTACACGGTCACGCGGACCGGATTCAGCCGGCCGACGTTCGCCACCAGCGCACCGGCCGCCAGATACGTCCCGGCGTGCATATCGAATTCGTAAACCACACCGTCGATCGGCGCCCGTATCGTGCTCAACTCGACCACATGCAACGCCGCGCTCTCTGCCGCCTGCGCCTCCCGCAACTTGGCCTGCGCCAGTGTCCGGTCTTCCGGCGCCACCAGATTCTTCCGCCGCTGCTCCAACGACTCAATCTCAATGTGAAGCTGGTTCACCCGCGCCGCCGCATCGGCGACATCTTTCGCCGTCGCCGCATTCTTGCTCAACAATCGGTTCAGCGCTTCGTAGTCGCGCTGGGCGGTCTGCAAATCGAGCCGCGCGCGGTCAAGCTGGCCCTGAATGTCGCTTAACTGAGCCGGCCGCCCTCCCGAGGACGTAAGCTGCAACTCCGCCCGCGCCTGAGCCACTTTGGCCGTCGCCTCCGCCAGCGCCGCTTGCGCCGTCGTCGTGTCCAACTCGACTAACGGATCTCCGGCGTGAACGCTCTGGCCCCGCTGAACCAAGACCTTGTCCACCGTGCCGGGTACGGATGCGCGCGCCGAAGCCCATTCGAGCGGCTCCACCTTGCCGTTCGTCGACACCGAACTCACCAGCGTCTCCCGCGTCACCCGGTAGAACTTCACCTCTACCGGCTCGGTACGGCGCGCCAACGTCCAGACCGAAAGCAAGCCGACCAGCAGCACCAGGCCAATAAGCGTTTTCCGGATCAATCGAGGGGCCTCGCGCAGAAATCAAAAAGCAACTGCCATTCGGCGAGTTGAATTTCCATCGCCGCCCGCATCGCCGCCGGCCCGGGATCCCGGCGCGCCTCTTCACAAAAGTCAATGAATCCAAACGGATCCCACTCGCTCCCGACCACGAATCTCAAACCCGCGTATCGCTCCACGATTCCCGCCGCGGCCTCCGCCAGGGCAGGGAAGCACGCATGCCGCCCCACGCGCCGGAACCAGTATGCGGCGTTTCCGGCATCGGGCTCCCGCCGGTGCATCACACCATGCCAGAAGCTTCCTTCTTGACTCGGCACGTTCTGAACAATCGCATGCGCCTCTTCAAGCTGGGAAAAGTACAGCCACAGCCCGCCCATCGCCGCATCCGGGGAATAACTCCCCGGGAAAAGGCGGCCGGCACTCGTCGCTCCGAGCGTCTTCAAAGCTAACTCGGACGCATCTCCTCCCTCGAGCGGCATCGGACGCAAACCATCCCCATCCAGCGCCAGAATCCGCCGCACCGCGTCCCCGTAACGTGTCGAATCAAACAAGCTCAAACCTAATTGTCGCAATCCTCGATCGGCGCGGCTCACATCTCGCGCCGGTTTTCCAGCGACTTGGACATGGTTACCTCATCCGCAAACTCCAAATCGCTCCCCACCGGAATCCCCATCGCAATCCGCGTCACCCTCACTCCCAGCGGCTTCAGAAGGCGCGAAAGATACACCGCCGTCGCCTCTCCTTCCACCGTCGGATTTGTCGCCAGGATGACTTCCTTTACCTCGCCCGTCCGGATCCTCTCCAGCAGTCCGGTAATCTTGAGCCGGTCCGGCCCAATGCCCCGCAGCGGCGAAATCGAGCCGTGCAAAACATGGTACACGCCTTCAAACTGCCTCGTCGTTTCCACCGGAAGAATGTTATGCGGCTCCTCCACCACGCAAACCACCGTGCGGTCCCGCCGCGGATCGGCGCAGAAAGGGCACAACTCGGAGTCGCTGATGTTGTTGCACGCCTCGCAAAGCCTCAGCTTGTCCTTGACGTCCAATAACGCCTGCGCCAGGCGCGCCGCCTCGTCCCGTTCGGCGCGCAGGACATGAAACGCCAGCCGCTGCGCCGATTTCTGCCCAATGCCGGGCAGGCGCTTGAACTCGAGAATGAGCCGCGCCAGCGGCTCGGCAAAATCCGGCATGTCCGGCTTGAAGCCCCCGCTGCGCTAGAACATCCCCGGCGGAAGCCCCAACCCTCCCAGCAGGCCGCCCATCTTCTGCTGCGACTCGTCGTCCACCTTCTTCGACGCTTCGTTGAAAGCAGCCATCACCATGTCCTGCAGCATCTCCACATCACCCGCCACCTCCGGATCGATGCGCACCGCAATCACGTTCTTCCGGCCATCCATCTTTACCGACACCATCCCGCCGCCGGCCGACGCCTCCACGCGAATCTGTGCGATCTCCTCTTGCAGCTTCTCCTGCATCGCCTGGGCTTGCTTCATCATCGCCTGCATGTTTCCGGGTAGTTTCATGGCTTATTCCTTCAAGTCTCGCACTGCGCGAACCTGCGCGCCAGGGAATGCCTCCTGGAAGCGCTTCACTTCAGGATGCGCCAGCGCCCGCGGCGCCGCATCCGATGCCTCCATCGCTGTTGCCTTCACCGTCTCGCCCGCCGCCGGCGCCGAGCCTTCGCCGATCGTCACCTTCACCCGCATCGCCCGTCCGAACGCCTTCTCCGCCGCCCGCGCCAGGTCTTTCTCGCTCATCGCAATGCGAAACGCCGCGGGTGTCACAAACACAAGCTCCCCGCCGCTCTCCGTTACCGCCGAATGCGACACCGCGTCGACAGTGAACTGCATCTTCAATTCTTCGAGCGCCGCCAGCATCTTCGCTTTCGCATCGCCCGCCATCCCGCGCGGGGCAACCGGGGGCGCCACCGGCGCGGGCCCTGCCGCCTCAGTCTTCTTGTTGTTCAGCGCCGGCTTCGGCGCTTCCGCACCTCCGCCCCCGCCCAGCGATGCCAGCGCTTCTTCCACCTCCACCATCCGCCCCGCGTGAATCATCCGCAGCAGCCCAAGTTCAAGCTGTAGCCGCGGTTGCAGCGAATACTGCAAGTCCCGAAACAAATCCAGCGATAATTGTAAGTATCGTGTTAAGTCCTCTTCGCTAAACAACTGAGCCGTATCCGCTAACCGGTCCCTCTCCCCGGCCGTTGCCGAGATCAGCCGCGGCTCCGGACCCGCCACTCTCGCCACCAGCAGATTCCGGAAGTACCGCGACAATTCCCGCGAAAAATGTTGCAGGTTCCGCCCGTCCCGCTCGAGTTCCATCACGATATCGAGCATCGCCCGCGCATCCCCCGCCTTCAGCGCCGCTGCCGTCCTCCCCATCGCCTCCAGCGAAAACATCCCCAGCAACTCGCGCACCTGGACCGCTTCTAATTTGTTCCCGCAGCACGCAATCGCCTGGTCCAGCGCCGACAGCGAATCCCGCACGCTCCCTTCACCCGCCTGCGCCAGCGCCGCCAACGCCTCCGAATCCGCCTCGATGCCTTCCTGCCCGCAGATCCACGCCATCCGCCCGACCACTTCCTCGAAGCTCACCTGCCGGAACTGGAACTGCTGGCACCGCGAAGCGATCGTCGCCGGAATCTTGTGCGCCTCCGTCGTGCAAAGCACAAACACCGCCCACTCCGGCGGCTCTTCCAGCGTCTTCAGCAGCGCATTAAACGCTTCGTTGGTAATCTGGTGCGCTTCGTCGATGATGAACACCTTGTACCGGTCCCGCGCCGGCCGGTAGCGCACGTTCTCGCGCAACTCGCGCATCTCGTTGATTCCCCGGTTGGACGCCGCGTCGATCTCGATCACGTCCACCGAAGCCCCGTTCGCCGTCTCCGTGCAGCTTGCGCACACCCCGCACGGCGTCGCCGCCGGCCCGTCCACGCAGTTCAGACACCGCGCCAGAATCCGGGCCACCGTGGTTTTCCCCGTCCCCCTCTGCCCGGAAAAAATGTAGCCGTGCGCAATCCGCCGCTGCGCGATCGCGTTCTCTACCGTCGCCCGCACGTGCTCCTGGCCAATCAGTTCCGCGAAGGTCTGGGGCCGGTACTTGCGCGCGATGACCTGATACATGAGGAGGGATTGTATGCCAGACCCCGGGTGATCCGCGGCACACGGGCTAAACCGCTACCGTTGCTTCCTTCCGGACCTGGCGGGGTTTACAGCCGCCCATTGCACGAAGCCCGGAGCCTGACAACCAATCATGTTATCACGCCGGCTGCGCAAACCGAGTCTTACAACAGCGTCTGAACTACCGCCATCACGCACGGAGGCGCGGGAATCGACGTCGCTCCCACACCGGTGTCCCCACTGGCTTCCCGCCGCTCCTCCACGCCGCCCATCTGCTTGTTCTTGAACCCTCCGAACCCTTTGCTCTTGAACATCTTCGCGTACTGGTCGCGCTTCAGCATCATCTTGGCGTACAGCCGGCAAGCCGGGGTGTGCGAATACTGCGGCTCGGCCTGGCGGAACAGCGTTCCAAAATGAGTCAGAAACCGGTACGCCAGCAACCGAACCATCTGCCACCGGCGCGTTGTGTACGCCTCGGCCATGCGCAGGCACGTCACCGTACCCTGGTTCCCACCCACCAACGTGCTACGACCTGCGCTGACGCGAGCGGCTGCAGCGATCGGCCGGGCGCGTAGGATGCCCCACGTTCTACTCCACTCAGAAGAGAAATTTAAGCGCCAACTGCAACAGCCGCGGCGGACCCGCCTGCAGTATCTGGCCGAACGCCGGCGACTCCAGGTCGTTCTCCGGCAGGCCGAAATTCGGATGGTTCAGCAGGTTGAAGCACTCCGCCCGGAACTGTAACCGCTTCGTCTCGCCGAAGTTGAAATCCTTCAGCATCGAGAAGTCCACGTCCTCGATCCCCGGCCCCCTCACCACGTTCCGCCCCTCGTTGCCGAACTGCCCGGCCTGTGTCACCGGATTCAGTTGCAGAAACGGAGAACGGCTGACCCATTCATTCGGCGTGTGCGGCTGGTTCGCGTTCGGGTTCGAAATCAAATCCGGCCGGCTCGAATAGAACCCCGTGATCTCCGGCGCGCTGCCCTGCAGCGATACGTTCGCGCTGTCGTACACCGTAAACGGCGTCCCCGTCGACAGGCTCGCAATCGTGTTCATCTGCCAGCCGTTCACCAGCCACGCGGCCGCCTTCGGCGCACCATGCCACGACGGCAGCGCGTAGCTTCCGCTGAACATGAACCGGTGCGTGGCGTCAAACAGCGACGGGCCATGCTCGGCGGCAAGATCGAACGGATTCTGCGCCAGGTCGTTCTCCCCGGCCACAAGATTCGGCGCCGAACCGGCCACGTTCAGCGAAGAAATGTCGTCCAGACTCTTCGAATACCAATATGACGCCAGAAAACTCAGTCCGTTCGCATACTGCTTGGAGAATGCCACCTGCAAGGCGTTGTAAGTGGAATTCGAGTTATCCGCCAGCAGTCCCACCGAACCATAGTTACAAACACCCGCCGCGTTGCACGTCGTGTACTCACGCATCTGATTGTTGTTACTCTGATTTACTCCAGGCCCGTAAATCGTCGGATTGCCTTCGATGAATCGCGGCAGATAAGTTCCCTTCGTTCCCACATACCGTACGTCGAGAAGATAGTTCTTCCCCAGCGTCCGCTCAATCGAAAAGTTCCAGTTCTGCGAATACGGCGGCAGCATCCCGGACTGCACCGTCAGCACCGTCGCCGGTGCGACGAAGTTGTTGCCGCCGAACGGCGGAGGATTCCCGCCATACGGATTGGCGATGTTGAACCCCGGCCCGGGCAACTGATACGCCTGCGTCCACGGCAGCGCGCTCACCGACGCCTGCAACGGCCCACCCGTCCCGTTCGTATACCCGTCGTAGAAAATCCCATACCCGGCCCGGATCGCCGTCTTCCCGTCCCCAAACGGATCCCACGCCAGCCCCACCCGCGGCATGAACTCCTTGTAGTCCACCGCCGCGATTCCCGCCGGCACGCCCGCGTCGCCCGGGAACAGCAACCCGGCCGGCGCGCTCGGATACACCGTCGACTGCACACCCGGATCCCACGCATTCAACCGGTTCCGGATCTCCGTATACGGCGTGTTCACCTCGTACCGCAAGCCGTAGTTCAAGGTAAGGTGCGCGCTCAAACGCCACTCATCCTGCGCATATCCCGATCCGATCCACTTCCGCAATCCCCGGTCAAACTGCCCGCCGCCCTGGAAGAACTGCACCGACTGCCCAAGCAGAAAACTCGCATATGAGTCGCTCGCCGGAAACGGAGCGAACACAAAGAACCCGTTCGTCGCAATCCCGAACAGAACGTTGATCTGCTGCCTGTCGAAATCGCCCCCGAACTTCAAGTTGTGCCGGCCCACCGTCATCGCCAGCGAGTAAGATCCCTGATAGTCGTTCTGGTAAGTGTCCTGCGGGCCCGTAATCGGATTCCCCAGCGACGCATACCCGCTCACGATCAGGTACGGAACCCCCTGGTTCAAACCCAGCGTCGGCTGATACCCGAAACCCAGACTGCTCCCCGGCGTGTGATTCTGCGCCTGCCCGGCCAGAAACACGTTCCGGAAGAAATTCAGCCGCACCGTCTGCACCGTATTCGCCGAGAACAAATGCACATCGGAGATCGTCGCCGAATTCGTCAGCAAATCGTCGGTCACCGGAAAACCCGGCACCCCCGCGCCCGCGATCGGCAGCGGATCGAACTGGTGCGTCGTCGCCACCGCATACCGCGCGAATAACCGGTCGTTGTTCCCGAAATAATGGTCCAGCCGGAACCCTCCCTGGTCGTAGTTGTTCGCCCCAATCTGCGTCGACTCGAACACCGACGGCCCAATGTTCGGCAGCGGGTACAGATTCGTCGCCTGCATCGCAATCGGATTCAGCAGCACCGGCGGGATCTTATTGCCAGGAAACGGCTGCCCCGTAAACTCGTTGATCAGCGGAACCGGCTGTCCCGTCGCGGGATTCAAGATCCCGGAAAAGTCCCCCGTCCGCTGCGCCGCCGTCGGCACAATCGCCGCCTGCGTCGTACCTTCCGTGTCCCGCTGGCCCTCGTAGTAGAGAAAGAAAAAGTCTTTGTTCTTCCGCACCGGCCCGCCCAGCGTCGCGCCAAACTGATTCCGGTGCAACGGCTCCGTCTGGGCCGCGAAGAAGTTTCTCGCATCAAACGCGTTATTCCGCAGGAATTCGTAGGCGTCCCCGTGAAACTCGTTTCCCCCCGACTTCGTCACCATCGACGTCGTAGCCCCGCTCGTGTCCCCATACTCGGCCGGCGCGTTCAACGTCAAAATCCGGAACTCGTCCACCGCGTCCACCGGCACCCGGATCGCATAGCCGCCGTTCACGCTATCCACGTTCGTCGCCCCGTCGAGTAAGTAGTTATTTGACTCCGGACGCTCCCCATTCACCGCATACGCCTGGCCCGCCCTCGCAATCCCGCCCGCCTCAGCCAACCCCGGCGTCATCGGCGCAACCCCCGGCTGCAGCAAACCAAGCTGCGTTAGGTCCCGTCCGTTCAACGGTAAGTCCGTTGCCTCCCTCGACGACACAACGTTGCCCAGTGTCTGGCTCATGTCCACCATTACTCCGCCGCCCTCGACATTTACTTCCGCGTGCGAGCTCGCAACCTGTAACTGCACGTTGTAAGTAATAACCCTCCCGATATCTACACGCACCGCAGTTACAGAGTAAGTCGAAAAGCCCTTCGCCATCACTTCCAGCGTGTAACTACCCGGCGGAAGCAGCGCGATATGAAAGGCGCCCCTTTCCGCCGACAGCACCGAACGCGTCAGCCCGGTCTGCGCTTCCTCCACCTTCACCCGCGCCCCCACCACCGTCGCCCCCGATGGGTCCGACACCCTGCCCTCCAGCGTTCCCGTAGGCTCCTGCGCCTTCAAAACAGCAAACAGACAGACAAACAGACACATAAACCTGCTCATGTTGTAAACGGTTTCTCCTCCCGTATTCTGGCTAGTCTATGAGCAAAAGTTATACCGAACAATAGTGATTAGCTATTAGTTGCCGGGGGTCTAATGCAAAAACACTATGGCTTCCGCTCGCCACTCGGTGCAGCATAGAGAGACGTCTTTTCCGCCATGGAACCCATGTTTCTCGCCGATGTCGAGTCGGCCCAAACCAACAGCCCGTTCAACGACCTCATCCGCATGATGCGAGGCAGCGGCGCCGAATACCCTCAGATCTGGCACCTGTTTGCCTTCAAGCCCGCCATCACGAAGCACCTCGAGCGCTTCACCCAGGGCATCATGCGCGACCCGGCCCCACTTACTCCCGGCCAGCGCGAACTAATCGCCGCTTTTACCTCCGCAAGAAACCAGTGCCCCTTTTGACTCAAGTCCCACGCCGCGGTCGCGGCGGAATTTCTCGGCAGCGAAGCCCTCGTCGCCTCCGTGCTAGCCGATCTCGAATCGGCGCCCATCCCGGAGCCCGAAAAGGTCTTACTCCGCTTCGTCGACAAAGTAAATTCGGACTCCGTCCACATCGGCCCCGAAGATATCCGCATCTTACACGCCGCCGGTTGGACCGATGAGGCCATTTACTACGCCATCACCGTCTGCGCCCTGTTTAATTTCTACAACCGATGGATCGACGCTTCCGGAGTCCACGCCTTGAGCGAAGAAGCCCATCGGGCCGGCGGCAAGCGCTCCGCTTCCACCGGCTACATCCGCACGCCACCCAACGAATGAACCGCGCCCCGCGCCCCGCCCTCGTTCTCGGCGCCTCCGTCTTCGGCATCTTCGTCGGCTTCGGCTCTCTCGTCATCTTTTCCTTCGGCGTATTCCTGAAGCCCGTCAGCGCCGCATTCGGTTGGAGCCGCACCCAGGCCTCCCTCGGCTTCACGCTGGCGGCCTTGACCGTCGCCGCCGCCTCCCCCTTCCTCGGCCGCCTCGTGGACCGCATCGGCCCCCGCCGCGTCATGCTCCCCTGCGTCGCCATCTACGCCGTCGCCCTCGCCGGCCTTGCCCTCGTTCACTCCCTCGCCGCCTATTACGCCCTCTATGTCGCGCTCGGCCTCGTCGGCAACGGCACGGCCCACCTCTGCTACGCCCGCGTCGTCTCCTCCTGGTTCGACCGCCGCCGCGGCGCCGCCCTTGCCGCCGTCATGGCCGGAGCCGCCGCCGGCGCCATTCTCATTCCGCCGCTGGCAACCTCTCTCATCTCTCACTACGGATGGCGCTCCGCCTACCTCCTGCTCGCCGCAATGGCCGTCACTCTCGGCCTCATTCCGGCCATCCTCTTCGTCCACGACGCGCCCACGCGGAGGCAGGGAAGCGACGCCCCCGCGCGCCCCCATCACACCGGCCACACCGGCCTCTCCGCCGCCCGCACCCCTGTCCTCTGGCTCCTCCTCGCCGGTTTCTTCCTCTTCTCGCTCAGCGTCAACGGCTGCGTCGCCCATCTCATCCCCATGCTGACGGATCGCTCCATCACCGCCGATACCGCCGCCCTCGCCGCCAGCCTCCTCGGCATCTTCACCCTCGCCGGACGCCTCCTCACCGGCGCCATGCTTGACCGCGTTCCCGCTCCGCCCCTCACCACCGCGTTCTTCACCATCGCCGCCATCGGCGTCGCCATTCTCAGCTCAGCTCACACCCCAAACACCGCCTTCCTCGCCGCCGCCCTCACCGGCCTCGGCATGGGCGCCGAAGCCGGCGTCCTGCCTTATCTCATCTCGCGCTACTTCGGCCTCCGCTCCTTCACCGAAATCTACGGCTACGCCTTCACCTCCTACGCCATCGCCGGAGCCCTCGGCCCGCTCCTCATGGGCTGGGGCTACGACCAATGGCACTCCTATCTCATCCCCACCCGCATCCTCGCCGCCGCCATGCTTTCGGGCGCCCTCATCCTCGCGCTACTTCCGCGCAACCACCCCAGCCCCTCCGAACCCGCCACCCTCCCCCTCGCTGCCTGAACCCGCCCTGGCCCGGCGCCGGACATCTATGCCTTCTCCCGCCAAACGGCCCTGCGCAGCGTATACCGCATCCCGCTTCGATAAGCCGCCGCTCGCCTCAGGCGCAACAGACATCCCGATCTTCGAACGGCGGCCCAGGGCGCCGTGGCGCGTCTATCGCGCCCGCGGACTTCCGTTCGTACCTGCGGTGGTGAGTTGGCGAGGATTCGTTCCGTCCATGTTCATCACGAAGATCTCGTTTTGCCCACCGGTGCTTGGCCGGAACGACAGGAAAAAGATCTCACGCCCGTTGGTCGACCACGCTGGAGCCCGGCTGCACCAACTTGTCGAAGCATCGGCAGGATCTTTCGGCGTGAGATTGATCGGCTCGCCCCCGTCGGCGTCAGTCCGGAATACGGAACAGTATCCTTCCCGGAAGCTCATAAATACGAGGTGCCGCCCATCCGGGGACCAGTTGGCCATCTGGGCGAAACTGGGCGGAACTTCGCTGGTCAGTTTGACCGGCGCGCCACTGCCGTCCGCGTTCATCGTGTAGATGTCAATGCCATGCCGGAACACAATCTGCTTCCCGTTCGGCGACCGCCTTGCCCGCTCATCGTTGGCCGGGTTGTTCGTCAGGTTCTGCACCGCCCCGGACCGGTCTTGAACGAAGATCTCGTTGTTCCCGGTCTGATTCGAGGTAAATAGGATGTACTTGCCGTCCGGTGAAATGTCCGGATCAACATCCGCTGCCGCATCGTAAGTGACGCGGAGAGGGTTACTGCCATCGGGATCCATCACATAGATTTGGTCATTCGCGTGCCCATCCCGCCCGCTGTAAAACACCACGCTTGCGGGCGGGCCGCCGGCGTTCTGCCCGTAAGCGCCCGCCGCCGGCAGCGCTAGCAACAAACAACATGACAGCCAGGTGGGAGTTCGGTGAACAACGGTACTTCTCGACATAGTCTTTCTCCTCAGAACGTGAATTTCGGAGGCAAGCCCGGACTGGAAGTCCGCGACGGTTAAGTGCTGCTGCCCCCGCACTATCCCTCACTCCTGGTTCCGGGAAAACGCTCCGAAAACTGTCAAGCGATTGAAAATATCCCCTCCGATCGGCATGTCCGGCGGCCTGAGCGTGGAGGTGTCCCCCTCGCAATCCCCCTCCCGCCCTTGTTACGCTGAAGTTTCACCCGATGAGCCAGAGCTTCGACATAACCCTGCCCGACGGCAGCCACAAATCTGTCCCCCAGGGGGCCACGCCCCTCGATATCGCCCGCCAGATCGGCGAGCGCCTCGCCAACGACGCCATCGTCGCCCGCGTCAACGGCTCCCTGTGGGACCTCACCCGGCCCCTCGAAACCGACGCCGAAGTCGAAATCCTCACCCCGCGCAATCCCGAAACCCTCGAAGTCTACCGCCACTCCACCGCCCACCTGCTCGCCGCCGCCGTCCTCGAACTCTTCCCCGGTACCCAACTTGGCATCGGCCCGCCCACCGAAACCGGCTTCTTCTACGACTTCCAGCGCTCCGAACCTTTCACCCCCGAAGACCTCCAGCGCATCGAAGAACGCATGCGCGAAATCCAGGCCCGCAACCTCCCCTACGAACGCATCCTCACCCGCAAGGACGAAGGCCTCCAGAAATACAAGGACCTCTGGATGAAATGCCAGCTCATCCAGGAAAAGGCTGGCGACGTATTCACCGAATACACCCTCGGCCCCGGCTTCATCGACTTCTGCCGCGGACCCCACGTCCCCAACACCAGCAAGCTCAAAGCCTTCAAACTCCTCTCCGTCGCCGGCGCCTACTGGAAAGGCGACGAGAAACAACCCCAGCTCCAGCGCATCCACGGCACCGCCTTCTTCAGCCCCAAAGAACTCGCCGAATACCTCGAACGCCTCGAAGAAGCCCGCAAGCGCGACCACCGCAAGCTCGGCCAGGAGCTCGACCTGTTCAGCATCCAGGAACTCGCCGGCCCCGGACTCATCTTCTTCCATCCCAAAGGCGGCATCGTCCGCCGCACCATCGAGGACTGGATGCGCGAACAGTATTTGCAGCGCGGCTACTCCCTCGTCTACACCCCCCATGTCATGCGCCGCGATCTCTGGAAGACCTCCGGCCACGCCAATTTCTACTCGGAAAATATGTTCACGCCCATGGAACTCGACGACGCCGAGTACCAGCTCAAGCCGATGAACTGCCCGGGCCACATCCTCATCTATCGCGACCGCCAACGCAGCTACCGCGACCTCCCCATCCGCCTCGGCGAACTCGGCACCGTCTACCGCTACGAACGCTCCGGCACCATGCACGGCCTCCTCCGCGTCCGCGGCTTCACCCAGGACGACGCCCACATCTTCTGCACCCCGGACCAGATCGAGGGCGAGGTCGTCTCCTGCCTCGAATTCGCCATCGACGTCCTCAAAACCTTCGGCTTCTCCAGCTACGAGGCCGAGCTCTCCACCTGGGACAAAGGCGCAAGCGGCAAATACGACGGCGCCCCCGAACTCTGGCAACTCGCCGAAAATGCCCTCGCCCGCGCCGTCGAAACCGTTGGCCTCCAGGCCAAGGTCATGGCCGATGAAGCCGCCTTCTACGGCCCCAAAATCGACGTCAAACTCGTCGACGCCCTCGGCCGCAAATGGCAGCTATCCACCGTCCAGTTCGACTTCACCCTCCCGCGCCGCTTCGAACTCGAATACATCGGCGAGGACGGCCACAAGCATCAGCCCCTTATGGTCCACCGAGCCCTCTACGGCTCCGTCGAGCGCTTCTTCGGCATCCTCCTCGAACACTACGCCGGCGCATTCCCCGTCTGGCTCGCCCCCGTCCAGGCCGTCGTCCTGCCCATCACGGACAAACAACTCGACTACGCCCGCCAAGTCCACGAGCGCCTCGTCCAGGCCGGCATCCGCGCCACCCTCGACGACCGCAAGGAAAAGGTCAACCTCAAAATCCGCGAGGCCCAACTCCAGAAGGTCCCCTTCATGCTCGTCGCCGGCGGCCGCGAAGCCGAAAGCGGCTCCGTCGCCGTCCGCCATCGCAAACTCGGAGACCAGGGCGCCAAACCCCTCGACGAAGTCATCGCCTCCATCCGCCAGCGCATCGACTCGCGCACCGTCGCCGACGACTAGCTAACCGAGCGAAGCAAACACCTGCTCGGTCCACTCGGCCGCCTCTCCGTAACAGGCTGTGGCTTCGTCTTCCTCAATGCCCAGCGGGCGCAGAAGCCTCGGCGCCACCTCCCATTCGCCCCGCTCGTAAGCCCGCGCCAGCGCATACAGCGTCCCAAGCCGCGACGACGCCTTGCCATCCCCGATCAACGTCTCGCTGACGTCGACGCTCAGGCCCAATCCGCTCACCGTCTCCTCCATCGTCGCGCCCAGCATCGCGCCCAGCACCGAAAGGAGCCCCATCAGGAACAACTCCGGCCCCCGCGCGCCCAGCCCGGCCCGCGGCGCCAGCAACTCGCAATACCGCGCCCGGAGCAGGGAAGCGCGAACCGCCCCCTCATTGCCCGGCCCCGCCAGTTTCGTCAACCCCACCAGAAACAGCCAGCGCCGCAACTCCGTCTCGCCCAGCAAAACCATCGCCTGGTGCACGCTGGTCACCGGCCCCGCCATCGCAAACGAGGCGGAATTCAGGTACCGCAGCAAACGGTGCGTCATCGCCGGATCCGCCCGCAGCGCCTTCTCTAACTTCGAGAAATCCAGATCTTCCCGTTCCAGTTCCCGCTGCATCTCCGTGAAGCTCGCCTTCATCGGCGCGAACGAATGGCCGCTCACCACCTCCGGCCGGTCAAAATAATAACCCTGGAACAGCTTGTAACCCAACGCCCGCGCAAACTGAAACTCGTCCCGGCTCTCCACCTTCTCCGCCAGCAACCACACCGGCAGCCCGGCGCAAAAGCGCGCGATCTCCGCCGCCCGCTCCCGTCCCGCCAGGCGAAGGTCCACCTTCACATATCGCACCACGTTCGCCATCGGTCCGATCCGGGAACAATCCTCCACATCGTCCAGCGCCACCTCATATCCCGCCTCACGCAATTCACGGCATCGCTCAATCACTTCCACATCCAATGCCACGTCTTCCAGGACCTCGATCACCGTCCGCCCCTTGGGAAGCGAAAACGGTAGCGAACCGAGCAACAGCTCGCGCGGGAAATTCACAAACACCGGCCGGTTTCCCGCCAGCTTCGACAGTCCGATCGACGTAAGACCGTTGGCGATCACTTGCTCGGTGGCATGATTCCCATCCGCCGCGTCGAACGCCCCCGAACCTCGCGCCCGGTAAAGCAACTCGAACGCATACAGCTTTCGCCCGGCGGTCAGAATCGGCTGCCGCGCTATGAAAACACTAACAGCCTCTTCGGTTTCCTCGGCCGCCTCGGACCGCCGGACCAAACGGGTCATGCTCGTCGTATCGTCCAGCCCGTCCGCGGTATGAGCCCCGTACGTAACTTCCGATAAGATATATTATGTTAACTTCTTGAGGAACCCGCTCGCCGCAGCACGCACGCGCACGAACTCGTCAGGAATTCCCTCACCACCGGAACCTTCACCACCACCGGTAGCCCCTTCGTCGCATAGCTCCGCTGAAACTCGATCTCCAGGTCCCCCTTCAGCCGCGACACGATCCCTTCGAACCGCCTCACCGTCATCCGGTTCAGCGCGCCTCCTAATCCGGATTCCTCGTACCGCATTGCCCCGTCGTCCCGGTAAAGCGAACGGACCAGAAAGATCGATCTCTCCGGGAAAAAAACGTTCACCCACGGAACGCGCGTGAAAAATCCCATGTGCGAACCGTTGTGGCTCAACCACGGCTCGGCCCAGGTGATCACAAGCCGCTCCCGCGTCAGATCCCGCATCGTGACGAACTCGCGCTCCGGATCGGCGAAATGCTCGAAGCTGCTGCACGAAAACACCACGTCGAACTGCTCCGTCGGCAAGGAAGAAGTGAACTCGACTCCGGCTTCGGACCCGGGAGCCACTTTTAGAAAAGGATCGAAGCCCACCACCCGGGCCGCGCCCGCTTCCTTAATCTTTACCGCCTGTTCCCCGCGCCCGCACCCATAATCCAGCACGCTCTTGCCGCGTATCAACTCCAGGAACCCTGGAACCGTCTTGAGAACGTAGTCCAGAGCATGGCTCCCCACGTGTGTTTCCGTACCCCCTGCGTAGTCGGGAGCGCTGGGCGGCCGCGACAATGCGCGAAGGATACGCGCCGACAAAGGCCAGCGTTCAGGGCTTGTTGTCATGTACTTCAGACATAATATCGTCCCCGCTGACGATCTTCCCTTCTCTCACCCATGCGTCGTTTCCAACTCCTCGTAGACCCGAAAAACCGCCTCGACGTTTGCCAGCCCAGCCGAACCGTGCGCGCGCTTCAAGCCACCAGCCCACGCCCGTTCTTCAATCGCCGCCTGCAACGCTACTCCATCACCCACCGGGATCAGCCGCGGACCCTCGGGACGCATTCCATTGTCGGTGGCGATCACCGGCGTACCCAAGTACAGCGCTTCGCGTACCGAAACCGCGTCGCCGTCGTACCGCGTGGTCCGCAGCAGCACGTCCGCCTCGCCAATCGCCCGCAGCGTCACCGCGTGCGGCAAGTCGCCGGCTAGCAGGATGTGCTCACGCCACGGTTGAGCCGCAATCTGTTCCCGCAGCTCCCGCTCCAGGCTCCCGCTGCCGATCATCACCAGTCCGGCCCCAGCCAGACGCTCTCTCACTTTGCCAAGTACCTCAATCTGCAGCGGCAAATCGTATTCCGCCTCCAGCAATCCCACACTCACCAGCACCGGCTGGTGCCGCGCATAGAATTCGGCGACCTTCTCCGGCAACGACTCGGCAATCTCCGTCGGGTCGATCGCTGCCGGGCAGATAAGCCGGATCCGCTCCTCGTCAACCCCGTAACGCCGCATCATGTCCGCAATCGCCGGATTCACTGCAATCACGCGGTCGAACCGCCGGAAGACGAATCCATTAAAACTCCGGGGTTTGGCCCGCTTCCCCTCCGGCGTCGACGGGTATCCCCCGGAATGAAACGTCAGCACCGCTTTTCTTTTCGGCAGCCAGCACAACAGCAGACTCAGACCCAACATGCGCGCAGTCACAATTCCGCCTAAGTGAAAATGAAGCACCCGGTAAGGGAGCCGCAACAGCAGCAATGCCGTCTCAAGCGCGGTCGTCGGGTGGTAAACCCCCTCTTCGCGCACCTCGCGGTGCCGCGTAAGGTTGATCACCCCGGATCGAATTCCCTTGCCGGTAAGATACCGCCGGATCGCCACAATGTTTGACTGCACGCCGCCGTTCGGCGGAGGATACGGACCGAGTTGAAGAACGGTCATTTCCCGCGATCCACGCGAGTCCTTATTCCTCAGAAAGAGCCTCCGCGAGGTCCATCTCGCAGGAAGCCTGCGCCCGCGCCGATTCGAGCATCCGCACGCATCCCACCGTAGCCCGAATCCCGTCCAGCGCCGTAACTCCCTTCTGGCGCCCTTCCCGGATGCCGCCGACAAACTCCGCCAGTTGCTCGGCGTAGCCCTTCTCCGGCCACCGCCGCCTCTTCTCCGTACGCCGCCCTTCCGCCACCGCCAGTCGCACGAAGTCCTCCGTCACCGCCCCCATGCCCGGCGCAAACACTTCCACCCGCTCTCCGCCCGATGACTTGCTCCCCACCGTGCAGTAAGTCAGATTTCCCACCGACCCATCGGCAAACTGAAACGCCGCGGCCAGATTGTTCTCGCCCGCCGGATCCATCTGCGCCGCCGGCAGGCTATAGGCAGACACCCGCACGGGTTCCGACTCGAGCAGCCAGTACATGAGGTCGACAAAATGACAGGCTTCCCCGAGAATCGCCCCGCCCATCGCCGGGTCCGCCATCCAGTAGCTCCCCGAGATTCCCGGTGAATTGACACGGCAGTTCACTACCGCCGGTCCGCTCCGCCCCGCTAACGCCTTCTTCAGCCCAACGTACATCGGGGCGTACCGGCGATTGAACCCGACACAAAGATGACTCCGGCCGCCTTTCACCGCACGGCTGATCCGCCGGCACTCCTCGATCGTCAGCGCCAAAGGCTTCTCGACAAATACATGCTTGCCCGCTTCCAGCGCCGCAATCGTCTGGCTCGCATGGTGCTGATTGCGGCTCGTGATCACCACCGCATCAATCTGGGGATCGCGCAGGATCTCCTCATAATCCGTACACACGTAGCCGGCCTCGAACCGGATGCCATAGCTCTTGCCGCGCGCCCCGCTATTCGACTGGATCGCGCGCAGGCTCACCCCCGGCTGCGCCTTCAGATTCGGCAGGTGCGCCCACTTCGCCAGGTTCCCCGCCCCGGCCAGCGCAAACTGCAATTCCCCCGGCTTCGGAGCCCTCGCTCCCGGAATCTCGATCTTCCGCCTCACCGGCGCGCCGCCCTCAGGCGGTTCCGCATATTGCAGGACCACCGACATCGAAGCCATGGCTGGATCCAGAATGGTTTCGTACGCCTTGGCCGCCTCATCGAGCCCAAACCGGTGCGTGACAAGAGGCCCCACGTTTACCCGCCCCGCCGCCAACAACCGCAGGAACTCCTCCATGTTCCGGTTCTCCGTCCACCGCACATACGGCAGCGGATAATCCTGCCCCTGGACTTCGTAGCGAGGGTCGTAACTGCCGGGCCCATAAGCGCGCGCCATGAACAGTTGAATCTCCTTCATGTACATCTCGCCCCAGGGAAAGCTCATGTCCACCGCGCCCACCACCACAATGCGTCCCCGGTCGCGGCACATCGCCAGCGCCTGCTGGCACGGCACGGGCGACTTCGCCGCCGCGGCCACAATCACGCAATCTGCTCCCCGCCCTCCCGTCATGACCCGAACGCTCTCCACTCCGCTTTCGCCCCCGGCGGCAACCCTATCAACGCCAAGCCGCTCGGCCATCGCCAACCGCTCGCTCCGCAAGTCAAGCCCGATCGCCACACCACCTTGCGCCCGCACCAACTGCGCAATGAGCTGGCCCACCGCCCCGAGTCCGATCACCGCCACGGTCTCCCCAAGCGAGATCGATGCGATCCTCACCGCGTTCAGCGCGATGCTGCCGAGTGTGGTGAAAGCCGCATCTTCGAAAGAAACACCGTCCGGAATCTTCGCCACCAGGTTCCTGCCGGTAACAATCCGTTCCCCGTGCCCCGTGCCTTCCCCACCGTAGGCGACGCGGTCGCCGGGCTGCAAATCGAGAACGCTCGGATGCTTCTCAACGATGGTTCCCGCCCCCGAGTAGCCCAGAACCGCATACTCGCTGAATTTCGCGCGAACTTCCGCAAGCGTCCGGCCCGGCCCGGCCATCCGCATGACATCGAGAATTTTCCGGATATGCGAAGGATTTTCTGCGACCTCTTTCGCCAGACTTTCCGTATGAATGCTTGCCGTTTCCGTGCCGCTGCTGATGACGGAGCAGACCGGACGAACCGCCACCTGGTGCGCCGCGGGAATCGGGTCCGGGACCTCGTCCACCAGGATCTCCTTGAGACCCTTCCGTACAACCTGCTTCATAATTCCTTTCTCAAAGACGTGAGCCTTTCCTCGGGAAATTCGCGGACACATCTTTCAATGTAATCCACATCGTCCGCAAAATTCCAACACGTCCCCAAAAGCGCCGGCCATCGCGAAATCGGCCATCCTGCCCGGCCCCTCCGGCGTTCCTTCGAGCAGCGGTCCCATCAAGTGATATCCGCCAAAGGCGCCAGCGAAAGCTCCCGCGGCGCCAAGGACGCCGCCAAGGAACTCTCCGAACTCGCCGCCCAACCCCGATCCCTCGTCGGCCAGTTCCGCCTCGAACCCCTCGCCCAGGAAAACACCCAAACTCGAAAGGAATCTTTCTATGCCCCGTCCTTGCCGGACCGCAGGAATCTGCCCGACCCCTTGCCTTCCGGTCTCACTCCAATTGAGCGCCTCCGCCTGCTCCTCTCCGCCACCGTCTGGTTCGAGGAGCAGGCGCGCACCGAGTCCGCCGCCGCCCGCGACTCGGCCTGCCGCGTCGCCAGAAGGAAGCGCTCGCAATCCTCGCCGGCATCGTCCGCGGCCTCACCGACACCGCTACCGCCGCCTCCCAGACCATGGCTCATCAGGCCAACTCCACGATCGACGCCGTCTCCAACCATCACCACAACGCCGAAGCGATGGGCCGTCTCGCCGGCCAGATACTAACACTGCTCTGATTCCGTGCATCGCGCCCAATGCACTCGTTACCATTGAAGTATTCAATTCGAGTAACGATTCCGGCTCCAACAATCCTTGAAGTGCAATCCTATCAGGCGTCTGCTCAGCGCCCTCACCCTCTTGCTTCCCTTCGCCTGCGCCAACTCGCAGGACGCGCAAGACACAGCTCAACCCGGCCGGTCACCATCGCCGGCTCGCTCCGCTCCCCCATGTACGCCTGGGACTGGTTCGAACCATCCGCCGGCAATAACGAGTACTTCTACTCCGGCAACGTTCTCCGCATCAACTTCGCCCAGCAACGCCCCGGCTGGGATTGGGACGCCGAGCTCGAAGTCCCCTTCCTCCTCGGCCTTCCCACCGGAGCCACTGTCGCTCCGCCCCAAGGCGCGCTCGGCCTCGGCGCGAACTACTTCGCCGCCAACCACTCCAACCAATATGCCGCCATGCTCTTCCCCAAGCAACTCTACGTTCGCTTTGACTCCCTCGCCGGCGACCCCCGCCAATCCCTCCAACTCGGCCGCTTTCTCTTCCTGGACGGCAGCGAACTCACCCCCAGAAACTCCAACCTCGCCGCCGTCAAACAATCCCGCATCAATGCCCGCCTCATCGGCGACTTCGTCTGGTCCGACGTCGGCCGCGCCTTCGACGGCGTCCACTACTCGTTCTCCACCCCCGCCTCCAACGTCACCTTACTCGCCGCCGTCCCAACCCTCGGCGTCTTCCCGGTCGATTGCCGGGGCTGGAACGATATCGCCTTCGCCTACGCCTCCTACTCCCACGATTGGGGCTCCGGCCGCCACGCCGCCGATACCCGCGTCTTCTTCACCGAATACGACGACGGGCGTCCTGACCTCAAGATCGATAACCGCCCCCTCGCCCTCCGCCTCGCCGACCGGCAAAACCTCCGCATCGACACCTTCGGCGCTCACACCCTCCACACCATCACCAACCCCGCCGGTCCCGTCGATTTACTCGCCTGGTGCGCCGTCCAGACAGGACGCTGGGGCGCTCTCGCCCAGCGCGCCTACGCCGCCGACCTCGAAGCCGGCTGGCAACCCGCCGTCCTCCCCCGCCTCAAGCCCTGGCTCCGCACCGGCTATACTATCGGGTCCGGCGACGGCGACCCCAACGACAAAACCCACGGCACTTTCTTTCAACTCCTCCCCACACCCCGCATCTACGCCCGCTTCCCGTTCTTCAACATGATGAACACTGAGGATCTGTACGGAATGCTCCTCCTCCGGCCTCACCGCAAACTCACCCTGTCAAACGAGTTCCATTCCCTCCGCCTCGCCAACCCTAACGATCTCTGGTACTCCGGCGGCGGCGCCTTCCAACCCTGGACCTTCGGCTACATCGGCCGCCCCACCGCCGGCTGCCGCTCCCTTGGCAACCTCTACGACACCAACCTCGAATACCGCGCCAACCAAAACCGCCGCCCACTTACTTCACTTGCAGCGTCTCGATATAGTGCGTGAGGTTTTCCACCCGTAACGTCACCAGTGCCTGGCTGTGCTGGCTGACCGTTGAAAGAATCGGGCCCCACACCGGCATGTCTTTCGAGCCATGCGCGGTCGTGACCCCGTTCTGAATCGAATTTTTCACCAACAGAACCGGAAACTTGCCTCCGTTCTTCTGGCTGAGAAGCGTCAGATCCGTCGGCCGCCGGACCAACGTAGGCGCCACCGGCCCGTCACCCGTGCCGTGTAACCCGTGGCACGACGCACAGTATTCCCGATACATTTTCGCGCCGGAGTCAATCGGCGTCTGTTTCGGGGGAACCTTCTTGACCGCGGTGTCGGATCCTTGACCAGCGAACAGAAGCGAGCCCAGGAGCAACACAAAAAAACCGGCCATTCGCATAGGACACTTCCCTCCCAAGAACGGCCGGCCCCTCCCCGCAGCCGCTCTTCTCTCCTGCATCCTAGCACTTCACTTGCCGCGCGGCCCCCACCTCAGGCTTTAACATGGCCCTCAAACTGCCTCGTCCTTATGGCCATGTCACGCATTCGCGCGGTCTGCTTCGCGGCGCTTCTCCTTGCCCTCCCAGGCCACGCGCAACTCGACAAGATCCTCGGAGGACTCGGCGGCCAGTCAGACACCAAAACCGCCGCGGCCTGAATCAAGAACCAGGCCATCAAGATCCTCCTGCCCGACAAACTTCGCACCCTCGGCCAGGGTCTCCGCATGGCCGGCATGGGCTACCAAGTCGATGACTTCGAACTCAGCATGATTCGCGCCGCTGAAAAGGCCGCCCCGGCCGCCCTGACCCAAATGACCTTCGACGACGCCCGCGAAATCTGCCTCGGCGGAAACACCGCGGCAACCGACCACTTCAAGGCCAAGAGCTCGGATAAACTCGCCGTCCGCTTTCGCCCCATCGTGGAATCCGCTATGGCCGAAACCGGCGTCGTCGAGCAATATAAACAACTCACCGCCGGCGCCGCTTCCCTCCCTGGGAACCGGCCGGGGCTTTGACATCACCAGCTACGTCGTCGGCAAAACCCTCGACGGACTCTTTTCCATGGTCGGCCAGGAAGAGAAGAAGATCCGTACGCATCCCGCCGCGCAACTCACGCCGCTGCTCAAGCAGGTCTTCGGAAAACACTAGACGCCGCAGTCCCGCCGCAGGGCATAGAGCGCACTTTCGCGCGCAAGACCGACTGTTTGCGCGATACAACCCAAATGTCCAGCCATCGCCGGTGTACCATGGCAACCGAGACCGGTGCCCACCAAACCCGCAACCCTCCTCCGCGCTCATCCTCTCGCCGCCTACTTCGTCCTCACCTTCACCATCTCCTGGAGCGCCGCGCTGTTGGTCGCCACTCCCCGCCTCATCGCCGGCCGCCCGCTTACAAACTTGACCGGTATCCTCATGTTCCCCGCCATGCTAGTCGGACCCGCCTCATCCGGCCTCATACTAACTTGGCTCCTCGATGGCCGCGCTGGCCTCCGTCTCTTCGCCCGGCGCATGCTTCTTCTCCGCCTCCCGCTGCGCTGGTACATCCCCCTGCTCCTCCCACCCGCCGCCATCGCCGCCGTTCTTTTCTCCCTCGCCGGTTTCCTCTCTCCCGTCTTCTACCCGCAGTTCTTCCCCCTCGGCATCGCCTTCGGAATTCCCGCCGGAATCTTCGAAGAAATCGGCTGGACCGGCTTCGCCTTCCCCCGCATGAGCGAGCGCCTGGGCGCCTTCAAATCCGCCCTTCTACTCGGACTCCTTTGGGGACTCTGGCATCTCCCCGTTGTGAACTTCCTCGGCGCGGCCACACCCCACGGCCGCTATTGGCTGCCATATTTCCTCGCCTTCACCCTCTCTATGTCCGCCATTCGCGTGCTCATCTGCTGGCTCTACACGCATACAAACAGCGTCGCACTCGCCCAACTTACTCACATCTCCTCCACCGGCGCTCTCGTCGTGCTCAGCCCGTCCCACGTCACCCCCGCCCAGGAAGCGGCCTGGTACGCGGTCTACGGCGCCGTTCTCTGGCTCGGCATCCTCGCCGCCGGCCTCCGTCTACCCGCGTCCAAAAACTCGGTCACAATGCCCTAAAGCTCTGCTATCTCCAACCTTTCCAAACACTTACATCCTTCCGCCTGCGTCCCCCTTTACTTGACTCATGCTACAGTTACAGGCGTTGATAGTTCCTGGCCAGGAATATCCGTTCGATAGAGTAATGCGAAGCTCTCCAGGACGCGGCAGAGGTACTGCCATCGCGCCGCCAAACCCGCAGAAAGAGAGAATTGCC
>DAIDIH010000026.1 GCA_027459465.1 Bryobacterales bacterium | reverse complement strand
GACGTGGACGCCGTGTTGCCGGAAGGTTTGGAGGCGTTCGACGAGGGAGTCGCCGGAGCAATTGAAGTCCTTATAGACGGCTTTGAGTCCTTCGGCGGTGACGGCCTCGACGCCGACGAGGGCGCCTTTGATACGGGCGTTCCGCATGGCGTCGAGAAAGCTGGGGTCCTCGGCGGCTTCCATGGTTATCTGGGTGAAGAAGACCATGTCGTGGGGGAGTTCCGCGAGACGTTCCATGAGTTCGAAGCGCTCCTTGCGGATGGTTTCGAGCTGGTGGATGCGGGTTTGGTTATTCTGTCGTTCAGCGAGGCGGAGGTCGGTGAAGGAGACGGGGTAGAAGTTATCGTCGGCGAGGGCGATGAAGCGGAAGCCGCGGCGGCGGAGCTCGACGATTTCATCGATGACGGCGTCGGAGGGGCGCTGGCGTGGTTTTTGGCCGTCGGTTCGCCAGACGGAGCAGAAGGAGCAGTGTTTGGCGCAACCGCGGACGGTTTGCACGGAGGCCCACATGTAGGCGTTGTCGGGCATGAGGTCCCAGCGGGCGGGCTTGAACTGGGAAGCGTCCACGCGACCGCCGTCGTAGATGCGGGTGGGGCTAGCGTTGGCGCAGTCTGCGAGGACTTGCGCCCAGACTACATCGCCGTCGCCTTTGACGACGGCGTGGGCGCCGCCGTATTCGAAGGCTTCTTCCGGATAGAGCGAGGCGTGGATGCCGCCATAGACGACCCATGCGCCGCATTCGCGGAGTTGGCGGCCGATGGCGTAGCCGCGGAGGGCGTTGCCGGTGTGGATACCGATGCCGGCGACGTCGCCGGGATGAATGCGCTCGGGGACGATTTGTTCGAGGGTTTCATCCCAGATGAGGGGATCGCCGAAGGAGGGGGGCGTAGCGGAGGCGAGGACATAGAGCCAGCGCGGGGTAATGACAGCGGTCCCGAAGGACATGTCGCTGGGGTTCACTAAATGTATTTTAATTGTGATCGCCTTTTAACTGGGTATATTTTCGTTGGGCGCGACGACCTGCCGAAAACCCCACGCGGCCATCGAGGCGTTCCTAAGTCTATCACCGCAAGGCGGCGTAGCGGGGAACGGCTCCGGGAGCGCGGGATGGCGGGGAGTTGGTAGCGTAGTGGCCATGACGTTTTCGTGGCGGCTGGCGCTGGTGGCGGGATGGTTAGCGGCGATGCCGCTGGCGGCCGGGCGGGGAGACGGGAAGATCGCGCCGAAGCCTTTGTACCGGGACCCGGTACACGTTGGAGCGGCGGACCCGGTGCTTGTTTGGAACCGAGGTGAGAAGAAGTGGTTTATGTTTTATACAAACCGACGGGCGAATGTTCCGGGACTGGCGGGCGTGGAGTGGGTGCACGGGACGAAGATCGGCTACGCGGAGAGCGGGGACGGCGGGGCGAGGTGGAAGTACGACGGTACCGTGGAGACCGGTTACGGGCGGAGCGATTACAGCGACTGGGCGCCGGAGATTGTGTATTGGCGGGGGACGTATCACATGTACCTGGCGGTGGTTCCGGGGACGTTCCGGGACTGGAACGCGCCGCGGGACATTATTCATCTGACGAGCGGGGATCTGCGGCATTGGAAGTTCGTTTCGAAGCTGCAGCTTGACTCCGACCGGGTGATCGACCCGAGCGTGATCCGGTTGGCGGACGGGACTTGGCGGATGTGGTTCAAGAACGAGCGGGGGAAGAACGGGTCGATTTATTACGCCGATAGTAAGGACCTGAACGAGTGGACGCCGAAGGGGTTGGCGGTACCGGGGCTGCCGGGGGAGGGTCCGAAGGTTTTCCGGTGGAAGGGGCGGTACTGGATGATTGTGGATGCGTGGGACGGGTTGGCGGCGCTCCGCTCCGAGGATGCGCTGCATTGGGTGAGGCAGCCGGAGAACTTACTCAAGACGCCGGGGACGGCGCCGACGGATCGCGGGGTGGGGCATCATTGCGACGTGGTGGTGAGCGGAGGGCGGGCGTTTTTGTTCTACTTTGTGCACCAGGGCGGGGCGGATGCGGCGGGGAAGGGTCCGCTTTGGGAACGGCATACGGTGCTACAGGTAGTGGAGTTGGACGAGCGGGACGGGGTTGCGACGTGCGACCGGAACAAGCCGACGCGGATTGACTTGCAGCCGCCGGGGAGTTAGTTACTGGACGGCGATGGTGACGGCGTTGGACGTGACGCCCCCAATCGAGAGCGAGACCGGGACGGAGTTTCCCGAGGGCGCGCCGGACGGGACGAGGGCGTTCACTTGATAGAGGCCGACGAAGCCGGGGGCGAGGCCGGAAAACTCGACGTGGGCCGGGGTAGCGCCGATGGTCACCGTGGGGACGGTGGTTGTGGTGGCCGGAGGGTTCGAGGGAGAGGGCGCGCCGGTAGCGGGCTGGTTAGTAACAGAGCCGAGGCCGGTGCAGAAGATCTGCAGGACGGTGACGCCGGGGATGGCGGGGTGGGTGGAGTCGACTAAGTGGTAGTTCTGGTCCAGGATGGCTCCCTGGCCGGTGCCGGAACTATTCACGCTGAAGATAGCCGGCGCATAGGCGACCAGATTCACGGCAAGGGATTGGCCGGTCTGCCCATTGACGGCGGGAGTAAGCGCAGCTTGGGTAAGTCCGGCGAGTTCCCACGGGACTTGTAAGTTGACCTGCGTGCCATTGGCGTAGAATAGCGGGCTCGGAGGTGCGCCGGTGAACTGGAGGGAGAGGCCTGCGAGAACGGTTGGGATGGGGAAGGACGAGGCTCCCGCGGGGTTTGCGAAGGGAAAGGCTCCGAAAGCGCTGGCGAGACTGCCGGGGGCGACGGAAGGCGAGAAGTTGGCCGCATTGACGGCGGCGTTCAGGGTGAGCAGAGACGACACGGGCGGCTGGCTTACGGTGATGAGAATGCCGGCGACGGAGACCTGAGCGGAGCGAGAGGGGCCGGAGTTCGGGGAGACGGCGAGGGTTATGGTTCCCGAACCGGAACCGGAGTTGGGGCCGGAGACGGTGATCCAGGAGGGGAGATTGAGAGTGGACCAGGCGCAACCAGGGGTGGTGGTGACATTGAGAGTAACATTGCCGCCGATCGCGGGGGATTGGATGTAAGTGGAAGAAATGGAGTAAGGGCAACTGGCCGGGAGCGGAGTAAGAAGACGGATGGCGCCGTTGCCATTGTCGGCGATGTAGATGTCACCGCTAGCCGGATCCTCGGCGATACTCGCAGGCATGCTCAGTTCGGCGGCGGTGGCGGGTCCTCCGTCGCCGGAGTAACCAGGTTGGCCGGCCTCGGCGCCAGCGATGACTACCTCGGAGCCGCCGGGAGACATTTGGAGAACGCCGTTGCCAACGATGACATACAGATTGCCGGCTGGATCCACCGCGACCGCGGACGGTGTGGCCATTGACGGATGCAGCGCCGTGGTCAATATGCCGGCGGTTGAGACTTTATAGAGGCGGAAGTTTCCGACGTCGGTGATGTATAGGTTCCCGGCCGAGTCAATCGCGACGCCTGTCGGGAAGGCGAGTTCGGCGATTGTGGCGGGGATGCCGTCGCCGGAGAAACCCTGGGTTCCGGTGCCAGCAACCGTGGTGATGATACCGGAGGAAGAGATCTTGCGGACGCTATGGTTACCGAAATCGGCGATGTAGAGGTTACCCGAAGAATCGGTTGCGATTCCGCGCGGCTGATTGAGTTGGGCTGCGGAGGCGGGGCCGTTGTCGCCCGAGTAACCTGGCGTTCCGTTGCCGGCGATGGTGGTGATCGTACCGTTTGTCGAGACCTTGCGGATGCGGTTGTTGGAGGTGTCGGAGATGTAGAGGTTTCCAGAGCGGTCGACAGCGAGGCCGTAAGGTCCGATGAGTTGGGCGGATGTGGCGGGGCCGTTGTCACCCGAGAATCCACGGGTTCCCGTGCCCGCGAAGGGGGTGATGACGCCGGAGGGGGAAACCTTCCGCACGATGGCGTTGGCTGTGTCGGCGATGTACACATCGCCGCCGGGGCCGATGGCGACGCCGACCGCTGAACCGAGGCGGGCGCTTGTGGCGGGGCCGCCGTCGCCTGAGTAATTGAAGGCGCCATTACCGGCTATGACGGTGAGGCTGGCGGGCGGGCTTAGCTTCGCGATGTGATTCAGGCCGGCATCGCTTATGAGAAGGTTCCCCGCGGAGTCAAAGGCCAGTCCGTCAGGAGCGCCGAGCGAGGCGGAACTTGAACTGCCAGGTCCGCCGGCGACGGTCATGATTTTGCCAGAGGGGAGAACTTCGCGAATGGCGCCGTTGTAAGAATCCGCGATCATGAGATTCCCGCTGGAGTCAACGATGACGCTTGTGGGGTTAGCTAGCGCGGCGCCGGTGGCAGCGCCGCCGTCGCCGGAATAACCCTGTGTTCCGTTGCCTGCAACCGTTGTGATCGTGCCGCCGGGAGTAACTTTGCGGATGCGGTTGTTCTGCGAGTCGGCGATGAAGAGGTTTCCGGAAGAGTCGAGGGTGAGGCCGACGGGGAAATTCAGTTGGGCACTGTAGGCGGGGCCGCCGTCACCGGAGTAACCCGAAGCGCCATTGCCTGCGACAAGAGTTGCGGCGCCGGAAGGAGAGATGCGGCGTACGACGTTATTGCCGGAGTCGGCGATGTAGAGGTTACCAGCCAGGTCGAAGAGGACGCCCAATGGCTCGTTTAGCTGGAGGGCGGGAGCGAACGTGGAGATGACGCCATCCGGAGAGATTGCGCGGATGCGATTGTTGACCTCGTCGGCGATGTAGAGATTGCCGGCGGCATCGAAGGCGATGCCGGACGGATCGTTGAGCTCCGCATCAAGGGCGGGACCACCGTCGCCAAGCGCTCCAGGCCGCGCGTTGCCGGCGATGAGCGTGACAGCGCCCGAGGAATCAAGCTTGAAGATACAGTTATCGGAGGCAAAGAAAATATTGCCGGCGCGGTCCACGGCAATGCCGTGGGGCGCTCCGATGGAGGCCTGGAGTGCGGAGACATTGGCAGGAGGAGGCGCGCCGCCGGCGAAAGTAGAGATGTTGTAAGACTGGGCTGAGGAAGATGCGGCGAAGGCGAGCGTGAGCAGAACAAAACGTGCCACTCGATGCATGGGGTTACCTCTGAGTTAGCTCGCCCCGAGTCTAACATGAGTTCAGCAGAAAGGAAATAGTCTATTTAAAATCCTGAGCAGAGAACTCGACAATGGATGGTGGAGTGTCGGCGTAGTTACTCAAGCGGGCCCAGGTGGGACGGACGCGGATGTAAGTGATGCCGGGCCAGGAGAGGCGGGCGGTTCCGTCGGGGAAGGCGGCGAAGTAGGTTTGATGGAGGCGTTCGAGTTCGGCGCCCGTGGGAAAGTCGGCGAGGCCTTCGAGTTGGAGGGTTTGGAGGGAACCGGGAGTGCAGCCGCCGATGACGAGGGCGATGCGGGAGTTCAAGTGGAGGTTTTGGGCTTTCCGGGTGGAGTCGAGGGTGTCGAAGATGAGTTCGAATTGATCGGTGACGGCGAAGGCGACGACGGCGGCTTGCGGCGCGCCGGAGGAGGTGACGGAGGCCTGGACGGCGAGGGGGTTTTGGCGGAGGAATTCGAGGAGAGATTGGGTGTTCACGATTTCAGAAATTAGCACGGGCGCGGCGTGAGGGCTCGACCAGGGAACGGAGTGCGGGCCGGTTTCTTAGAAGGCGGTAGGAAACTTGGGTTGTTTTTCCTGTTGGTTGCGAGCGCGATTGGCCATCACGTGAGCGGTACGTGGCAGGGGACGATCACGATTCCAGCGCAGGGCGGCGAGGGGGAGCAGGAGACGACGGCCTACATGGTGTTGAAGCAGCAGGATGGCCAGGTGACCGGGCCGGCGGGGAACGCGGTGATGACGATTGTGTTGAAGCGGGATGGGGAGGAGAGGAAGGGGGCGGTGCGGGGCCTTCGACGATGGTGACGAAAGGGGTTGGGGGGCGCCGGGAGTGTAACTGCCGATGACGAAGGTGATGCGGAGGTTCGAGTGGAGGTTGTGGGCTTGCGGGTCAAGTCGAGGGCGCCGAAGATGAATTCGAATTGATCGGTGACGGCGCCGGAAACGAAATGTGGCGGGCTTGAGTTATTGCGGCGGCATGGTTGCGGGGGAGGAGGGCGGCGGCCAGGCGGCGCGGGAAGAGGGAGGCAGGTCGGCGTCGCTTAGAGGCCAGATATATTCGCCGGCGGTGGGGATGCCTGGGCCGATGGGGCGCATGACCGGGGTATCGGGGTAGAAAGCGAGCCAGGCGAAGGCGTCGGAAATGATATAGGGGAAGAACTCGAGGTGTTTGCCGGCGAGCGGGCCGGAGGTGGCGTGGCCGAGTAAGTTCCAGCGGGTGTGGGTTTGTTTGTCGAAGAAGATGCCGTGATGTTTGTAGAAGGTGAGGGTACGGCCGTTGAGGATGGGAGAGAAGGCGGCGGCGGCGAGGGTATGGCGGGAGTTGGCGATGACGGGGGCGTCGAGGGGATCGAGCATGGAGTGGGAGGAGAAGATGACGAAGGGAGTGCCGGCGAGGCGGTCCGCGAGGGCGGGATGCCCGGCGAGGAGCGAGGCCGAGTAGGCGCGGGTGGCGCCTTTTGCTTCGACGACGACGATGGGATCGGTGGAGGGGAACGGCAGAGGTCCGGGAAGGCTGACGGGGAACAGGATTTGGCCGGAGGAGAGGAACTTCGAGTAGGGGTTGCGGCCGTAGGCGCGCCGGAAGCCGGTATCGCGGCTGAGGACCTTGCCGTTGGGGTAGGTTTCGAGGAAGACGCGGAAGGGGACGATGGCGCTATTGAGACGGGTAAGTTGGGAATTCGTCAAGGAGCCGGCGATGGCGTCTCCTGTAAGTTGCTGCCAGAGGGATTCGGTCTGGCGGTCGTAGAGGACTAAGTTGGAATTGCGGACGAGGCCGGAGAAAGAGAATAAGTAAGTCGATCCGTTGATATTGCGGCTGTATACGGCGGCCGAGTTACAGAGGGCGCTGAGGGTGACTAAGACGGGGGCGCCGCCGATCTGGTCGTTGACGATCAGATGCCAGATGAGGATCTGGATGGGGTAGGCGCGGGCGTGACCGTTGAGGGAGGCAGCGAGGACGGGCTGATCCCCGGCGAGCCAGGCGGAGGCATCGGCGGGGGTGACAAACTTCGGGGCGTCGATGGAGGGGATGCCGTCGCGGGCGGCGCCGGAAGGGACCAGATCCGCGAAGGGGACCGAGTGTTTGGAAAGATCGGTATGCCAAGGGCCGCCGGGAAGCTGGGCGAAGGCGGGGAGGATCAAGAACGCGACGAGGAGACGCGACATGGGATTCACCTCTTGCCGGTAGTTAGTATGCGCCGGAGTGCGGCCGGATGCAACGGGGGGTGAGTTATCGGAACTCGGCGTGGTCGATCGTGGCGCGGAAGAATTCGCCTTCGGCGGCGAAGCGAGGTTCGCCGAAGTGCCAGCCGGCGGAGAGGCGTGTTGGGATGGTGTAGCCGGCGAAAGTGGATTCGGCTTCGGCGAAGCCGCCGAAGGGGAGGAGGCGGAAGGCTCCGTCGTTGGGATTGCTCCAACGGAGGGTGTGGAAAGCGAGGAGGCGGCCGTCGGGGTCAAGGGCGAGGTCGAGGGCGGTGGATTCGGAGTGGGCGAGGAAGCAGGCGCGGGGATGGAGGGGATCGGACTGAGTCCAGGAGACGGGCTGGAGGAGGAGGGCGGAGGGGAGCCAGAGGACCTCGGCGTTGAGGCGGCCGGCGGCGGAGCGGGTGATGCCGGGGCTGGAAGCGGAGAGGAAGGGGAGCAGACCGAGGACACGCCAGTGGAGGGCG
This sequence comes from Bryobacterales bacterium, assembly GCA_027459465.1. Classification (GTDB taxonomy): domain Bacteria; phylum Acidobacteriota; class Terriglobia; order Bryobacterales; family Bryobacteraceae; genus JAJYKC01. Next base: position 15,030 of record DAIDIH010000026.1, on the reverse strand, counting down.
CCTGCGCCATGGAGCCAGGAATCGCTGCCGGAGATGGGGAGGAAGCCGAAGCGGATAGAGGCTTGCCAGATGAAGCCGACGTCCCAGCGGATGACCTCTTCGGCGGTGAAGGGACGCCATTGTTTCAGCTTGATTTTTCCGTGCATATGGAGGCGGACGGCGGAGGCGAGGGAGACGGAAGGCGCGATCGCGTGTTGGAGGTAGGATCGGGCGGCCGTGGGCAGCGGGGCGAGCTGCGCGGGATCGAAGTAGCGGGTAGCGCGGGGCGTGGAGTCCCAAAGCTCGTCCACGGACACCTCGACTGTGGGCATGCGGCCCCCTTTCCAATTGGCTAGTGATGCGGGGGCGGCGTTGCGTTACTGGATGGCGAGGGTGGCGCCGGATTGGCTGGTGGCGCCGTTGATGGTGAGCAGGACCGGGGCCGGGCCGGGGGTGAGGCCGGCGGGAATGCGGGCGTTGATCTGGGCGAGGCCGGCGAAGCCGGGGGCGGGACCGAAGTAGAGGATTTGGGCGGGTTTGCCGCCGATGGTGAGGTAGACCGTCGTCCCGGTTCCCTGCCCTGTGGCGAACAAGGTGACGACGGAGGAAGGCGCGGCGGGTTTTTGGGTGGAGTTGGAAGAGCCGTCCTGATTGAGGGCGGCGGCCTGGCCCTGTCCTCCGGCGAGAGTGAAGACGCCGGGCGCGGCGGCGGCGGCCTGGACCGGGATGGGGCCGAGGGTGGTGGAGGCGGAGGTGACGGCGACGTCGATGGCGGCGCCGGGGGTGATGGCGGCAGGGACGAGGGCGTTGATCTGCGAGGGGCCGGTGAAGAAGAGGCGGGCGGGTGCGCCGTTGAAGGTGACGGAGGTAGTGGCGGGGTCGAAGCCGGCGCCGTAGAGGCTGACGATTTCGTTGGGAGCGATGGGGCCGGTGAGGTTGCTGGCGGCGTTGACGATGGTGAAGGGCGGGGCGGTGTCGCCGGGCGGCGGGAGGATGGAGGTGGGCGCGGCAGTGAGTTCGCGGATGCGGTTGTCGGTGGAGTCGGCGACGTAGAGGTTGCCCTGGGGGTCGAGGGCGAGGCCGGCGGGGGAGTAGAAGCCTGCCTGGAGCGCGGGTCCGCCGTCGCCGGAGAAGCCGGGGGTGCCGTTACCGGCGATGGCGGTGACGACACCTTGCGGGGTGATCTTGCGGATCTGGTTGGAGGCGATGTCGCTCAAGAAGACGTTGCCGGAGGGGTCGACGGCGAGGCCGGTGGGGGCGGCGAGGCCTTGCCAGATGGTTTGCGGCGGGGCGCCGGGGGCGATTTCGAGCACGGCGTTCAGGCTGTTGTCGCTGACGTAGAGGTTGCCGTGGGAGTCGAGGGCGAGGGCGATGGGATCGGCGACGGAGGCGACGGGGGCGAGGAGACCGGCGGGGCTGAGGACGACGATGCGGGAGTGGCCGCGGTCGGCAACGTAGAGGTTGCCGGAGGAATCGACGGCGAGGGCGGAGGGGCTTTTCAGTTGGGTAAGGAGGGTGGAGTAGGCGCCGATGGCGGTGAGGAGCATGACGCGGTTGTTGCCGGTGTCGGCGATGTAGAGGTTGCCCTGGGAGTCGGAGGCGACGGCGGCGGGGGAGTTGAGGGACGAGGGATCGCCGGTGCCGGCGATGGTGAGGATGCGGCCGGAGGAGGTGACCTTGCGGATGCGGTTGTTGCCGGTGTCGGCGAAGACGAGGTCGCCGGTTGGGGTGAGGGTGACGGACCAGGGTTGGTTGAGCCGGGCGCTGAGGGCGGGTCCGCCGTCGCCGTAGAAGATGCCGTTGATTTGGCCGGCGAGGAGGGTGAGGGTGCCGAGGGGAGCGAGTTTCTGGAGGGAGTGGCCGGAGGTGAAGAGGATGGCGCCGGTGGGGTCGATGGTGAGGTCGTTGGCGGAGAAGGTGCTGGCGCCGGGAGAGAACGGGGAGCCGAGGAGGCCGTTGGCGGCGACGTAGGGATTGCCGAAGGAGTCGAGTGCGAGTCCGGTGGGGGTGGAGACGCTGGCGACGGTGGAGATGATGCCTTGTGTGACTTTGCGGAGGGCGTTGTTGGCGCTATCGGCGATGTAGAGATTGCCGGAGGGGTCGACGGCGACGCCGGCGGGGAAGTTGAGTTCTGCCTGGGTGGCGGGCCCGCCGTCGCCGGTATCGCCCGCGATGCCGTTGCCGGCGTAGAGGTTGAGGATGCCGTTCTTGACCTGGTAAACGGCTTGGCCGCCGAAGTCGGAGAAGTAGACGGTTCCGTCCGAACCAACTGTGACGTTGCGGGGGGAGTTGAGTTGGGCCTGGGTGGCGGGGAGGTTGGGGGCGAAGGGTTGAGAGCCTCCACCGGCGAGCGTAGAGATGACGCCGGAGGGATTGATGACGCGGATGCGCTGGTTACCGAGGTCGGCGATATAGAGGTTGCCGGAGGGGTCGAGGGCGATGCCGTAGGGATGGTTGAGGCGAGCCTGAGTGGCGGGTCCGTTGTCGCCGGAGAAGCCGGGTACACCGTCGCCAGCGAGGGTGGTAATGGTTCCGATGGGGGAGATTTTGCGGATCCGGTTGTCGGCGGCGTCGGCGAGGTAGAGGTTGCCTTGGGGGTCTTGGATAATGCCTTCGGGCTGAATGAGAAGGGCGGAGAGGGCGGGGCCGTTGTCGCCGGCGAAACTGGAGCCGGCGACGGTGCGGACCAAGTATTGTGCTCTAGGCCACGCGAGGAAAGCGGTAAGGAGCAGGCAGAGCCTTAGGCTTCTCACTGAGGGACACCTTTGAAAAAACTAAGTGTTCAGCAGGAGCAAAAGTCTCATCGGTGCGCCCGATGTGGGGGGTGTGAAACGAGTTTTGGTGTGCGGGATATTGCTGATGGTGGGTCTCAGTGCCCAGGCGGCTCCGGGGGTGGCGGGAAGCCGGCTGATGCGGAAGTCGCTGGGCGAGGGCGGGGCGCCAGTCGCCGGGCAGCGGGCGCCGAAGTGGGCTCTCGGGCGGGAGCATTTGCTGGTGGATTTGGGGCACGTGCCGGGGCCGGCGGATTTGGCGCGGTTGAAGGCGGCGGGAGCGAGGGTGGTGAGCCTGGTGCCGATGACGGGACTGATTGTGAACGCGCCGGAGGGAACCCGGGCGGCGGATTTGGGCGTACCGATGGCGCGGCGGTTGGGGACGGGGGAGAAGATCAGCACGGCGCTGCGGAGCGGGGGCGTTCGGGACAAGGAGACGGCGGAGGGGTGGTATGTGGTGGAGTTTCATCCGGACGCGAACCCGGCGGTGGCGCGGGCGATTGCGATTGAGAGCGGGTTTCTGGTGCGGGACAATCCGGATGTTACGGTGGGGCAGTTGTTAGTGGAGGGGTCGGAGGAAGACTTAGAGAAGCTGGCGGCGTGGGACGAGGTGAACTATATTTTTCCGGCTTCGCGGGCGCTGGTGAATGGGGAGCCGGTGTATGTTTGCGCGGGGGCGGATACGGGGTCAGGAACGCTGGGGCAGTCGATTCCGTTGATCGGGGATGGATGGGACGGGCCGGGGTTGGGTTCGGCGACGCTGGGTTATTCGTTTGTAAATATGACTTCGCAACTTAGTCCGGATGAAGTTACGAACGCGATCGTAAGTGCGTTTGGGCAGTGGTCGAACGTGGTACAGGTGAATTTCCAGGCGTCGACGAATCCGTTGGCTGATGAGACGATCGCGATTTTGTTTGCGACGGGGGCGCATGGGGATCCGTATCCGTTCGGGCCGGCGGGGACGATATTGGCGCATACGTTTTATCCGGCGCCGCCGAACCCGGAGCCACTGGCGGGGGACATGCATTTCAACGATGCCAATGTGTGGGGGATCGGGAACAAGGTGGATTTATTCAGCCTGGCGCTGCATGAGACGGGTCATGCGTTGGGGTTGGGGCATTCGGATTTGCCGAGCGCGGTGATGTATCCGTATTTCAAGATTGTGAGCGGGTTGACGCCGGAGGATATCGCGGCGGCGCAGATGTTGTATGCGGCGCGGACGGCGGGGACAAGCGGGAGTGTGGGGACGGGGACTCAGACGGGAAGTACCGGGACGGGGACGAGCGGTGCGAGCGGAAGTGGGACGACGACGAGTGGGACTCCGACGGGTGGGACGCCCGCCGGTGGGACCCCTCCCAGTGGAACGCCGACGAGTGGAACGCCGACGGGCGGAACACCGACGGGCGGTGGCGGTACCAAAGATACAACGCCGCCGGTGCTGACGATTGTAAGTCCGGTGTCTTCGACTTACTCGACATCTAACTCGACCATCGTGGTCAAGGGGCTGGCGAGCGATAACACCGGAGTCGCTTCGGTGACGTGGACGACGTCTACGGGTTTTTCGGGGGTGGCCACGGGGACGACGCAGTGGCAGACGGCTCCGATTCCGTTATTCCCCGGGATGAACGTGATTAACGTTGTCGCGAAGGATGTGGCTGGGAATTCCGCCTGGCGGACGGTGATGGTGAATCTGTACTGAGTCCGCCCGGCTCAGGCAGGGTTGAGCAGATGATCGAGCCGGGAGCCGGGGATGAGGATGGTGTCGTCGCGTTCGGGGCCGGTGGAGATGCAGCCGATTTCGACGCCGGTGGATTCGGTGAGGAAGCGGAGGTAGTCGCGGGCACGGGGCGGGAGGTCGGCTTCGTTGCGGAGGCCGCGGGTGGAGCCGGACCAGCCGGGGAGTTTTTCGTAGACCGGCTCGATGGACTCGAGGACGCCGAGGGTGGCGGGCATTTCGTCGAGGAGGCGGCCGCTCGATTTATAGCCGACGCAGACGGGGACTTCGTCGAGGCCGTCGAGAACGTCGAGTTTGGTGACCACCAGGCTGTCGAAGCCGTTGATGGCGGCGGTATATCGAAGCAGGGGCGCGTCGAACCAGCCGCAGCGGCGGGGGCGTCCGGTGACGGCGCCGAACTCGTTGCCGGCGCGGCGGAGGCGTTCGCCGGCCTCGCCCTTGTCTTCGGTGGGGAAAGGACCGCTGCCGACGCGGGTGATGTAGGCTTTTGAGACACCGACGACGCCGGAGATGGCGGTGGGAGGGACGCCGGCGCCGGTGCAGGCTCCGCCGGCGGTGGCGCTGGATGATGTTACGAAGGGATAGGTGCCGTGGTCGATGTCGAGCATGGTGCCTTGGGCGCCTTCAAAGAGCACGCGCTTGCCGGCGCGCATTGCGTCGTTCAACAGTTTTGAGGTGTCGCAGACGAGCGGGCGGATGGTTTCGGCGTAGGAGTGGTATTCGTCGCGGATTTTGCTGTAGTCGATGGACTCGTTGATGCCGAAGGTCTGAGCCAGGAGTTGTTTGTCTTCGGCGAGAGTTTCGTAGAGGGCCTGGAAGGCGGCGGGTTCGTAGAGGTCGGCGATGCGGATGCCGCGGCGGCCGATTTTATCTTCGTAGCAGGGGCCGATGCCGCGGCTGGTGGTGCCGATGGCGATGCGATCCGGGCGGCCTTCGGACATCTTTTCGACGATGCGGTGGAAGGGAAAGATGACGTGGGCGCGGTTGCTGACGGCGAGTTGGTGGGTGACGTCGACGCCGGCGGCTGAGAGAGCGTTCATCTCGTCGATGAGTGCGGCGAGATCGATGACGACTCCGTTGCCGATGACGGCTTTCACGCCCGGGCGAAGGATGCCGCTGGGGATGAGCTTGAGGACGAACTTCTTCGGGCCGATGAAGACGGTGTGGCCGGCGTTGTGGCCGCCCTGGTAGCGGGCGACGATATCGAAGCGTTGGGAGAAAAGATCGACGACCTTACCCTTGCCCTCGTCACCCCACTGGGCGCCAAGTACGATCAGATTGTTCATTCGGGAGACCAAAAACGCTTATTGTACCGTACTGGTGGTATAGATTTGCTTTTTCAAGGGTTTTGAGCGGTTTTTGGAGCTCGTGCGAGGGGGCGGCGAAAGGCACTACACTAGAGGTCAGAATGCCGAAGGTGAATGAAGTGCTGGGTTCCGCGGCGGCGATCGTGAAGGGCATGAGCGTCACGTTCCGCGAGATGATGCAGCCGACGATCACGGATCTGTATCCGGACGCGCCGCCGGAGTTCGAGGAGCGGTATCGGGGCAAGCACGTGCTGCAGCGCGACGAGAACGGCCTGGAGAAGTGCGTGGCGTGTTTTCTGTGCGCGGCGGCGTGCCCGGCCAACTGCATTTACATTGAAGCGGCGGAGAACACGGACGCCAAGCGGATCAGCGGCGGCGAGCGGTACGCCGAGGTGTACAACATCGACTACAGCCGCTGCATCTTCTGCGGGTACTGCGTGGAGGCGTGTCCGACGGATGCGATCACGCACGGGCACGGGTTCGAGCTAGCCGGCTATAACACGTCGGACCTGGTGATGCGCAAGGAAGATATGCTGGCGCCGATCCCGGAGGGCGCGCACTTTCCGCTGCTGGTTCCCGCGGCTGCGCCCAGCGGCGGCGGGCACTAAAAGTTACCGGCCCAAGCGGCTTGCGTTACTGTAGTAGGCAGTCCGGGTGGAGCGTGTTTGCGCGCCGCCGGTAGAAAGCGAGGATGATCATGAAGCGTACTGCCCAGTTCTTATTCATAGCGCTGCTGGCATTTGGTTTTGCGGGCAAGGCCGCAGCACAGGACGACCCGTTCATGAAGGCCGCCAAGGATGTGGACAAGGACGCCAAGAAGTCCGGCCATGTGGTGAAGAAGGACACGAAGAAGGTGGCTCATGACACGGCCAAGGACACCCGTAAGGTTGGACATGACACGGCCAAGGCGACGGATAAAACGGCGCACGTGACCAAGGATGTCGCGCACGACACGGCGCGGGACACCAGGCACGTTGCTCACGACACCGCGAAGGCGACGGATAAGACGGCGCATGTGACGAAGCGCGTCGTTCGTGACACGACGCATGACACAAAGGCTGTCGCGCGCGACACGGCGCACGGCACGAGGGCCGTAGCGCATGACACGGCGAAGGCCACCGATAAGACCGCGGACGCGACGAAAGACGTTGCGCACGACACGAGTAAAGGTCTTCAGAAGGCAGTCAAGAAGACCGAAGACGTTGTAAAGTAAGCGCGGGCGCGGGAGTGGTCAAGCCGCACCAGGACGCCGGGAACCGGCAAGGCTGCGTGGGAGTTGCTTTGCCGGCGGCGATGCTGTAAGAATGGCCGGGAACAGGTAGGCAGACCGAGGCTCGGGGAGGCGATCTTCATGCAGATGCGCGTGCTTGCGTTTGTGCTGGCCGGGGGGAAAGGGACCCGGCTATACCCGTTGACAAAAGAGCGGGCCAAACCGGCGGTGCCTTTTGGAGGACGATACCGGATTATCGATTTCGTTCTCAGTAATCTGCTGAATTCGGGGATTCATTCGATTTATGTGCTGACGCAGTTCCGCAGCCAGTCGCTGCTGCAGCACCTGCGCGACGGGTGGGAGGCGAGCGGATTGCTGCTGAGCCATTTCATCATTCCGGTTCCGGCGCAGATGCGGACCGCGGGCGAGGAGTGGTATCGCGGGACGGCGGATGCGCTATATCAGAACATTAACCTGATCGAGCAGGCGGACCCGCACCTGGTGGTGATCTTCGGCGCGGATCATATTTACCGGATGAATATCCGCGAGATGATCGAGTATCACGTCAACAAGCGGTCGCAGGTGACGATTTCGGCGATCCCGGTGGAGCGGGAACTGGCGTCGGAGTTCGGTGTGATCGAGACGCGCGAAGACTCGAGCGTGGTGGCGTTTCATGAGAAGCGGGCTGACGCGCCGACGATGCCGGGAGATCCGAACCGCGTTTATGCGTCGATGGGGAATTACATCTTTTCGACCAAGACGCTGGTGCAGGAGTTGTACGCGGATGCGGCGCGCGAGGACAGCTCGCACGATTTCGGACGGGATATTCTGCCGGGGTTGATCGGGCGGGCGGATATGTTCGCCTACGATTTTCAGACCAACCGGATTCCGGGCGATCCGCCGGACGCTCCGGTGTACTGGCGGGACGTGGGGACGCTGGACGCTTACTTTGAAGCGAGCATGGACCTGCGGAACGTGGTGCCGGCGCTGAACCTGTACAACCGGCGATGGCCGCTGCGGACAGCCGGGTACTCGGATCCGCCGGCGAAGTTTCTTTACGACCAGGATGGGCGGCGGGGGCACGCGCTGAACTCGATCACGGCGGGCGGCACGATTCTTTCCGGAGGGTTGGTGAGAGGGTCGGTGCTGGGGCGCGGCGTACGGGTGCACTCCGGGGCGTATGTGGAAGACTCGGTGATTTTCGACAACTGCGATATCGGGCGCCGGGCAAAGGTGAAGCGGGCGATTCTCGATAAGAACGTGCGCGTGCCGGAGGATGCGACGATCGGCTACGACCTGGAACGGGACCGGCAGTTGTATCACGTGACCGAGAGCGGGATTGTGGTGGTGGAAGGGCACCGTTCGAAGACGGACATCGCGACGATTACGCTGTAAGGGAGGCCGGGCATGAAGTACGTGACATTGCGGCTGGCGGCGCTGTGCGCCGTCGCGGTGGCCGCGACCGGGCAAACGGCGCTGACGGTCCGGTACCTGGACATCGGTGGACGAGGTGGGCAGTCGGTGGCGCTGGCTTCGGATGGCGGCGGTAACAACTTTGTCGTCTCCACGGTGATCGAGCCGTCGGGGCGGCCGCAGATTCGAGTTACGAAGACGGATTCGCAGGGAAATACGCTTGCGGCATTCGATTTTGGAGGAACCGGAGGGGACACACCGGCCGCGGTTGCGGTGGATGGACAGGGGGACGTGTTCGTGGCTGGAACAACGACATCGAGCGATTTTCCCACCACGGTGACGCTCGGGCCGACGTCTGGCGGTGCGGCGTTTGTGGTGGAGCTTGACGGTGCGCTGACCGGCGTGCTGGCCGCGGTGAAGTTAGGCGGGACTCAGGGTAGCGCAACGGGCGCGGCGGTGGGCGTCGATGGAAGCGGAAACGTTTATGTCGCGGGAGGCACCGATGCGCTCGACTTTCCCGTGACGCAGGGCGCGTTCCAGACTTCGCCGCCACCGCATGACGAGTTCGGATCGGCGGGGTAAGGTTTTCTGACGAAGCTCAGCCCGGACTTAGTCCATGTGATGTTCTCCACCTACTTCGGCGGGGGGAACACGGTCTGCCAGGGGGGAGCGCGTGCATTGGCCAGTTCGGCCGCACGAGCGTGGGAGCGCTGGCGATCGACGCGACAGGAGATGCGATCCTCGGCGGGGGCACGACTGCGTCCGATCTTCCGTCGACGCCCGGAGCGTATGAGACGCAGTGCATCTGCAATTACGAGCGAAGCGCCGGATTTGTCGCGAAGTTTTCACAAGACGGATCGAAATTACTCTGGTCAACTTTCTTGAATACGCTGGGGGAAGACCTAGATCCATTGAACTCCAATGTCCGCGTTCAGGCCATAGCGCTCGACCCCGCGGGCGACGTGCTTCTTGGTGGATCGGCTCCGGGCGGGTTTCCGACGACGGCCGGGGCCGTGGAGGCGCAGTATCCAGTTTTGCCGGGGCCAGGCGCCCCGCCATACGCCGGGTTTGTGGCGAAACTGGACAGCCTCGGTTCGGCGCTGTTGGACTCGAGTTATTTCGGATCGTCTGGGGTCTACTCGGGAGGCGTTCAATCGGTGGGCGAGGACTCGAGCGGAGAAGTGTGGCTGACCGGGAACTCCCTGCCCACGGCTCTGCCAGGCCCTCCGGCTCATCCATTGGGTCCGGAATATGTGGCGAGCGTGGCGGCGGATTTTGGCTCGGTGGGGACGATGTTTACGACGCCGCAGGGCGGGGCCGGCGCGGCACTGAGCGTGGCGGGAACCGGCACAATAGCGGCGCTTGGAGGCCGCGGTTCGTTGGTTCTGCCGGCTGGGGCGGGCGACGCTTCGATCGCGGGGGTGTTGAACGCGGCAGGAGGCGAAGTTTCAGGGACGGTGGCTCCGACGGAGGTGATCACGTTGTATGGTTATAACCTCGGGCCGGCGTCGCCGCTAAGTGGAGTGATCTCAAATGGGGTGCTCGGCAGTTCGCTCGGCGGTTATGCGGTGTTGTTCGACGGTGTGCCGGCGCCGCTGCTGTATGCTAGCGCGAACCAGATTAACTGCGTGGTGCCGGGGGAGGCTTTCGCGCGAGACATCGTGAGTCTGCAGATACGCACTCCGCAGGGCACTCTGGCCGGTCCGCCGCTATCTGTCTCGCAGGCGGAGGTAGAGATTTTTCACGCCGGCGACGGGTACGCGGCGGCGGTGAATGAGGATGGGGAGGTGAATTCGGCAGCTCATCCGGCGGGACCGGGCTCGGTGGTTACGGTGTGGGCGACGGGGGCCGGGGTGTACTCCGGCCCTGGACTTCCGGTGGATGGAGCGATTATTAGCGCAGGCCCATTCGTCACGCCGGCGCTACCTGTATCGGTCGTAGCGGCGCCGAGCGCATCCCCGCTGGCGCTTTATTCGCTCGAGGTCGAGTATGCGGGGGACGCGCCGGGCGAGGTGTTCGGCGTGATGCAGGTGAATTTCCGGCTCCCGGAATTCTTCGCGCCTGGAACGTCGTCATACCGGATTCAGTTGCAGGTGGGAGGGTCGCTGAGCGATCCGGTATCAATTTACGTGCAGCCGTGAGCGCGCCTCAGCCGCGGATAAGGCGGACGGCGTCGCCGGGGGCACCGGTCGAAGAAGGATATCGCGACGATTACGCTGTAGGGGGGGAAAGGGCGACGCGATGGTGGTCGAGCCACCAGGCCCATGCCGTGAGGAGGAGAAGGCCGGCGATGCCGGGCCAGATAATTTCCTCCGTGCTGTTGGGAGGGTCCGAGAACCGGTCTCCTACGTAGAGGGCCAACAGGATCAGAACGTAGCCGCCAAACGCGTACCGGCCGATACGATCGCGGGCGTAGGTGGTGCGCGCGTACAACCAGACACCGAAGGCGAGCATGGAGATCTCCGTGGCCATCGTTCCGGCGATCGAGTTCCATAGTCCCAAGCCGAGGCGAGGGCTTGGGCCGGGATACAGCGGCATGTCCGGGCGGTGAGTGATCCAATCCAAAACCCAGTGGCTGAGGACGGCGATCCAGATGACGACGGCGCCTTCCCGGTAGCGGATGAGGAGGTGGTAAGCGAAGGCGAAGAGGGTCGCCCAAGCGACGGACATGAGCAGGCTGTGGGACCACGGGTAGTCCCAGAGATCGAAGGGAGTGAATCGCGTGTTCCCGGGCTGGATCCGTACATGCTCCCAACCGAGCAGGAGGAAAACTGGCCAGAGAACGTCGAGGAAAAGGGCCGCTACAAGCAGAGTCGCAAGGGAGGAGCGCGGCGCGAACTTTTTTCCGGCGAATCCGACCGCGAAATGCCCGATGAACATGGCCGCCTCAGCCGCGGATCAGGCGAACGGCGTCGCGGATGGAGGCGCCGTCGGAGCGGGTGGCGCCGTCGGAGACGGGTTCGGGCTTCTCGTCGCCTTCGCCGGGGGCGAGGAAGAGATTGGCTTCGAGGCCGTGCTGGCGGGTGTAGAGGTCCCAGTAACGGCCGTGGGCGGCATAGAGCGACTCGTGGTTGCCGCGTTCGACGATGCGTCCGTTTTCGACCACTAAGATCTGGGTGGCGCGGCGGATGGTGGAAAGCCGGTGCGCGATGACGAAGGTGGTGCGGCCGCGCATGAGGTAGGCGAGGCCTTCCTGGATGAGGGCTTCGGATTCGGAGTCGAGGCTGGAGGTGGCTTCGTCGAGGATGAGGATGCGGGGGTCGGCGAGGATGGCGCGGGCGATGGAGACGCGCTGTTTCTGGCCGCCGGAAAGTTTGACGCCGCGCTCGCCGACGACGGTGTTGTAGCCCAAGGGGAAACTGAGAGCGAACTCGTCGACGCGGGCGATGCGGCAGGCTTCGAGGATCTGTTCTTCTGTGGCGGCGGGACGGGAGAAGGCCACGTTTTCGCGGATGGTGCCGTCGAACAGGAAGGAGTCCTGGAGGACGACGCCGAGTTGGAGGCGGTAGGAGCCGAGTTCGACGGTGGAGAGGTCGACTTGATCGACGAGAACGGCGCCCTCCTGGGGATTCTGGAAGGCGAGGATGAGGCTGACCAGGGTTGACTTCCCCGCCCCGGAGGGTCCGACGAGCGCGGTGACGGAGCCGGGTTCGGCGTGGAGGGAGACGTCCTGGAGGACGGGCTTGCCGGGTTCGTAGGCGAAGCTGACGTTGCGGAATTCGATGTCGCCCTGGAGCGGGGAGTGGAGGCGGGCGCGACGGGCGGGGTCCTCATCCTCGGGCATTTCGGCGAGGACTTCCTGGGTGCGTTCGAGTCCGGCGATGGCCTCGGTGAGCTGGGTGCCGATGGCGACGATCTGGAAGACCGGGGCGATGAGGAAGGCGAGCATGGCTGTGAAGGTGACAAAGTCGCCGAGGGTGAGGGTGTGGGCGAGGATCTGGCGGGTGCCGAGGTACATGACGAGAGCGCCGACGACGCCCATGAGGACGGTGGCCGAGAGGCTCATGAGCGAGGTGGCGGTGAGGGACGCGAAGACGTTGTTGAGCAGGCGGGTGACGCCTTGGGAGAACACCTCGGCTTCGCGGGATTCGGCGTGATAGCCCTTGACGACGCGGACGCCACCGAGCGACTCGGTGAGGCGGCCTGTGACTTCGGCGGTGATCTTGCCTCGTTCGCGGAAGATGGGCCGGATGGTGGTGAAAGCCCGCTTGAGGACGAACGAGAAGCTTGCGATGACGACGAGCGCAACAAGCGTCATGGTGGCGCTGATGCGGAGCAGGATGGCGAAGGCGAGGACGGCGGTCATGAGGCCGCCGAGGAATTCGACCAGCCCGGTGCCGATCAAGTTGCGGACGCCTTCGACGTCGTTCATGATGCGCGAAACAATTTGGCCGGTTTTGTTTGTGTCGTAGAAGGCGACGGGGAGGCGGCCGACGTGCTCCTGGACTTTCTGGCGGAGTTCGGCGATGAGGCGCTGGCCGGCTTTGGAGAGAAGCTGGGTGAGCGAGAAGCTGGTGATGCCCTGGATGGCGGTGGCGGCGACGATGGCGGAGATGAGGGGGAGCAGGAGATCGGCGCGGTGTTTTCCGATGACGGTGTCGATCAGGTACTTGCTCGACATCGGGAGAACGAGGCCGCAGACTCGGTTGATGACCATGAGCACGAGGCCAAGGCCGAGCAGGGCGCGGCGGGGGCGTACAAGCTGGAAGACGAGGGGCCGGACGGCGCGGAGACGCGCGGCGGTGAGGGGTTTTTTCGGCGCGGCAGGGAGCGGCACGATAAATTCAGGCTAGCGGATTGGCAGGGGTGTGAGGGGTGGGTCAGCGTTTCGTAAAGACGAGGAAGTACTGGTAGGGGAGGAAGTCGTGGTGTTGGGCGAGGCGGAAGCCGGCCGAGGCGAGTTCGGATTCGACCTGGGCGCGGGAGAGTTTCATGGCGAGCGGCGGGCCGAGGGGCATTTCGCGCTTGTGGAAGTCGATGTCGACGATGCGGCCGCCGGGCTTGAGAGCCTGGACGAGCTTGGGGTAGTAGGCGGCGCGGTTTTCGATGTGATGGAGAACGTCGCAGATGAAGATAATGTCGACGGAGTGGGCGGGGAGGCGGGGATCGTCGGGCGCGGCGAGGACGGGGGTGACGTTGGCGGGGGCGTTTTTGCGGATGATGTCGAGGAGTTTTTGATCGATGTCGACGGCGTAGACTTTGGCGGCGTGGGGGGCGAAGCGGCGGGAGAAGTAGCCGGTGCCGGCGCCGAGATCGGCGATGGTTTCGGTGGGCTTGAGGTCGAGGGCGGCGACGACCTGATCGGGCTTTTGCCAGGCATCGCGCGAGGGGTCTTCGAGGACCTTGGCCCATTCGGTGGCCGAGGGCGGATGGTGCTGGTGGGGGACTTGAGCGGCGGCGAGAGCGGCGAGGAGGAAAAGAGGGAGGGGTTTCATGGTGTATCTTCAGGACCAGTTGTCGCGGAGAGCGGCGACGTAGCGGTCTGCATCTTCGCCGCGCCAGAGATCCTTGGCCATGCCGCGGAGCGCGAGGAGTTTCGACAGGCCCGAGGAACGAGGGGTTTGGCGGCGTCGCCGGGCTTTGCTCGCCGGTTTCGCTGTCGATTTCGATTTCCGCCCTTTCGGCATGTGTGAGCTCCTTGAACCAGCTTTGCCCCGGACGCGTGGGCGCGTCAAGCGGCGGGGCGGTAGACTGCAAAGACGGAGGAGATGCGGAGATGGCGAGGTATGCGGCGTTTTTGCGGGCGATCAATGTGGGCGGCCACGTGGTGACGATGGAACGGCTGCGGGAGTGTTTCGCGGCGTGCGGGCTGAAGGGCGCGGAGACGTTTCTGGCGAGCGGGAACGTGGTGTTTGAGTCGGACGGTAAGGCGGAGGCGCTGGAGAGGAAGATCGCGGCGAGGCTGCGGGCAGAACTGGGGTACGAGGTGGCGACGTTCGTGAGGGCGATGGAGGAAGTGGCGGCGGTGGCCCGGTATGCGGCGTTTCCGGGCGTGCGAGTGGAGAAGCCGGCCGCTGTGAACGTGGGTTTTCTGCGCGCGCCGATGACGGCGGACGGGGTGCGAGTGCTGATGGGGTTCCGCACGGAGGTGGACGAGTTCCATGTGGCGGGAAGGGAAATATACTGGCTATGCCGGGTGCGGCAGAGCGATTCGGAGTTTACGAATGCGCGGTTTGAGAAGGCGGCGGGAGTGAGGGCGACATTTCGCGGGATGAACACGGTGATGAAACTGGCGGCGAAGTTTGAGGTGGGGCGTTGAGGCTGGCGTTGCTGGTTTTGACGGCCGCGGGGGCGGCGTGGGCGGGGCCGGTGTATCACGGCGGCGTCGAGGATGTCTTTGCGCGGCGGTGCGTGGTGTGCCATCAGGCGGGCGGGATTGGACCGATGCAGTTGGGCACGTACGCGCAAGTGCGGCCGTGGGCGCGGGCGATCCGGGAGGCGGTGCTCGAGCGGACGATGCCGCCGTGGTCCGCGGATTCCTCGGTTGGCGTGCGGTTCCGGAATGACCGGTCCTTGAGCGCGGAGGAGCGGCAGGCGATTGTGGATTGGGTGGATGCGGGCGCGGTGGAGGGTCCGGCGGTGGCGGAGACGAAGATGGTTCCGGGCGGGACAGGG
>DAIDIH010000025.1 GCA_027459465.1 Bryobacterales bacterium | reverse complement strand
CAAGCCGCACTTCTACCACGGCGGGGATTTCCAGGGCATCATCAATCATCTGCCGTACCTGCGGGACCTGGGCGTCACCGCCCTATGGATCACGCCGATCTACGACAACTCGAACCGTCTGAACGAAGTGGAATTGGACCATGGACGGCCGGTGACGGACTACCACGGCTACGGCGCGGTGGACTTCTACGGTGTCGAGGAACATTTCGGGACGCTCGAAAAATTCCAGGAACTGGTGAGGCACGGCCACGAAATGGGCGTGAAGACCATTCTCGACATGGTCGCCAACCACTGCGGTCCGTATCATCCCTGGGTCACGGACCCGCCTACGCCAACCTGGTTCCACGGGACCAAGGACCATCACATCAAAGAGACCTGGCAGACATGGACGCTCCTCAGTCCCTCGGCCACCGCGGCCCTTCGGCGTCCGGTGCTCGACGGTTGGTTCGCCGGGATTCTGCCGGACCTGAACCAGGATGACCCCGAAGTAGAACGGTATCTGATCCAGAACACCCTCTGGTGGATCGCCACAACGGGCATCGACGGAATCCGCGAGGATACGTTGATCTACGTGCCGCGGCGCTTCTGGCGGGATTGGATCGCCGCGATCCAGCGGGACTTCCCTCACGTCCGCGTTGTCGGCGAGGTGTTCGACGGCGACCCCTCGGTCACCTCGTTCTTCCAAGGTGGGCACACCGAGTTCGACAACATCGATACCGGCGTCGGCTCGGTCTTTGATTTTCCCCAGTACTATGCGCTGCGCAGTGCGTTCACCAAAGGCGGCTCCATCGAAGCCGTGGCCTCGGTGCTCGCGCACGATTTTCTCTATCCGCATCCGGACTCGCTCGTCACCTTTCTCGGTCTCCACGATGTGCCGCGGTTCATGAATGAGCCCGGCGCCACGTTTGATGGGATTCGCCTCGCCTTCACGCATCTGCTGGCCTCGCGCGGCATCCCCATGATCTATTCCGGCGACGAAATCGGCATGACCGGCGGCGCGGATCCGGATAACCGTCGCGACTTTCCCGGCGGCTGGACCGAAGACCACAAGAATGCGTTCGAGCCCGACGGGCGCACCGCCGACGAGTACACGCTGTTTGCGCAGATCCGCCGCGTCGCCGGCTTGCGGCAGCAGATGCCCGCGCTGCGCCGGGGCGGCATGCTCATGCTCGCGGCAAACGAGGCCATGCTCGCCTACGCGCGTCTCGACGGCCCCCATTCGGTCATGGTCGTGCTCAACAACGGGAAAAAATCCGGTGAACTGGCCGTGGATCTCACCACCACGCCGTTCCACGAGGGCGACGTCCTGCGCGACGCGCTGGGATCCGGCCCGGACTTGCTCGTCATCAAGAACGAGGTAAAGGTGAAACTGGATCCGCGCTCGGCCGCTCTGTACTCGGTGACGAAATAGCCTGCAGCTTCTCAAGCGCCAGCGCCTTCACTTCGGCAACGCTGCGCTCCTTGATCGACTCATACCCGCGGATCTGGTCGGGCAGGGCGGCAATTTCTAGCGCCAGCGGCAGGTTCTCCTCCGTCAGGTGTTCCTGCACCTCCAGCAGAAGCTTCTGATACCAATCGGCGAGCGACCGCTCCATCCGGCGATGCGGGGAGTAGCCGAAAATATCGAACGGCGTGCCTCGCAGAAAGCGCAGCCCCGCCAGCATCCGAAGCGGAAGGCGGGACCACGGCCCCAACTCGATCTTTCCCCGCAGCCCGTGCCGGCGAAGCAGCGGCGGATGTAGGTTGAACGAGATCCTCTTCGGCGCTTCCCACATCTCCCGCACGGACTGGAGAAACGTGCGCGAACTGAGCAGCCGCGCCACTTCGTACTCGTCCTTGTAGGCCATCAGCTTGTACAAGTAGCCCGAAGCGCGTTCCCGTAGCGCCGTATGGGTGAGCCGCTGGAGAAAGCTCGTGTAGCGCAACGCGTACGACCGGCTCTGGTAGGTCCGCAGCGCCTCGGCGTAATTAATGGCTTCGTACCCGCCTGGCTCCTTCGGCCCCAACTGCTGCTCAACGAAGGCGGCGTCGTGATAGTACATGCGCCCCCAGGCGAACACCTGCCGGTTGCGCTCCGTCGCGACGCCATTCCACTCGATCGCCCGCTCGATCGCTTCAAGCGTCAACGGGATCAAGCCCGCCTGATACGCCGCCCCCGTCAGAAACAGGTTGGCCGCCATGTGGGTTCCGAACAATCCCTCGGCCAGCCGGGATGCGTCGAGGAAGACGTTCCGTCCATGCGTGGTCGCCCGGTCCACGGCATCCACCCAACTCTGCTCGGCTTCGAGCGGCATTCGGGCACGGATGGAATCGATGGTTGCGGATACGCCGGTGTTCACGACGGCAACGGTCTTATCCGGCGCCGCGGCCAGAAGCACGTCCTTGCTCGCCGCCCCAAGCAGGTCGAATCCGAGAATCAGCCCGGCTGACCCGTGGCTCGTCTTGGCCGGGACTTCCACCGGGTGGCGGCTCAAAAGCAGATGCGAAACCACCGCACCGCCCTTCTGCGACATCCCGGTCTGATCGAGCGTCGTAACCGTCAACCCATCAATCCATGCGGCGGTCGCGAGCAGCGCGTTGACAGTCACCACGCCGGTTCCGCCGACGCCGGGAGCCACGATGCGATACCCGCCATCGGGGATCTCTACAACCTCCGGCGGCGCCGGCACGTGGGCATCCGGCAACGACGGCAGCGCCCGTTTCTTCAACCCCGTGCCGGGCTTGAGTTCGACGGTGATAAACGACGGGCAATCGCCGAGCGCGCACGAGTAGTCCTTGTTGCACGACGATTGGTGAATGCGCATCTTCTGGCCCAGCGGCGTCTCCACCGGCGTCAGGCTCATGCAGTTGGATTGCGTGACGCAGTCGCCGCAGCCTTCGCACACCTCTTCGTGGATCACCAAGCGCTTCACCGGCTCCGGCGCCAGTCCGCGGCTGCGCGCGCGCCGCTTCTCCGCCGCGCACTCCTGGTCGTAAATCAGCGCGGTCACACCGGGAATCTGCTCCAGCTCCAGCATCGCCGCTTCGAGCTCATCCCGGCTCCGCAGCTCTGCGTTCTTCGCCAGGCTCCCCAGTTTCTTGTAGCGGGTGGGATCCTCGGCGAGGACGATCGTCTTCCGGACACCCTCCGCTTCGAGCTTCCGTGTCAGCTCCGGCACCGGCAGAGCACCCTCGGCCTCCTGGCCGCCGGTCATCGACACATGGCCGTTGTACAGAATCTTATAAGTTATGTTCACGCCCGCGGCCACGCACGCTTCAACGGCAAGCGCGCCGGAATGAAAGAACGTTCCGTCGCCGATGTTCTGAAAAATGTGATTGTGCTCGACGAACGGCCACATGCCGATCCACGGTGCCCCTTCACCCCCCATCTGGGTCAGCAGCGAAAAGCTGCGCTTGGGGTCGCCCAGCCGCATCGCCATGGCGTGGCACCCGATCCCGCCGGCCGCCAGGCGTCCTTCCGGAACGAGAGTCGAGCGGTTGTGCGGGCAGCCCGAGCAGAAAGCGGATGGCCGATGCGGCGTGGCATTCGCGCCGGAAAGAATATGCGGCAGCGAAGCGCCCGGCCGGACCGGCGCCGGCAAATGAAACACTCTCGCAATCGCATCGGCAATCTGCGCGGGATCGAGTTCGCCGGTAGGAGGCAGGTGCGACTTGCCGAAAATTCTTGGCGCTTGCGGCGTGCCGTAGAGCATGTCGCGCAATTGCAATTCGACGAAGCTGCGCTTCTCTTCGACAACCAGAATCGTGTCCAGCCCGCGCGCGAACTCGCGAACGAATTCCTCTTCGAGCGGGAACGGCATCGCAATCTTCCCAATGCGGATGCCGAGCTTCTCGATCTCCCGCTCTCCGGCGCCGAGGTCCACCAGAGCCTGCATCATGTCGTAATACGATTTGCCGGCGCTCAGCAGCCCAAGCCGCGCATGGGCCGGGCCGCGAAACCGGTTCACTTTGTTCAGGCGCGCGAACTGCCGCGCGGCGTCAAGGCGCCGGATCACCGCTTCCCGCTCAAGTGCCAGACTGATCGGCGTCACCAGGCGGACGTCGGTGCGCTTTTCATAACCCCCCGGCAGCAGGATGCGCGGACGGTCCGGATCAAGCTCCACCGTGCCGCCCCCGTCGCAAACATCCGTCACCATCTTCATCCCCACCCACGCGCCGGAGAAGCGCGAAAGCGCGATGGCAAGCAGACCGTAGTCGAGCACCTCCTGCGTGCTGCCGGGGTAGAAAAACGGCATCGCCACATTCATCAGGCTGAAGTCGCTCTGGTGTGGAATCGTGGAACTCTTCGAGACGTGGTCGTCACCGGCCAGCACGAGCGCGGCGCAATTCCCGGCCGAGCCGGCGAGGTTGGCGTGCCGGAACACGTCGCCGGAACGGTCTACGCCAGGCCCCTTGCCGTACCAGATACCGACGACGCCATCGACCTTCGTTTTCCCAACCGTGTCGACGATCTGACTGCCCATTACCGCCGTGGCGGCCAGATCTTCATTGACGCCGGGCTGAAAATGTATGTTCAGCGGATCGAGGATCCCGCCCGCGCTCATCAGCGCGAGGTCGTAGCCGCCCAAAGGCGAGCCCTCGTAGCCCGAGATGAAAGCGCCCGTGCGAAGCCCGGCCCGGCGGTCCCGCCGCATCTGGTCGGCCGGCAGCCGCACCAGAGCCTGAATCCCCGTAAGATAAACCAAGCCCGTTTCGGCCGTGTACTTGTCGCTTAACTGCATGGAGTGGGCCGCAATTCCTGCTTAGGTCCTGATGCTATCACGCGTAGCGCAATCGAAAAGGCTCTCCCGCTTTCACGCAACCGCAACATGCTCCGATCTTCATTATGGCCCGCCGCACTACACTATCCGGTATGAGTTCAGCCGCCTCTTTCCTGTGGCCGCATCGCGTCCGCTTCTCCGATACCGACGCCTCCGGCCGGATTCACTATACGGCGATGCTGCGCTTTTTCGAAGCGGCC
>DAIDIH010000024.1 GCA_027459465.1 Bryobacterales bacterium | reverse complement strand
CGGGGCCCAGCCGAAGGGGGCTTCTTTGGTGGCGGGGTCTGAGGCGAGGAACTGGGGGGTGTTGGGGCACATGGGGGCGACGCCGGGGAAGTCGGCGTCCATGGCGTGGACGTGGACGTCGATGACGGGCGGGAGGTTGGTCGGGGTGTTTTGGGCGGGGAGGGTGGCGAGGAGGGTGAGGAGGGCGAGGAAGGGACGGGGGGATCTGGTGGTCACGTGTTGTTTCTTCCGAGTTCTATTTCACCGCTTGTTTGCGCTCGCGATAGTTTGAACGGCGTCCTCGACGTCGGCGATCCCCGTTCCATTGAGCGTGCCTTCTTCTCTCAGTATCTTTACTCGGTTGTCGGACCACAACGTTTCGAAGTACTCGGTGAAGAATTTGGCCGCTTTCGGTCCATGCAGATAAACGGACTTGCTGACGCGACTTTTGCCTTCTTCGAAGACCGCGAGGAAGACGTGCTCTTCGTCTACGATCATCGGCGAGAACACTGGCAAGAAGTCGGGGAGTGATAATGCTCGGACCTTGTAGCCTGCGCTTCCTAGTTTAAGACGGTCAAGAATGACGCTCAACCGGTCGGGATGGGTCACGTTATACAGGACCTTGACATTCCAACGATTTGCCTCGTCGGAGCTCGCCATTTGTCGCATCTTATTGCTAAAGTCGATGAAGTACTGCTGGGTGTCTTCAGGCGTTGTGTTGCGTGCTCCTGCCGCGTGGAAGACACCCATGCGGA
Source organism: Bryobacterales bacterium (assembly GCA_027459465.1). Taxonomy (GTDB): domain Bacteria; phylum Acidobacteriota; class Terriglobia; order Bryobacterales; family Bryobacteraceae; genus JAJYKC01. Next base: position 40,976 of record DAIDIH010000024.1, on the reverse strand, counting down.
GGTTTTTGACGGTGTGGTTTTTGTTGGCCTCCACTGATTCAACCACACGCAGTATGTGCTTGTATGTCGCCTCGGCAGTGTCGTTCATTCTCACGCTGACCTTATTCGAGAGGTGTTCTACAACGTGGGCCGTCGAGTTGTTGAGCAATCGCGTGATCTCTTCGCGCCCCGGGATCTCGCTTAATTTCGCGCAGTCGATCGCTATGCGGTCGACCCTCTTTTTTGTGGGACCTAGGAACTTCAGTCTCTCAAAGACGACGTAGGTTAACAGTCCTGCGGCGAGTAGGGTTGGCTCGATCTCCGCGATTTTGTGCATCGATGGCCAGTCGGCAACAGGGTGTAAGACGTCGATTGTTTTGACTACTGCGACCGCCAGAACGATGATAATGCCGACGACGTATTCGCCGATGGTGTGATTTTTCTCGGATGATTCGGTTTCGGTTTCGTCGAGCCCGCGTGAATCCTTCATGCGTTGTCTCCTTGTTGTGGTGGTCGGCGTGTTCCGCGACCCGGTTCGTTACGGTCGGTTGTTGCCGAGCCCGATAAGAATTGAGTTTAACCAAGAGTTGAGCGGCGTGGGGTGTCTTTCCGGCGCTGCCTCCAGGGCGCTGCTGCTAAAGCCGTTCTGGACAGGCGTTAGCGTCGCCGGCTTCGTGGTAAGGACGGATTACGGGTCGGTTTTTGGCGCGCCCCGCCGATATTGTGGCTCTGCGTGCGGATTGTTTGCATTAATGGCGCCGACGATCAGCAGGCGGCCTGGACCTTTGATTATTCCGGCCTTTGGTTGGGGCGTGATGAAGTTGTACGTCTTCGTCATGATGAAGATCTTTCGTGGAGAATGATCGCTGGGAGCGTCGACATCCCCACCATGACCGGCGCCGGTGCTGATTGGGGTTCTCAGGCCGAAACGTGGCGTACCGAAACTGTCGCGGTGGCGAAGCCCATTTCAGCGGTCAAAAAGCGGCCTCCAAAACGAGCTGCGTAGACCGTACGGATCGCGTCGGTTTTGGTAGGGTTCGTGGCGGGATGTAGGCCATGTTGTCTGAGTGCTGCCACATCCGAAGACCGATGCCACGCCCAATTCTCACGGAACGGCGGTGACAGTTTGTCGGTGGGGCTTCTCCAGTGCTTGCCTTCCCAAGAACCAGCCAAGGGCAATGAGAAAGCCAATGCATACGGTGTATACAATGGCGTCCCACCACAAGGGGGAATTGGTTGTTGGGTCCATGGCAGTCCAAGGCCCTCCACCATGAACGAAGCGCAAATCCCGACCGAAATTTGTCGCTGCAACCGCAATCTTTACGCCGCCAACTACCAGGAAGGTCGAAAACTTGAATCTTGGAGCCATCTGGATTCCACCAGCGACGAAGAACAGTGGTGCCCACAGTTGCCAAATCAGAAAGTCAAAACCGGGGCGAAACATCAGTTCATGGTTCACGACGATTTCCAGCACTGCGAAAAACATCCGTGGCACGATCTCGGCGACGAAGCCAGAGGCGAACGCGGTAGGCAGCACCAAAAACCACCGACTCCAAGGCGGCAACCGATCAAGTCTCCGAGGTTCAAGCAGTTTTTCGAGCGGCATCAAAATGCTACTGGTGATGATCAGGATCACGAAGGTCGAAACAACGACTGCTCTTATCCAATCCCACGATGCTGGTTGCAGATGTGTGTCCATGCGCCCCTTTCCAGGGCATCCGTTCCAGAGCCGTAAAGGAACGTATCCTTAAGCAACTCCACCCCTGGCGATTAGGATGCCGACGAGCAGCCCGACGACTGTTCCGGCAGCAAAAATAATCCACGGTGGGAAACGGTATGGAAGTGCCGTCGATTGACTCGGGGCGGCATCGCCTTGTCGATCTAAAACAACTGCGAGTGATTGTCGTTCAGCATTTTTCACCTGTGGATCAGCGGCCAAGGCAAAATCAAGGCCACATTTCTCGCACCGCACGGCATGATGGCGCACTCGATCTTTGAGTTTCACATGCCCGTCGCAGTTGGTATTAGGGCAGTGAAAATATAGGCGTTCAGTTCTGCCGTCAGAGGGCGTCCAATTTTCGTCAAGCATCTTCTTCCCCACTCATATGTGCTTTGCGATTCGTGATACGCACATTTCAAATGCGGCAATCGAGACAAGGAGCGGACTCACGAGCATGACAACGATGTAAAACATCCACCAGTGGATTGCCAATAGGACGACGTTCTGAGACTTGGTACTTCCGCCGATTGTACCTCACGGGACTCAACTCTTTCGCTGGCGGTGTGCATGAGTTGAGATATACCTTCCGTGCTGGCCGGCAGCGGCGTGCCCCGGCAATATCCCGGACGTATTGTACACTTGTGAACCGCCGTAGAATGTGACGCAGGGCCCGGTGCTGCGTTGGGAGCGGAAGACCCCGTGGTTCGGAGGTGGGGTAGCTTGCTCAGCCTGCCTCCTTACCTGCCTGGTTTTTTGTCGAGGCGGAGGAAGCGGGCGGCGTTGTTGTAGAGGATGTCGCGTTTTTGTTGTGGGGTGAGGTAATCGGCGTTCTGGATGAGGCTGATGGAGTAGGTCATGAGTTTGGGCCAGATCATCTGGTCGGTGCCGAACAGGACGCGGTCCTCGAAGCCGGCATCGACGAGGCGCTGGATGTAGCGGTTGACCTCTTTGAGCGGGTAGCTCCAGATGAGGCCGGCGACGTCGACGTAGACGTGGGAGTTGGCCTGGAGGAGGGTGAGCATGTTGTCGATCATGGGGTAGCCGGCGTGCATGACCTGGACGCGGAGTTTGGGGTGGCGGGCGAGGAGGTCTTCGAGGAGGAGGGGGTTGCCCATGGAGCCGCGGAATTTGGGTGAGGTGAGGTTGGCGCGGCCGGAGCCGCCGGTGCCCATGTGGATGGCGACGGGGATGTCGAGTTGTTCGGCGAGGGCGAAGTATTTGTCGACGCTGGGGTCGCTGGGGGAGAGGCCTTCGTACTGGAGTCCGATTTCGCCCATGACTTTGAAGCCGCCGGTGGTGAAGCCGGCGCGGAGTTGGTCGAGGGGGACGCGGGCGCCGGGGGTCATACCGTTCTCGAAGCCGGTGCCGGGGATGACGCGATCGGGGGCGGCGTCTTTCCATTTTTCGACGCTGGCGGGCGAGCCGAGGACGACGGCGGTGACGTTGAGGCGGCGCATTTCGGCGAGGACTTCGTGCATGTATTGGCCTTTGGCGGCGGGGTAGAGCTTGGGGGTGCAGTCCTGCGGGGCCCAGCCGAAGGGGGCTTCTTTGGTGGCGGGGTCTGAGGCGAGGAACTGGGGGGTGTTGGGGCACATGGGAGCGGCGCCGGGGAAGTCGGCGTCCATGGCGTGGACGTGGACGTCGATTACGGGTGGGAGGCTGGTGGTGGCGTTTTGAGCGGGGAGCAGGGTGAGGGATGCGAGGGCGCAGCAGGGGATGAATCGGGTCATCAGGAGTCTTTGGCGTTGGGGAGGGTCAGATGGTTTCGGGGACGAGTTCGATGGAGTTGAGGGAGGCGTTGTTTTTTTGCGGGATGAACTGGAGGAGGAACTCGCCGGCGGGGTCGGGTTGGAGGTGAGGGAAGGAGAGTTCGACGGGGCGGAGGCTGCCGCCGGCGGTGGTGAAGACGTCGAGGTTGCGGATGAGGGGGCGGCCGGCAAGGAAGACGTCGAAGATGCGGCTGCCGGGGCCGCCGAGGCCGGCGAGGGTGGGACCGAACCAGCTTTCGGAGAAGCGGAGGGTGAGGCGGTAGCGGCCGGGGGCGGCGGGGATCTGGTAGGCGAAGGCGCCCCAGCGTTCGCCGGAGAAGAGGTTGGGGTCGGTGTGCGAGGCGTAGACGGACTGATGGCGGTTGACGAGAGTTCCGCCGCAGAAGTGGCGGTCGGCGCTCCAGAGGCGGCCGGCGGCGTCGATGTAGGGGCTGGATTTGGCGAGGAGGCGGATGGGCATGGGTTGGGCGCCGGGTTGGGGGACGATTTCGATGGCGTTGACCCAGGCGGGCGAGGAGACGGGCTGGAAGTGGAGGTGGAGTTGGCCGTCGGGGCTGGGATGGACGTTGGAGAAGACGCGCTCGACGGGGGCGGCGGGATCGCAGGGGGCGGGTGGAGGGTCGAGGCGGTCCATGAGCGGAGCGTCGTTGAGGAGGACGCGGAAGCCGGGGACGGCGCCGGAGGTGCGCGGCGGGGGGCTGAAGCTGAGGCGGAGTTGGTAGGCGCCGGGTTTGAGCGGGATGTCGTAGGAGAAGTCGCCGCGGCGCTCGGTCCAGAAGCGGGCGGGGGATGTGAAGCCATAGGAGACGCCGGAGAGGGTGACGGCTGTGCCGCCGTGGAAGAAGCTGTCGTGGGACCAGAAATTGCCTTCGGGGTCGACGGCTTGTCCGGAGGGGATGCCGGCGAGGAGATGGACTCCATCGGCTGCGGCGTCCTGGCGGAGGGAGGCGGCGCGGACGTGGGTGGACCAACTCGAGGCGAGGGGCCAGAGGGCGAGAGTGAGGAGGAGCGCGGCGGCGGTGGCGACGAGGGGAGAGCGCCAGGAGCGGCGGGGCGCGGCGGGGGGCGGGAGAGGGGTTTCGCGTTGGGGCGCGAGAGTTTCGAAGCGCGGAACGTACTGGCCGGGTTCGAGGGCGATGCGGATGGGGTGGGAGGCGCCTTCGGTGGCGTAGTAAGTGGCGAGGCGTTTGCGGAGGCGATGGGCTTCGACGCGGACGATGGGGTCGCGTTTGGGGTTGAAATCGGCGGGGCGGCCGAGGGCTTCGACGGCGACGGTGTATTCCTTGATGGAGGCGACGTCGCCGAGGAGGGTGCGTTCGCAGATGAAGCGGAACATGCGCTTCAGCGAGGGAGCGCGCGTGAACAGGTGCGATGCGAGGACGGCTTCCAGTTCCTCGCGTGCGCCATCGAACGAGGCTGGCGGTAACGGCGACATCAGACGGAGACTAGTAAGGGAACTTTAGCACAGTTAGTGAGAAAGGGCGCGGGGTTCGACGCAGGAGAAGTTTGCGGCGTCGTTGGTATCGCCGGCGCCGTTGTAGCGGGCTACTTGCGGGTAGGGGCAGAGGGGGCGGGTGCGGTCGAGGTGGCCGCCGGTTTTGTGGGAGGCGAGGATGCGGTCCGGCGGGATTCCTTTTTCGACCCAGAGTTCGAGTGGGGTGAGGGTGTCGATGAGGTTGGGGCCGTCGCCGCCGCCGCAGTGGGACATGCCGGGGGCCAGGAAGAGGCGGACGGAGTTTGCGGTTTTGCCGGGGCCTCCGAGAGCGGCGACGACGCTGGTGAAGTAGTTGACGGAGTTGAGCGGGGCGATGAGGTTGTCGCTCCAGCCGTGATAGAGGATGAGCTTTCCGCCGCGGGCGGTGAATTTGCGGAGGTCGGGATTGGTGGCTTTGAGGACGTTGGCGCGGTCCTGCTTTTCGGCGGCGGCGACGTCGCGGGCGATGTCGAAGGTGTGGAAATTCCAGTCCGGGTTTTTGAAGACGACGAAGCGGAAATAGTCGTTGGGGATGGAGAAGGGCGCGGGGCCGGAGTAGGCTCGCCAGCCGAGTTCGCTGCCAGGTTCGAGGCCGGGGAAGATGACGCGGCGGGTGCGGGGGTTGGTGAATGGGCCGTAGATGGTTTTGGCGGTGCGGACCTGGGCGGGGGTGAGGCAGGTGGTGGTTTCGGGTCCTTTGCAGAGCAGGACGGCGGGATCGAAGTGGCAGCGGGTGGGGTCGGCGATGAGGCCGTCGGTCAGGCCATCGAGCGAATCGCAGGCCTGGAGCGCGGCCGCGTGGATGGCGGGGAGTTTGTCGTTGGAGATGGTGGAGGCGGGGGTTTCGAGTTCGGCGACGCTCATCCACATGTCGGCGGAGAGGAGGGCGACCCAGTTATTGGCGGGGGCTCCGGCGATGATGCCGTTGAAGTCTTCCGGGTAAAGCTGGGCTTCCTTGAGGCCTTGTTTGCCGCCGGAGGAGCAGCCGTTCCAGTAGGAGAGCCTGGGTCCGTTGCCATAGAAGGCGGCGATGATGGCTTTGGCCTTGACGGCCATTTCGTGTTCGGAGCGGTAGGCGAAATCGGTGAGTTTTTCGGGATGTCCGAGGGCGAATTCGGCGCTGCCGCCGGTGTGGCCGGTGTCGGTTGAAGCGGTGGCGTAGCCGCGCGCGATGCCGTGGGCGAGGCCGGAGTAGTTAATGTTGCCGCTCCAACCGCCGTTGCCGACGGCTTCGAATTTTCCGTTCCATTGGGCGGGAAGCCAGACTTCGATTTTGATGTTGGAGTCCGGTGAGGGGGTGAGGGTGGCGGCGACGCGGCAGAAGGATGGGAGGTTGGGGAGGGGTTGGGAAGAAGGGGGGGTGAATTCGCCGGCGGGGACGAGTTGGGCGAGGGTGATTCTGGCTTGGGGGAGCGGGAGGGTGGCGAGGGATTCGCAGGGGGTAGTGGCTTGTAAGGACGCGGCGGCGAAGAGGAGAACGAGCGGGAGAAGTTTCGGCATGGCGCGCCTTTGGTGGCCGAGTGTATCAGGATTGGGCGGAGCCGGGCGGGGGGTACTGGGCGGTGTTTTCGAATTCGGCGATTTGGGTGGGGTTGTAGTTGGGGAAGGGGAGTTGGTTGTTGGCGATCCATTGGGCGACTTCGGCTTCGGCCTGTTTGGCTTTTTCGGTGTTGAGGCCGGTGTCGCGGCCGAGGTAGAGGGTTTGGCTGGGGAAGGCGAGGCCGGAGCCGGAGGCTTCCACGAGGTCGAGGATGCGGAGGAGGAGGTCTTCCTGGACGGCGAGGAACTCGTTGTAGTCGCGGGTGAGGATGTAGGCGAAGACGCCGACATTGAGGCTGGAGTTGTCCATTTTGTTCAGGCGGACCCAGAAGGTGTTGGATTCGACGCGGGGGTGCGAGTAGAGGAGGCGGCGGACGCCGGCGATGACGTGGCGGATCTGGTTGGAGGTGGTTTCGTAGCGGAGTCCGATGGTGGGGTTGAAGAGGATTTTGTCGCGGACGGAGAAGTTTTCGAGATTCATGGTGGCGAGTTCGCCGTTGGGGACGGAGATGACGGTGCGGCCGATGGTGCGGAAGCGGGTGGAGCGGAGGCCTATGTCCTCGACGGTGCCGGCCTGGGAGCCGAACTGGCAGTAGTCGCCGACGCGAACGGGTTCGTCGGTGATGATCATGATGCCGCCGAACAAGTTTTCGAGGGTTTTCTGGGCGGCGAAGGCGACGGCGATGCCGGCGACGCTGACGCCGGCGAGGATGGGGGTGAGGTTGACGCCGGCGTTCTGGAGGATGAGGAGGAAGCCGATTAAGACGGCGGCGGCTTTGAGGAGGCGGCGGACGAGGTGGACGATGGCGAGGCTGCCGGGTTCGCGGATGCGGATGAAGCGGTTGGCCGAGAGTTGGGAGAAGATTTCGATGATGCGGCTTACGAGCCAGGTGGCGCCGCCGACGGCGAGAACGGCGACGATACGGATCCAGTACTGGCGGACGAGGATGGGGAGGGTGAGGATTGTCGTGCCGGCGCGCATGACGAGCACGAGCATGAGGAAGCGGACGGGTCCGGCGATGGATTCGAGGCGGGCGGCGGCGCGCTCGCGCGAGATGCGTTCGACGAGGGGGCGGAGGAGGAGAACGAGGAGGTGGGTGGCGAGGGCGGCGATGAAGAAGGCGAGGACGATGGCGAGGCCGAAGGCGAGGATCTGCCAGAGGCGGAGGGAGAGGATGTGGAGGCGGACGAGGAGAAAGTCGGGGAGGTGGGCTTCGATGGCGGGGCGATTGATGTCGTCGAACAGGTCTGGGACCTGATCGAGGAAAGAAGGGGCGAAGAGCCAGATGAGGCGGCTTTGGCGGCTGACGCGGTGGAGGAGGACGGGGATTTTCTGGTGATCGGAGGTGATGGTGCCGATGGATTCCTGGTCGGGCGGCAGGTTGTCGGTGAGAGAGCCTTCGGGGTTGGCGCTGATGGCGTCGAGGTTGGTGATGAGGTCGTGATCGAGGACGGCTTTGAGTTTGCGGGCGAGATCCTGGCCTTCGGCGCCTTTGACGTCTGTGTCGAGGTACTGGCTGGCGACGACGAGGTCGCCGGCCTGGGCGGAGCGGAGAAAGCCGAGGACGGCGCCGTGGGGGTTGTCGCGGCCGAGGGGATCGGGGTTCGAGTTTTTGGCGGCGGAGGAGCCGGTGAGAGAGGGAAGAGCGATCTGGGAGTGAAGCGCGGGGAGGGTGAGAGCGGCGAGGCAGAGGGCGAGCGGAAGACGTTTCACTTTATGATCTAAGCACGTTGGCGGGGAGGAAGACTCCGGGAGCTATGCTGGATGCGATGGTGAAGCTCGGGATGCCGCTTTTTGCGGTGATTTTATCGGGATTTGCCGCGGGGGCGACGGTGGAGGGGGCGGGGACGCCGGTGTTTTACCGGGACGTGCTGCCGGTGCTCGAGAAGCGATGCCAGAGGTGCCACCGGCCTGGCGAGATTGGTCCGATGCCGCTCGAGACGTATGCGCAAGTGAGGCCTTGGGCGGCGGCGATCCGGGAGGCGGTGTTGCGGAAGAAGATGCCGCCGTGGTTTGCGGATCCGCGGTTTGGGAAGTTTGCCGACGATCCGACGCTTACGGCCGAGGAGATTCAGACGATTGCGAAGTGGGCGGCGGGTGGGGCGCCGAAGGGAGATGCGGCGGAGGGTCCGAAGCCAATTGCGTGGCCGGTGGGTTGGAACATCGGGAAGCCGGACGTGGTGCTGGAGATGCCGGGGACGATATCGGTGCCGGCGAAGGGGGTGGTGGAGTATCAGTTTGTGGTGATGCCGACGGGGTTCCGGCGGGACCGTTGGGTGACGGCGGCGGAGGTGAGGCCGACGGCGCGGCGGGTGGTGCATCATATCGTGATTTACATCCGGCCGCCGGGTTCGGATTGGCTGAAGGAGGCGAAGCCGGGGATACCGTACAGCATTCCGGAAGACGATCCGCGGCACCGGCGGTTGTGGACGACGAGCGACATGGTTTTGGTGTATGCGCCGGGGAATCCTCCGATGAAGTTGCCGGCAGGGATGGCGAAGAAGATTCCGGCGGGGTCGGACCTGGTGTTTCAGATGCACTATCAGCCGGACGGGAAGGCGGCGCTCGATCACGAGAGGATCGGGTTGAAGTTTGCGCGGGGGCCGGTGAAGAAGCGGGTGTTCACGCTGCAGTTGGGCAACGACACGTTTGTGCTGCCGCCGGGAGATCCGGATGTGCGGGTGTCGGCGTATGGGACGCTGCCGCGGGAGACGGAGATTTTGAGTTTCTTCCCGCATATGCATCTGCGGGGGACTTCGTTCGCGTTTCACTACATTCATCCGGACGGGCAGATCGAGACGATGCTGTATGTGAAGCCGTACGACTTTCACTGGCAGTTGAACTATGTGTTGGCCGCGCCGCGGGTGCTGCCGAAGGGGGCGAAGCTCGAGTGGGTGGCGCATTTCGACAATTCGAAGAACAACCCGAACAATCCGGATCCGGATACGGCGGTGCGGTTTGGGGAGCAGAGCACGGCGGAGATGATGATTGGGTTTTTCGATGTGACGGCGCCGGTGGGGATGGACAAGGAGGGGTTTTTTGTGCGGAAGTGAGGGCTGCTGCTCTTCGGGCGGTGGAGGGAACCTGGGCGGCCGGCGCCTCTTGCGCGCTCCCTTCCAACCGGATATTGTGAGAGTTCCTTCCCTATGCGTGACAATTTGGCCCGGAATATCGCGTCTTCCAACCCGGAGGCCCGGTGATGGCGGACGATCTGCCCGTCCCGCCACCCGAGCCCGCCGCCCCGCCGAAGCGCGCTCCGAAAGGCCCGCGCGCCGAACCCGCCGCCCCATTGAAGCCGCTGGTCGGCGTGATCATGGGCAGCAAGTCGGATTGGGACACGATGAGCCACGCCGCCGAAATTTTGCGGGACTTCGGCGTGCCGCATGAGTGCCGCGTCGTCAGCGCGCACCGCACGCCGCAGTGGATGGCCGAATACGCCGGCGCCGCCGAATCCCGCGGCCTACGCGTGATCATCGCCGGCGCCGGGGGCGCCGCCCATCTTCCCGGCATGGTCGCCTCGCAGACGCTCGTCCCGGTGCTCGGAGTCCCCGTCGAATCGAAAGCCTTGAGCGGCATGGATTCGCTGCTGTCCATCGTTCAGATGCCCGGCGGCATCCCGGTGGGCACGCTCGCCATCGGCCGCGCCGGAGCTACGAACGCGGGCCTGCTCGCCGTCGCCATCCTGGCCAACCATGACACCGCGCTCCGCGAAAAACTCCGCACGTACCGCGAAGACCTCGCCGCCAAGGTGAAGAAAGCCACGCTCGAGCTCGACTGATCCCGGATGAAAGACCATCTCTACGTCCCGCCCGGCTCCGTGGTCGGAGTCCTGGGCAGCGGCCAGCTTGGACGGATGTTCACCCTGGCCGCCCGCCGCATGGGCTATCGCGTCCACACCTTTTCGCCCGACGAAGACACTCCCACGGGCCAGGTGGCCGATGTTGAAGTTGTCGGCTCCTATGACGACCTCGACGCCGTCCGCCGCTTCGCCGGGGAAACCCGCGTTGTAACATTTGAGTTCGAAAATGTTCCGGCGCCCACGGCCGCCGCGGCCTCCGAGTGTGCCCCGGTCCGCCCCGAAGGCTCCGTTCTCCACACCACGCAGCAGCGCATCCGCGAAAAAGCCTTCCTCCGCGCCAACGGCCTTCCCCACGTCCCTTACCGCGAAGTCCGCTCGCCCGGCGAACTTCGTGCCGCGATCGCCGAACTCGGCACCCCCGCCGTCCTCAAGTCCGCCGCCTTCGGCTACGACGGCAAGGGGCAAGCCAAAATCGCCTCTTCGGATCAGGCCGAATCCGCCTGGCGCGAAGTCGGCAGCGCCGAGTGCGTCCTTGAAGCTTTCGTCGATTTCGAGCGGGAAATCTCGGTCGTCGCCGCGCGCACGGCCGACGGCTCCTGCGTTACTTACGCTCCGTCGGATAACACCCACGCCCGGCACATCCTTGACGTTTCCGTCAGCCCCTCCACCATTTCGGAACGCCTTCATCGCGAGTCGGCCGAAATCGCCCGCGCGGTGCTCGAAAAACTCGGCGTCGCCGGCGTTCTGTGTACGGAGTTCTTCGTCACCCGCGACGGCCGCCTTCTGATCAACGAACTTGCTCCGCGCCCCCACAACTCGGGCCACCTCACCATCGACGCCTGCCTCACCAGCCAGTTCGAACAGCAGTTGCGCGCGGTCTGTGGCCTTCCTCTCGGCGCGGTCGATATGCTCCGCCCCGCCGCGATGGCCAACCTTCTGGGCGACCTCTGGGAGAACGGCGAGCCCAACTGGGCGCGCGCCTGCGCCGTCCCCGGCGTGAAGCTCCACCTCTACGGCAAACTCGAAGCCCGCCGCGGCCGCAAAATGGGCCACCTCACCGCCCTCGGCGATACACCCGAAGCCGCCCGGGAACTCGTCCTCGAAGCCCGCCACGCCCTGCTCGAGCGTTGACGGGCGATAATGAAAGTTATCCCTGCCATGCGCATTTGTTATTTCGATGCCTTTTCCGGCATCAGCGGAGACATGACCGTCGGAGCCCTCGTGGATGCCGGCGCCGATGCGGCCGCGCTCATCGAAGGCCTCACCAGTCTCGCCACCGGCGCGCAGATCTCGGTGGAAAAGACCGCCCGCCGCGGCATCACCGCCTCGAAGTTCTACGTCCGCGGCGGCGAAACCAAATCCCACCGCCATCTGCCGCACATCCTGCGCATGATTGACGCCTCCTCCCTTCCGGACCGCGCCAAACTTCGCGCCGCCCAGGTCTTCCAGCGGCTTGGGGAATCCGAAGCCCGCGTCCACGGCGTGCCGATCGAAAAGGTCCACTTCCACGAAGTCGGCGCGGTCGACTCCATCTGCGACATCGCCGCCGCCTGCCTCGCGCTCGAACTCCTCTCGGTCGACGCCGTCTACTCCTCCGCCGTCAACACCGGGAGCGGCACAGTTTCGACCGAGCACGGTGTGCTGCCTGTGCCCGCCCCCGCCACCGCGGACTTACTAAAAGGCAAGCCTGTCTACGCGCGCGGTCCCGAAATGGAACTCACGACTCCCACCGGCGCCGCCATTCTCGCCGCCTTGAGCGAAGGATTCGGCCCCATGCCATCCATGCGCATCCACTCGCTCGGCTACGGCGCCGGCGACAAGGATTTTCCGACGCACGCCAACGTCCTCCGCGCCATCGTGGGCGAGGCGACGGGCGCCGCCGAAGCCAGCCGCGTCATCGTGATCGAGGCCAACATCGACGACTCCAGCCCGCAGGTTCTCGGCTACGCCCAGGAACGGCTGCTCGAAGCCGGGGCGCTTGACGTCACGCTCACTCCGCTGCTGATGAAAAAGAACCGCCCGGGCACGCTGCTCCGAGTCATCGCGCTCCCCGAGGAACGCGAAACCCTCGTCCGCCTCATGTTCAGCGAGACGTCCACTCTCGGCTTGCGCATGTATGAAGCCGAGCGCCGCGTTCAGGCCCGGCACGTCCAGGAAGTCGACACGCCCTACGGCCGCGTGCGCGTCAAGGTGAGCGAATCCGGCGATTTCGCGCCCGAATACGACGACTGCCTCAGGCTCGCCCGCGAGCACCGCGTGGCGCTGAAAAAAGTGCTGGCCGAAGCGGCGCGCGCCTATTCTTCCCTCGCCGCCACTGACTGACCACATCCATGAGCAAGTATTACCTCACCACACCGATTTACTACGTCAACGCGGCGCCGCATATCGGCACGGCCTATTGCACCTTCACCGCCGATCTGATCAAGCGCTTCCAGATCCAGCAGGGCCGCGACCCCGTGATCCTCACCACCGGCTCCGACGAGCACGGCCAGAACGTCGAGCGCGCCGCCAAGGCCATCGGCAAATCCCCCGAAGAATACGCCACCGCCATCGCCAACGAGTTCGTCCGACAGTGGCAGGCCCTCGGCATCTCCGTCGACCATTTCATCCGCACGTCCGACCCGAAGCACTTTGAAACCGTCCGCGACCTTTTCGAGCGTTGCCAGAGGAACGGCTACATCTACAAAGGCTCCTACACAGGCCAATACTGCTTCCACGACGAACTCTACGTCAACGACGCCAAGCCCGGCGACCCCTGCCCGGACTGCGGCCGCCCCACCGAAACCGTCACCGAAGAGAATTACTTCTTCAAACTCTCCGCCTTCGGCGACAAGCTCCTCGAACTCTACGAGCGCGAACCCAACTTCATCCAGCCCGAAACGCGCCGCAATGAGTTGATCGCCTTCGTGAAGCAGGGCCTCAACGACCTCTCCATCACCCGCACCACTATCAACTGGGGCATCCCCGTCCCTGTCGAAGGCAAGCACGTCTTCTACGTCTGGTTCGACGCCCTGATCTCCTACATGAGCGCCGTCAAGGACCGCGAAGGCATCTGGCCCGCCGACCTCCACTTGATCGGCAAGGACATCCTGCGCTTCCACGCGATCTACTGGCCCGCGTTCCTCATGGCCGGCGGCCTGCCGCTGCCGAAACAGGTTTTCGCGCACGGCTGGATTCTGTTCCAGGAAAGCAAGATGAGCAAGAGCCGCGGCAACATCGTGCGCCCCGGCCCTATCACGGAAGTCATGGGCGGGCCCGATCCGCTCCGCTACTTCCTCTGGCGCGAAATTCCCTTCGGCCAGGACGGCAACTTCAGCTACGACGCGCTCATCGAGCGCTACAACGCCGACCTCGCCAACGGCATCGGCAACCTGGCCAGCCGCACGCTCACCATGATCCAGCAGTACTGCGGCGGCCTCGTGCCTGCTTCGTCCGGCGCCCCGCAGATCGCGGAAGGCGCTGCCGCCGCGGCAAAAGAAGTCACTTCCCGCTTCCTGGATTTCGATTTCACCCGCGGCATCGAAGCCGTCCTCGCCTTCGTCTCCAGCATCGACCGCTACATCGTCGAGCGCGCCCCCTGGAAACTCGCCCGCGAGCGCCAGACCTCGCCCGAAGCCGGCGAAAAGCTCAACGAAACGCTCTACACCTCCGCCGAAGCCCTGCGCCTGGTCTGCGGCTGGCTCTATCCCGTGATGCCAACATCCATGGAAAAGATCTGGGCGCAGCTCGGCATGCCCACGCCGCTTGCCGCGCTCCGCGCGCCCGATCTCCGCTGGGGCCTCCTGGCCGCGGGCCAGCAAACGCAGAAGCCCGAAGCCGTCTTCCCGCGCATTGAAGCTAAAACCGCCATCCCGCGCATGCAGGAACTTGAAATCTTAGAAAAGGACCGCCAGAACGCCCTGCTGGGCAAGAAACCCGAAGCCGCGCCGCCGCCCACGCCCGCCGAGCCCACCATCACGATCGACGACTTCGCCAAAGTCGATCTCCGCGCCGGCCAGGTGCTCTCGGCCGAAGCCGTGAAAGGCTCCGACAAACTCCTGCATCTCAAAGTGGACATCGGCGAGCCTGAGCCCCGCACCATCGTCGCCGGCATCGCCCTGGCTTACAAACCGGAGCAGATGGTGGGCCGCAAAGTCGTCATCGTCGCCAACCTCGCGCCGCGCAAACTGAAAGGCATCACCAGCCAGGGGATGATCGTGGCCGCCTCGCTCGAAGGCGGCTCGCCCGTCCTCGCCGGCTTCCTCGAAGACGTGCCCGTGGGAGCACGCCTGAAGTGATCGACTCCCACTGCCATCTCGACAACCCTCAGTTCGACAACGACCGCGAACGCACCATCGACCGCGCCCACGAAGCCGGCGTGACGTGGATGGTGGCCATCGGCACCGGCGACGGACCGCCGGACCTCGAAGCCGGCATCCGCCTCGCCGATCGTCATCCCCGCTTCCTGGCCACCGTCGGCGTCCACCCGCACGATGCCGCGAAAGCCGGCGCGGAGACTTATAAAAACCTCGAAACGCTCGCCGGGCATCCAAAAGTCGTGGGAATCGGAGAAATCGGCCTCGACTACCACTACGATTTCGCGCCCCGCGACACCCAGCGCGCCGTCTTCGTTGATCAGTTGGCGCTTGCCGCCGGGGCGGGGAAGCCCGTCATCATCCACACCCGCGAGGCCTGGGACGACACTTTCGCGATCCTCGAACAACGCTGGACCGCGCACGGCCTTCCCGGCATTCTTCACTGCTTCACCGGAGGCCCCGCGGAAGCCGAACGCGCCGTGAGACTCGGGTTCTCGCTTGCCTTCGGCGGCGTCGTCACGTATCCAAAATCCGACAGCGTCCGGGAAGCAGCCCGCCTCGTCCCACTCGATCGCATTCTGCTTGAAACCGACGCGCCGTATCTGGCGCCCGTGCCCAAGCGCGGCAAGCGCAACGAACCCGCGTTCGTCGCCTTCACCGCCGCTGAACTTGCCCGTGTCCGCGGCATCGAAGTGGCCGAACTTGTCGCCGCCACCGCCGCCAATTTCCGCCGCCTCGCCCAGGTGGCGCTGCCGTCAACAACGCTGGACTGTTAGACTGGAACGAATTGGATGGGATTTAGCAGACTTGGGCAATCGCTGACAGCACGCGAGATCCTGGACCTCGTCCGGGCCGACCTCGAACGTGTCGAGCAGGCTATCAGCCTTGAATCCGTATCGAGCGTCGAGGCCGTTACGGCCATCAATAGTTACCTGCAGGCCGGCGGCGGCAAGCGTCTTCGCCCCATCCTCGTCCTGCTCTCCGGGCGCCTGCTCGGCGAACCCAACGACAGCGCCATCCGCATGGCCGCCGTGGTCGAAATGATTCACGCCGCCACGCTGGTGCACGACGACGTTATCGACGCCGCCCGCACCCGCCGCGGCCGCCCCTCGAGCAACACGATCTGGGGCAACCACACCTGCGTCCTGGCCGGCGACTGGCTCTACATGCAGGCCTTCCAGATCGCCCTGCGCGAGCGCAGCTTCCCCGTCCTCGACCTGCTCATCAGTCTCACGCAGATGATGGTGGAAGGTGAACTCCTCCAACTGGAGCGCATCGGCCGCATCGACATTACCGAGGCCGACTCGATGGAACTGGTCGACCGTAAGACCGCCAGCCTCATCTCCGCGTGCGCCCGCCTCGGCGCCCTCATGGCCGGAGCCGACGAAGCCACCGAAGCCCGCCTCGGCGACTACGGCTGGAACCTCGGCATGGCCTTCCAACTCGTTGACGACGTGCTCGATTTCACCGCTCGCGAAAAAGTCCTCGGCAAGCCGGTTGGCAACGACCTGCGCGAAGGCAAAGTCACCCTCCCCCTCATCTACGCCCTCGAACAGGCCACGCCCGACGAACGCAAACTCGTCGAGCAGGTGCTTGGCGACGGCGACTACTCGACCGTCCCCTTCGAACGCATCTCCGCCCTCGTCTCCCGCTACGACGGCTTCGAACGCGCCCGGCGCAAGGCGCGGGCCTTCACCGAAAAAGCCCGCTCCATCATGGCCGCATTCCCCGAATCCCCTTACCAACGCGCCCTCTACGGCGTGACCGACCTCATTACGGAACGCGAATACTGACCTCATGCCCGATCTCATCCGCGACCCCGCCTTCATCCCCGCGGGCGACGGCAAACTCATCGAAGAATACGTCGGCCTCGTCAACAGCGGCACCGCCGCGGCCAGCCTCGCTCACATGCACAGCCCTGAAGGCTGGTCCGAACCCGGCCAGACGCCGGAGTTCGACGAATTCACGCTGGTGCTGAAGGGCTGTCTCCGCGTCGAACACAAAGACGGCATCACCGATGTCGAAGCCGGCCAAGCCATCATCGCCCACAAAGGCGAGTGGGTCCGCTACAGCACGCCCGCCCCCGGCGGCGCTGAATACATCGCCGTCTGCGTGCCCGCCTTCACCCCGTCCGCCGCGCACCGCGATTCCAGCGACTAGTGTTTTCCGCACGCGTTCCCAACGACCTTCGCCCCAATTCCCTCACCCGCCTCCTCGCTGCGCGCCGCGCCGCCGGTCTAGAAGTCCTCGATCTCACTGAATCGAACCCCACCCGCGCCGGTCTCAACTACCCTTCCGAAGAGATCCTCGCCTCGCTTTCGAACCCCGCCTCGCTCAGCTACGATCCTCAGCCCGCCGGCCTCCTCTTGGCCCGTGAAGCCGTTGCCGAATACTACGCCGCGCGCGCCATCCCCATTTCTCCCGCCGATCTCCTCCTCACCGCCAGCACCAGCGAAGGCTACGCGCTGCTGTTCAAACTCCTCTGCGACCCCGGCGACGAAATCCTCACGCCGCGCCCGTCTTATCCCCTCTTCGAACATCTCGCCGCGCTCGAAGGGGTCCGCGTCGCGCAATACCCGCTCCGCTACGATGGCGCCTGGCGCATCGACTTCGAAGCTCTCTCGTCGGCCGTCACGCCACGCACCCGGGCCATCGCCCTGGTCAACCCCAACAACCCCACCGGCTCTTTCCTAAAACACGACGAACTCGCCGCGCTCGACCGCCTCTGCGCCACCCACTCCCTCGCCCTGCTCTCCGACGAAGTTTTCTCCGACTACGCCTTCTCGCCCGACGCCCACCGCGCCGAAACCGCCGCCGGCGCCCGCGAATCGCTCACGTTTGTCTTAAGCGGTCTCTCGAAAGTCGCCGGCCTCCCGCAGATGAAACTCGGCTGGATCGCCGTGCAAGGCCCCTCCAATTTGCGCCAGCCTGCCTTCGATCGCCTCGAGTGGATCGCCGATGCGTATTTGTCCGCTTCCGCTCCCGTGCAGTGCGCCGCGCCTGACCTCCTCCGTCTCGGCCGTGAAATTCGAGCGTCCATCGCCCGACGCGCCGCGCGCAACGCAGGCGCCGCGCGCCAACTTTTTTCCGGCGGCTCGCCCTTCCGCGTCTTGAACTGCGAAGGCGGCTGGTACTCCGTCATCGAAGCCCCGCGCATCCGCACCGAAGAAGACTGGACCCTCGAACTCCTCCACCACGGCACGCTCGTCCAGCCCGGTTACTTCTTCGATTTCGATCGCGAAGCCTACCTGGTCGTGAGCGGCCTCGCAAAAGAAGAAATTTTCGACGAAGGCCTCGCCCGCCTCGCCCGCCTCGCCTGAGGCTCTCCTGTCAGGACCGCGCACAACGGTGCCGCGCGGCTTGCGCCGCTCATTGCACCTGTGCGCTCAGTGCGCCACCTGGTCCAGCAACCCCCGCGCGCGCAGCCAGTTCCCCAGCAGCGTCGGCCAGATCGACAGCGCCGCATACGTCGGCGCCAGCCCAACCCCGTGCGGGCCATCCTCGAAAATGTGCATCTCCGCCGGCACATTGTTCTTCTTGAGCGCCAGGTAAAACTGCACGCTGTTCTCCACCGGCACCGTCGTATCCGCGTTCGTATGGAACAAAAACGTCGGCGGCGTGTCCGGCGTCACCTGCTGTTCGTTTGAAAGCAACTGCTCCAGCTTCGGATCCGGTTCGTCGCCCAGCAGCATCCGCCGCGAACCCTGGTGCACGTACGGCCCCGTCATCGCCACAACCGGATAACAGAGAATCGCGAAGTCCGGCCGGTCCGGCAGCCGGTCCAGCGGATCCGCCGCGCTCGCCTCGCCCTTGTCATAATGCGTCTCCGCGGTCGAGGCCAGGTGCCCGCCCGCCGAGAAACCCATGATCCCGATCCGGTCGGGCGATATCCCGTACTCGGCCGCATGCGCCCGCACATACCGGATGGCCCGCTGCGCGTCGCCTAACTCGATCGGATGGTGATACCTCGGCCCCAGACGGTACTTCAACACGAACCCCGCCACGCCGATCGAATTAAACCACTGCGCGATCATCGTGCCTTCTTTCTCCGTCGCCAGGCCCGCATACCCACCGCCCGGACAAATCACCACGCCGGTCGCGAGCGCCTTGTCTTTCGGCGGGAGATAAATCGTCAGCGAGGGCTTGTCCGAGTCGTCGTTGCCCAGCGCGCCCGGCGCGCCGTTCGGCCACAACAGCACCGTATCCGCCGCATTCGCGGCCGCCATCGTTCCACAGCAAACCAGCATCAAACAAAAAAGGCGTCTCATGTCTTGAGCTATCATCGCAAACCGAGCGGCACCCATACTTCCATCGCATTCGTCCCGCGGTTTGCCCACGCGTAATACGGAATGAAGTTCAGCTCCACCGGCCGCGCCGTCCGCCGCTCCGCATCCGCCCACGGAAGATACAAGGGCGTCTCGGCCAGTGTGGGCTCATACGCCGCGCCCTTGTGCTCCAGCACCACAACGCCCTGCAAAAGATCCGGCCGGTCGAGCTTTTCGAACGGCTCCGAAAGCCCTGCAAATTCCAGGTCCCCCACCGGCGCGCTCTGGTCCGGCGCCTCCAGACAATAAATCAGCGGCCCGCGCGCAACGGCCACTTTCGCATAGTCCGACTCGACCCGCGGATTCGCCGCCAGCGCCCGGGTCTCCATCGGAAGATCGAGGGTCACGCGATCCCCCGCCTTCCACGAGCGCGTGATCGCCGCATACGACCCCGCCCGCGGCGCGGCCTCTTTCGCGCCGTTCACTTCCACCGACGCGTTCTTCGCCCACTCCGGAATCCGCAGCCGCAGCGTGAACCGCTCCGCCTTCTCCGGCGTCACCTCGAGCGTCACGTCGCCCTTCCACGGGTACTCCGTCTGCTGCTCGATCTTCAGCCCCGTCCCGTCTTCCAAATGCCAATCGAGCTTGCTGTTGTGATAGAGGTGCACCCAGATCCCGTCCTTCGACGTGCTGTAGAAATACCCCGGCAGCGACGCCAGCACCCGCTCCAGGTTCGGCGGGCAGCAGGTCGTCTCATACCAAGGGTTGCGAATCTTCTCGCCCGTCGAAGCCAACGGATTCCGGTAGCAGTACAGCGTCCCATCGAGCGACATGCCCGAGTTCACGCCGTTGTACAGCGCCCGCTCCATGACATCGGCGTACTTCTCCTCGCCGGTCACCTGCAGCAAACGGAAATTCCACATCATGTTTCCGATCGCCGCGCAACTCTCTCCATACGCCTGGTCGTTCGGCAACTCGTACGCCGCCCCGAACGACTCGCCTTCGGCGCGCGCTCCCACACCGCCCGTGATGTACATCTTCCGCATCGTCAGGTCTGCCCACAGCGTGTCGAGCGTCTTCCGGTAGGCCGCGTCCCCGGTCTCCGAGTAATAATCCGTCGCCCCGCTCGAAGCGTACATCGCGCGCACCGCGTGCCCGACCAGGGCCGTCCGCGAAGTGAACGGCACTCCGCTGAACAGGTACGTGATCTGCGACGGCTTCAACTGCAGCCTCTCCGTCTCCACCCCGCTCAGCAGATATCCCGCCAGCCCCAGGTACTTCTTCTCGCCCGTCGTCCGGTACAACTCCACCAGCGCCATCTCGAGTTCCGGATGCCCGGTCAGAAGCGGCCGCTTCGTAGGTCCGAAATCCGCAACGAGATAATCCGCGAACTTCCGCCCGATATCCAGCAGCGCCGTGTTCCCCGTCGACCGGTAATACGCAATCCCGGCCTGCAGCAGGTGCCCCAGACAATACAACTCGTGCGACCGGTACATCTGCGTGAATCGCTCGGAGGCGCGCGCCCCGCTCCAGTACGTGTTCACATACCCGCTCGGCTCCTGCGCGCTCGCAATCGTCGCCGTCAGCGAATCCAACTGCTTCCTTAGCGCCGGATCGTCGTGCGACTGCAAACTCCACGCCGCCGCCTCCATCCACTTATACAAATCCGAATCCGTGTACAGCGGCCCGTTGTGCGGCTTCCCATTATGCGCCGCCGTATTGCGGAAGTTCTCGACAATCCCGTGCTCGTCCAGCAGCGTGAACATCGTCGGAATGCTCCGCTCCACATTCGCCTCGCGCCGCCCGTACCAGAACCCATGGCCGATTTCCACCGCGTGCACCGGCACAGGATTCATCGCGGCATTCGGCGTGTGCGCGAGGTAAATCACCCCCTCGTCGCGCCAGTTCTCCGCTCCAAGCGCGGCGCCCGCCAAAACAAGAAGCAGAATCGCCGTGCGTATCATTTTGCCCTCCGTCCATGCTTCACCGGATACGGCGTGTTGTAACCCTTCGCATCCGCCCACAGGATCCGGTCGAGCGCCTCCGGCGAATTGCGGTCCGGCTCGGAGAAATCCATCTTGAGCGACTCCTTCGCCGCCTGCAGCCTCGCCCCGCTCAGCACTCGCAGCGGCGGATTCATCTCATCCAGCGCCACGCCCGGAACCAGGTGCTGATACGGCGCCGTATCCGCCTGCGCGGTGAAAATCGAATTCATCGCCCGCGCCTCGGCAAGGAACCGCGTCCGCGGCGCGATGCCGAACAACTCCTGCATCGTCCGCACCATGCTGAGCTGCGTGTAATAATTCGAATCCACCGCATGCCGCCGCACGTGCGGACCGATCGCCAGCGCTACCGTCCGGTGCCCGTCCACATGGTCGATCCCGTCCTGCGGATCGTCTTCCACCACCAGAATCAGGCTCGACGCCCAGTACCGGCTGTGCGAAATCGCCTCCACAATCCGCCCCAGCGCCAGGTCGTCGTCGGCCACCATCGCCCGCGGCGTCGGCGCGCCCGGCCTTGTCCCCGACGTGTGGTCGTTGTTCAGCGTCATCACGGTCAACCGCGGCAGCCGCCCGTTCTGCTCGAACTCGCGGAACTCCCGCAGAAACTCATCCGCCCGCACCTGGTCCGGAATCGACGTCGAGTCGTTCGGATACCGCTGGTCGAAATACTTCGCCAAGGCCGGCACGCCTGTCTTGCTCCCGACCGCCGTCTCCCACTTGCCTTCTTTGTAGAGCTGATAATACTCGCTCCAGCTCCGGTCCTCGCCTTCGTTGATGTCGATCACCGACTTCTTCTCCGGGTCCCACACCGCCGGCGTGCAGAACTCCCCGTAAATCCGCACGCTCAGCGGCTTCGGCGCGAACTGCCAGAAGAAACCCGCCGGCGAAACCGTCAGCGCGTCCGCCATGTTCCAGGCATACCCGCGCGGCGACGCCGCGAACGCCCGCTCCGTGTAGTCGCTGACGAAGCCCATCATCAGCCACTGGTGCCCGTCGAAGCTGATCACGCTGCTCGTGTTGAAGTTATCCAAAAGCACGAACTGCCCGGCCAGCGCGTGGTGGTTCGGCGTGATGTTCCGCCCATACATCACTAAGTCCGGATCGCCGTTGCCTTCCTTGATGTCGCCGAACAACTGGTCGTAGGTCCGGTTCTCCTTCACGATGAAAAACACGTGTTCGATCCCCAGGCTCGGCAGATTCTCAATCCCGCCCGAGGCGCTGAACCGCGGCTGGTTCGCCGCTTCCACTTCTTTCTCGCCCGCCTGCAACTGCTCTGCGCCCGGCTTCGGTATCGTCAGCAGCGTCCCCACGAACGCCCGCGAGTTGAAGTATCCGTCCGGCCGCGCCGTGTTCCCGTCACCTTTCAGGTTCAGCACCCGCAGCGCTCCGTTTTGATCCACCTTCAGCGCCGTCGGGAAATACCCGACCGGAATCGCGCCCGCCACCTTCCACTTCCCTCCATCTCTTTCGAGCACATCCACCGAGTTCGTCCCGCCGCAGGCCACGTACATCCGCTTGCCGTCGCGCGAAAACTCCACCGCGTCCGGCTCGCTCCCCAGCGTGTTATTCGCCCACGCCGGAACCGCCACATCCTCCCGCTGCATCGTCCGCGTGTTGAACACCGACACCGAATCCGAGTTGTCGTTCACCACCGCGGCCATGTGCAGATCCGCGCGGATCGTCACGTTCGATGGCGCCAGCCCCGTCTTGAACTCCTGCGCCTTCCATGTTTCCGTATCGATCACGCTGATCGTCCCGGTCGACGTCGCCCCCGTCACCGGGTCCGTCGCCACCTGCGAGCCCGCACTCGGCGCCAGCGCATCGCCGGCCACCGGCCTTCGCCCTCCGCGGTTGGTCACATACACTTTCCCGCTCGCCGTGTCATAGGCCACGCCGCTCGGCGCCATTCCGACGTCAATCCGCCGCACCACCTGTTTCTTCTCGGCATCCACCACCACCAGCGCATTCGCCCGGCTCAGCGCCACATACGCCCACTTCCCGTCCGGCGAAAACACGATGCCGCACGGCACCGGATGCCCGCCCAACGGAATCCGGATCGCTCCCACCGGCGTCCCGTCGCTGGCGAACGACTCGATGAACAACGCATCCGCCTTCCCGGTCTCGCTCGCCCACAACTCGCCTCCGCCCGGCCGGAACGCAATCCCCGCATACGAAGTCGTGTTCGTCGGAATCACTTCGAGCACCGCGCCCGACCCGTCGTCGAGCAGATCGATTTCTTTCGAGTTCAGCACCGCCAGACGCCGGTGCGCCGCATCGAGCGCCAGATCCACCGGCCGCCCCAACAGAGGCGTTTCGCCGCCCCACGGCCGCAAAAGCTGGCTCGTCGGCAGCAGATAAAAACCCGCGCTCTGCTTCCCTCCGATCGCCTTGCTCGAAAGGACAGGAAACACGCCCGCCTCGCGCGCGCCCAGGGCCGCCACCGCCAGCGCGATCAGTGCAACCAACACGATTTTCCGCATCGTGTCCAGTCTCCTCCCCGTCGCGCCAACGCGTCAACCGCGCCGCATTTCGATCCTGTGAATGCTACACCCGGATCCCAGTCACGCCAACGGGACGCGGCTTCTGACCAGCGAAAAGCTCCCGTCGCGCCGCTCCACGAATTCCTTCGAAATCGCCCGCGTACCTCCTACTTCAACTCCGCCACCGTTGCTCCCGTGCCGCCCTCGGCCGGAGACGCCGCATAAAACCGCGCCACGTGCGGATTCCCGCCCAGCAACTCCGCCACCGCGCGCTTCAGCACCCCCATCCCATGGCCATGCACAATCCGCACGCGGTCGATCCCGGCCAGCGCCGCGCTGTCGAGAAACTTGTCCACCGCCGCCACCGCCTCCTCCGCGGTCTGCCCGATGACATTGATCTCGCGGTACGAAACGTCCCAACTCGGACCCTCCGGCCGGAACGAAACGTTCTTCAGGACCGGCCCCGCCGCCCCGCGCCCCAGCACTTCCTCCACGTCCCCCGCGTCCACCTGCATCTTCATCCAGCCGGCCTGCACTTCGATCTTCCCGCCGCCCATCACCCGCAGCACCTGCGCCGGCTCCCGCACCCCGCGCAACCGCACCCGCGCGCCTTCCACCAGCGCCGGATTCGCCACCGCCGCGGCCACCGGCTTGGCCGCCTCCTGGAATTCCCGCTTCACCTTCGCCGCCACGCGCTCGGCCTGCACTACCGCTTTCTTCGCCTCGGCCATGGCCCCGATCCGCGCGATCGCCTCCCGCGCCTCCGCCTCGAATTTTTCGAGCGCGCTCGCCGCCCGCTCGTCGATCTCTTTCAGCTTTGCCTTCTCCGCCCGCGCCGCCTCCGCCGCCTGCGCCTTACTCTCCCGTTCGATCTCCCGCATCCGCTCCGCCAGCCGGGCCTCCGCCGCCCGCAACTCCTCCGCGCGCCGCTCGATCTCATCGAGAAACCGCGCGATGTCGCGCTCCTGATGCGACATCGTCGCGCGCGCTTTTTCGAGCAGCACCTCCGGCAGCCCCAGCCGCGACGCGATCGCCAGCGCCGCCGACCGTCCCGGCACGCCGAGCCTTAAAACATAAGTCGGCTGCAATGTTTCATCGTCGAATCCCATCGACGCGTTCACCACGCCCGGCGTATTCGCCCCGTACACCTTCAGCGCCACCAGATGCGTCGACGCGATCGTAAACGCTCCCCGCGCGCGGAACGCATCGAGAATCGCGACCCCCAGCGCCCCCGCTTCTTCCGGATCCGTCGCCCGCCCCAGTTCGTCCAGCAGCACCAGCGTCTCCTCCGACGCCTCGTCCAGCATCCGCCCCACATGCGCGATGTGCGCCGAAAACGAACTCAGGCTCTCCTCGATCGACTGATGATCCCCCACGTCGGCCAGCACCGCGTCAAAACACGGAAACACCGCCCGCCGCGCCGGCACCGGCAGCCCCGCATGCGCCATCAGCGCCAGCAGACCCACCGTCTTCATCGCCACCGTCTTCCCGCCCGTATTCGGACCGCTGATCAACAACGTCCGGCTCCGCGCATCGAGCCGCAGCGACACCGGCACAACCTTCCGCCGCGCCGCCTTCAGCACATCTTCGAGCAGCGGATGCCGCGCCTGGTCGAGGTCAATCTCGCCGTCTCCTTCGGCGCTCAATCGCGGGATGGTGCAGTCGAACTCGCGGCCGAACCGGCCCGCCGCGAACAGAAAATCGAGCCGCCCCAGCGCCCGCGCCGTCCGCCGCATCGGTTCCGCATGCGGCCGCAGGCTTGCCGTCAGATCCCGCAGAATCCGCTGCTGCTCCGCCAGTTCCTCGTCCCTCAGCCGCACCAGTTCGTTGTTCAGCCCGATCGTTTCCAGCGGCTCCACGAACAGCGTCTGCCCCGTTCCGCTCGCTCCATGAATCACCCCCTCGGCCTTG
Organism: Bryobacterales bacterium; assembly: GCA_027459465.1. Taxonomy (GTDB): domain Bacteria; phylum Acidobacteriota; class Terriglobia; order Bryobacterales; family Bryobacteraceae; genus JAJYKC01. Next base: position 15,741 of record DAIDIH010000024.1, on the reverse strand, counting down.
CGCTGCTGCCCGGCCACCACCGGCACCACGAACCGGTCGTTGCGAATCGTGATCAACTCCTCCCGCAGCGTCCCATCGCCGTGATGATCGCGCAGAAACCGCGCCAGGGCCGACTGCACCACGCTCTTCTGCCGCCCGATCTCCCGCCGCAGTCTCTTGAGCGCCGGACTCGCATCGTCGGCCAGCGACCCATCCGGCAGAATCGTCTCCGCGATCTTCCGCGCCACCTCCCGCAGTTCCACCATCCCGGAGGCAATCCCCCACAGCGCCGGATACCGCGCGCTCGCATCCCCGATCGCATCGCGCACCGCCGCCGCCTGCTCCAGCAGCCTTTGAATCAGCCGGAACTGCGTCCCCTCGAGCGCCGCCCCTTCAATCCGCAGCAGCGCCAGCGCCTCGCCCGGATCGTCGATGGACCCAAACGATACCGGCGTCACCGGACCGCGCCCCGCCGTTGTTCCCGCCGCTTCTTCCAGATACTTCAGCGCCTCGCCCGCCAACTCGAGCGCGCCTTCTATCGCCGCCCTCTCGCTCAGCGGCGCCACTTCCTCCAGCGCCAGCCGCCCGAGCGGACCGTTCACATAGCGCCCCACCAGAGACCGCAGATCCTCGAACTGAAGCGCCTCCCCGCTCGTCTCCCTCATGCCAGCTCCCCGCGCTCGCGCAACTTCTCAAACGCCCGCTCCACCACGTCAAGCGTCCCCGCCGTAATCTTGTAACTCCGCAACTCCTCGCGCTTCACCCACGCCAACCCCGCCGCATCGTCCGCCGCCCGCGCCTCGCCTCCCGTCACGCGGCACAAATAATCGATCAGCACGTAGTGATACTCCGCCCGCCCCTCGTCATCGCGCAGAATCCGTTCGAAGATCTCGAACATCTCGTACGGGTCCACCTCGAGCCCCGTCTCCTCCGCCACTTCCCGCTTCACGCCCTCGGCCAGCCGCTCGCCCGTCTCCAGAATTCCCCCCGGCAGCGACCACCATCCCTTCAGCGGATCCTTCCCGCGCTCCACCAGCAGCACACGCCCCGCTTCAAACACCAGTCCGCCTACGCCGATGAAAGGATGTTCCGGATACCGCCGGGAATCATTGCCGCTCGTCAACGCTCCAACCCTTCACCGGCATCCTCAGCCGGAACAGCATCGTGCGCGTCGTCACAAACAGCGACTTCATATCGGCATCCCCAAACGCGCAGTTCGTCGGCGTCTCCTCGAGCGGTAACGCCCAAAGCAACTGCCCTTTCGGCGAATAAATGAACAGCTTCCGCGCCGCCACGTACAGGTTCCCCTGCTCGTCGGTGCAAATCCCGTCCGGCACGCCCTCGACAAACGACACCACCACCGTCTCCCCCGCCGCATCGCCCTTCCGGTCCAACCGGTACGCCCGGACGTTGCGCTCGTCCGAGTTCGTCACGTATAGGGTCTTCCCATCGGGGGAAAGCGCGACGCCGTTGGGCCGGCCCTTCGGCTTCGCGATCACATCCAGTTTCCCCGCGGGCGTTATGTGGAACACCCCGTAAAAATCCAGGTCGCGCGTGTCCTGCGCGCTTCCGAACGCCGGATCGGTAAACCACGCGTTCCCGTCCCGCCGCACCACAATGTCGTTGGGCGCGTTCAGCCGCTTGCCTGCCCACCGCTCGGCCAGCACCTCGATCTTGCCGTCCTTGTCCATTCGCACCACGCGCCGGCCCGCGGTCTCGCACATATACAGCCGCCCCCTGGCGTCCAGCGCCTCGCCCATCGTGCCGCCCGAGTCCCGCCGCAACACCGCCGGCGTCCCGCCCGCCTTCACGCGATACACGAGGTTCATCGGCACGTCGGCGAAAATCAGCCCGTCCTGCGCCGTCCACACCGGTCCCTCGGTGTAGTTGAAACCCCACGCGAACTTTTCGAGCTGGATGCCCGAAAACTCCTGGCCAAACAGAGCGGCGGCCCACAGCCACACCGCGAACCGTAATCTCACTTTCCTATTCTACGGTTGCGCCGTCAACGCCCGCGGGCGTGCCGCCGCCATGACTATCCGCCGTAGCGGCAAAACAGATTCTTGATGGCGTGCGGATCGCGCAACTTACGCGCGGGCAGAACGAAGTTAGACTGCGTGGCCGCGTCCAACACGATGTAGCCGGCGCCTTCAACCAAACCGATCAGCTCTTCCGCCGTGCTCCCGTTCCTTGCAAGGCCCAGTTCGTTCAACTCGACCACCAGAGCCGGGTGCGAATCGCTAAGAATCCGGGACATTCCCCGCAGGCAATGCACCTCGGCTCCCTCGACGTCGATTTTCGCGAAATCCACCGCCGCACCCTGAGGGAGAACGTCGTCCAACCGCGCCCGCGTCACTGGCGTGCGTGACAAGTAGCTCTCCTGGGGCTTTCCGGACAAGAACATCGAACCTAAGTTGTCGTTCAGCTCATCCGCGCGAAAGTACATCTCGCCCGAACCGCCCTTATCGTAAGCCGCCAGCTTATACGGCGTCACCACCTCGCGCAGCCCGTTTTCTTCGATGTTCCGTACAAGCAGGTCGTAGTTTGCGGGGAACGGCTCCACGGCGTACACCCGGCCCTGGCTGCCGGCAAGCCTCCCCATCAGCACGGAGAAATATCCTAGGTTAGCGCCCACGTCAAGACAGCTCATCCCGGGCTTAACGAACTGGGACACTAACTCGGTGACCTTGACCTCGTAACAGCCCTTGGCGATGTTGTGTCCAATCGCCCGGTCGCGCATGTTGAACCAGTAGCGGAATCCGTTCCGCTCGCTGAGGACGGCCACGTCCGGCAGCGGAATTCTGGCATCCTCGCCGATCTTCCAGAGATTCCGGAATTCCTGACAGTCGATAAAACCTCGCACCAAAGTGCGCAGATCGGCCGCGCATCGCTGCTTGTAAGTGGCTTTGTCCGAATACTCCGGCGGTCGCTGCAGAAGTAAGCGATAGCTCCAGAAAAGATCCGCGAAATTCGATTCATGCGACCACTCATCCAGGACGCCACCGGCATCGCTGATGATTTTCTCCGCCATGGCCCGGTCCATATCATCTGGATGGTAACGCCGGAACGCGAATCCGCCGTTGTACCTTGGATCATGGCTCCGCTGCTGCTCGCCCTTCTGTTCGCCGCCGGCGCGCCTTCCTACCAGGCGTCGGTCGACGAGTGGCGCGCCCATCGCGAGCAGGAACTCCGCAAGCCCGACGGCTGGCTCTCCCTCGCCGGCCTTTCCTGGTTGAAAGAGGGCCCCAACTCCGCCGGAACCGCGCCTGGCTCCGATGTCGCCCTCCCCTCCGGCGACGCTCCGGCCCATGCCGGCATCTTCACCCTCCACAACCGCCGCGTCACCTTCCACGCCGCCCCCGGCGCCCACGTCCTCATCAACGGCAAGCCCGCCGCAACCGCCGTCCTCAAGTCCGATGCCGGTGATCAAGCCCCCGATGTCGTCCAGGCCGGCCAGGTTCTCATGCTCGTCATCGAACGCGGCGACCGCATCGGCATCCGCCTCAAGGACCCCAACGCCGAAGCGCGCCGCAATTTCCACGGTCTTCGCTGGTATCCCGTCCGCCCCGAATACCGCGTCGAAGCCACATACCATCGCTACAACCCGCCGAAAACCCTCCGCATCCCCACCGTCCTCGGCACGAGCGTTGACGCAACCAGCCCCGGCTACGCCGAGTTCCGCCTCCAGGGCCAAACCTTCCGCCTCGATGGGACCATCGACGAAGGCTCGCTCTTCTTCGTTTTCCATGACCGCACCGCCGGCAAAACCACCTACGGCGCCGGCCGCTTCCTGAAAGCCCCCATCCCCACCGGGGACACCGTTGTCCTCGACTTCAACGAAGCCTACAACCCTCCCTGCGCCTTCACCCCCTACGCCACCTGCCCGCTGCCCACTCCCTCCAGCCGCCTGCCCATCGCCATTGAAGCCGGCGAACTCAAATACGGAGACCACTAACCACCCCGCATGCGCATCGGCGTCGACTCCGGCGGCACGTTCACCGATTTCGTGGTCCTCCACGACAACGGAAAACTCGAAGTCTTCAAGCTCCGCTCCAACCCCCGCGACCCCGCTGCCGTCATCCTCGCCGGTCTCCGCCGCGCGGCCGTGCCCGCCCACGCCGCCCTCATCCACGGCTCAACCGTGGCCACGAACGCTCTGCTCGAACGCAAAGGCGCCCGCACCGCGCTGGTCACCACGGCGGGGTTTGAAGACGTCATCTTCATCGGCCGCCAGTGCCGCGCCGAACTCTACAACCTCACCCCCTCGCCTCGCCGCCATCTCCTCCCGCGCGAACTCTGCTTCGGCGTCCACGAACGCGCCCATGCCGATGGCTCCATCGAACTCCGCCCCAGCACCGCCGAACTCCACCGCCTCCGCGCCCGCCTGAAGCGCGAAGGCGTCGAATCCATCGCCATCTGCTTCCTCCACGCCTACCAGACGCCCGAGAACGAGCAGGCCACTGCCGCCGCCCTCGACGGCCTCGGCTACCTCTCCGCCTCCCACGACATCTGCCCCGAATTCCGCGAGTACGAGCGCACCTCCACCACGCTGATCAACGCTTACGTCGGCCCGCTGATGGAGCGCTACCTGACCGATCTCGAGCGCAAGGCCAACTGCCGCGTCGCGATTCTGCAATCGAACGGCGGCTCGCTCGAGGCCAAAAACGCCGCCCGCCACGCTGTCCGCACGATACTTTCCGGACCTGCCGGAGGCGTGGTTGGAGCCGTGCGCCTCGCCCACCGCTCCGGCTACTCCCGCATCCTCGGTTTCGATATGGGAGGCACCTCCACCGACGTCAGCCTCTGCGACGGTGAGCCGGTCGAAGCCTCTGAAGGCTCCATCGACGGCTTCCCTGTCCGCGTCCCCATGCTTGACATCCATACCGTCGGCGCCGGCGGCGGCTCCATCGCCCGCGTTGATGAAGGCGGGCTCCTCCACGTCGGCCCCGAGAGCGCCGGCGCCGACCCCGGCCCGGCCTGCTACGGCAAAGGCGAGGACGCCACCGTCACCGACGCCCATGTTGTCCTCGGCCGCATCGGCCCGGACCAACTCGTATCCGGCGAACTCACCCTCGACCCGGCCCGCGCCGAGCGCGCCGTCGACCGCATCGCGAAATCTCTGAACCTGTCGCGCACCGCGGCGGCCGCGGGCATCCTCCGCGCCGCCAACGCCGGCATGGAACGCGCGATCCGCGTCGTCAGCGTCGAGCGCGGCCACGACCCCCGCCGCTTCGCCCTCCTCGCCTTTGGGGGCTGCGGCGGCCTCCACGCCTGCGAAATCGCCGCGGACTTGGGCATCGAAACCGTCCTCGTCCCCGCCCTCGCCGGGGTCCTCTCCGCCCTCGGCATGCTGCTGGCCGACCCGGTCCGAGACTTCGCCGCCGGTTCGCTTGGCCGCGCGAACGTCGAGCCGCTTTTCCGGACGCTGGAAAAACAAGCCCGCAAAGCCTTGCCCCTGGCCGTGCTCACGCGCACCGCCGACCTCCGCTACCGCGGCCAAAGCTACGAAATCACCGTCCCCTGGAACCCGGCCGATCCCGCCGCCCCGTTCCACCGCGCCCACCACGCCCTCTACGGCTACTCCGACCCAACCCGCTCCACCGAGATCGTCGCCGTCCGCGTCCGCGCCCGCCTGACAGCTCCTAAACCCCAAGGCGCGCTCCGCGCCGGATCCGGCGAAATGTTTCAAACAATTCGCCGCATTTTTGTTTCAGGCCAGCGGCGCCCAACTCCCGTCCTCTCCCGCGCCGCCGTGTCTGGCCGCTCCAAACCCGGCCCCGCCCTCATCGCCGACTACGGCGCCACCACCCTCGTCCCTCCCGCGTGGCGCTACCGCCTCGACCCCGAAGGCACGCTCATCCTCACGCGCTAACCCAGAACGCAACGAGCGAATTATTTGCTTGCAGTTCGCGAACACTCCCAAACACAATGGTTCGTGGCTGAGTTTGCCGTTATAATCCTCCCCGTTCTCATCGCGGTCATCGTGTTCTTTGCGCCAGCGCCAGAAGCCGGCAAGACCTTCGGGCTCAGGGTCAAGATCGCCGTTGCGTTGCTATGCGCTCTGACGTTCGCCTCTGCTTGGAAACTACACCGCGACGACGCACGAGAGAGGAGTGAACTCAGAAAGCAGTTGAAGGACCTTCGGACCGTGAGCGCCCTGCGAAAAGAGACGGCGGACCTTTCGAAGGAGTTGCTCGACTTTTACCAGGTCCGCGAGCGTTACAATGACCGATTTAAACCTGGACAGGGGCTTATTGCCCAAGAGGCCGCCGGTGCCCTGAGGTGGTACGCCGAGACAGTGTCGCTCTATCACTCCCGTTTTGAAGCGCGGACACTGTCGATTCTCGAGCAGGTCCGGATCGCAACAGGGATCGACGTAAGCGGCCTCGAAACGGACGCCAAGTCCGTGAAATTCGCGCCGGGCGTAAAAGAGGTCGCAACGCGTCTTAGCGCACTGGCGGCCTCGTTGCCCTAAGGCAACTTGCTTCGTCGGTGGCTTGGAGCAGCCTGAATCGACCCGGCCGAGACTTGGAAACTCGCGGCGAGCGAGCGGTTCGTATGTCGCGGCCACGGCCCGCGTCTGGTTGGCCATGCGGCCAACGCGCCAGGACATGTGCCGCGGCGTCACGTGGACATGAGTTCGGACACGAGGCAGGATCAGCTTCGATCATAGCCAAAGATCCCTCTTCGGTCTCAGCATCGGCTTCGCCAGCACGGAGAACCGGCGGCTTGACGAAACTCGAAAACATCGTTCACCCTGTGAGACACTACGCCGCAAGGGGCATTGGCCGTGAGCATCGAAATAAACCCCAGACGCCTTCGAGGACCGTGGCGCGAGGGCTTCGCTCTCGACGTTCATACGCGCAGCAGCACGTTTCTTGGCTACGATCCATTCGGGCATCCGCGTTTCGACACAATGCGCTCCCCTGTGGGCGAACTGCTTTATCGGCTGAAGTACCGCAACGACCTCGCTGCCGTAACGCCGCTGACCGACGCCATCGTCACATTCCTGGGCGCGTCTTGGAAGCCGCCTATCGACGCAATCGTTCCCGTGCCTCCCTCGCTTACCCGCAAGCACCAACCTGTACGATTGGTCGCCGGCGCACTCTCCGCGCGGCTCGACATTCCGCTCTGCGCGCCCTGCGTCACGAAAGTGAAGCGGACGCCACAACTGAAAGACATTGTTGAGTACGATAAAAGGGTCGAGGCATTGAAGGACGCCTTCATGGTGACGACTGCGCTGACGAAGGGGAAGAACCTGCTGTTATTTGATGACCTTCACGGTTCCGGAGCGACGGCCAGGGCCATAGCGGAACTTCTGAAAACCGCCGGCCAAGCCAGAGAAGTCCACCTTCTCACGCTGACCGCAAAATAGGTCCGTCATGAACGTATTCATCGGTGGCTCAAGAGCCGTAGCAAAACTCAACCCCGCCGTTCGTGACCGGCTCGACGACCTTATTCGCCGCAACTGCACCATCCTCATCGGCGACGCAAATGGTGCGGACAAGGCCGTACAACAACACCTCGCCGCACGCGGCTACTCGAATGTTGTCGTCTTTTGCATGGAAGAATGCCGGAACAACGCCGGGAACTGGCCGTTGCGCCACATCAAACCGCCCGGCAGGCGCAGAGACTTCACCTACTATGCGGCCAAGGATCTCGCCATGTTCAACGAAGCCGATTACGGCGTCATGCTGTGGGACGCGAAAAGCAAGGGTACTCTGCAAAACATCCTAAACCTGGTCCGCGCCGGCAAACGCACTCTCGTTTACGTCGCGCCGTCGAAAGAGTTCCGCGTGCTCGCCAACAATGAGGAACTGCAGGCTCTGCTCTCGCGCTGCGAACAGCGTCATCTCGACACCGCCGCCCGCGGACCCGGCGTAAAGACGGCCCTCCCCCAGCCTCACCTGCCTCTCTCCTCCCGCTAACCCAACACCCCGCTCCCGGCAACGGTCTCCCAAACCCGCGCCGCCACTTCGTCCACACTCCCCTGCGCGGCAATCACCCGAATCCGCCGCGGCTCCTTCCGCGCCAAATCCAGATACGCCTCCCGCACCATCCGGTGGAACTCCGGCGCCTCTTCGTCCAACCGCGTCTCCTGGGCCGCCTCTCCCCGCGCATTCCGCGCGCTCGCCCGCGCCATCCCGGCCTCCACGGGAATATCCAGCAGCAGCGTCAAGTCCGGCGCCATGGCTCCGCACGCAATCCGGTTCACCGTCTCCACCACTTCGAGTCCCAGTTCCCGCGCCACGCCCTGATACACCCGCGTCGAATCCGTGAACCGGTCGCACAGCACGATCCTTCCCGCCTCGATCGCCGGTTTTATGACCTGCTTCAGGTTCTGGCTCCGCGCCGCGAACACCAGCAGCAGTTCCGCCTCCGGCGTCAGTTCCCCGTTTCGCGCGTCCAGAAACACCCGCCGGATCTGCCGCCCGATCGCCGTTCCTCCCGGCTCAACCGTCTCCACCACCTCGCGCCCCGTCGCGCGCAGCCGATCGGCCAGGATCCGGATCTGCGTGCTCTTCCCGGCGCCCTCGCCGCCCTCGAACGTGACAAACAAGCCGCCTGGCTTACTCGCCATACCTAATCGTAGACATAGTGCAGAACCGTCTTCAGGTCCTCCCATGCCTCCCGCTTCGCGTTCTGATTATAGGGCCGGAGTAAGTAAGACGGATGATAAGTCACCATCAGTGGGATATCCCGCCATCTATGCCATCGGCCGCGCAACTTAGTAACTCCATCCTTCGTGCTCAGCAGCGCCTTGGCCGCCGTCGACCCCAGCGCGCAGATCGCCTTTGGCCGGATCACCTGCAACTGCCGGTACAAAAACTGCCCGCAGATTTCCATCTCGTCCGGCAGCGGCGTCCGGTTCTCCGGCGGCCGGCACTTTACCACGTTGCAGATATACACATCGGGACGCAGCAGCGGAATCCCTTCCTTCTTCGCCGTGCCCTCGATCATCTGCGTGAGTAACTGCCCGGCCCGCCCGACAAACGGCAGCCCCTGCTCGTCTTCATCCGCCCCCGGCCCCTCGCCCACGAACACCAGTTTCGCGCGCTCGTTCCCGGAGCCGAAAACAATTTTATGCCGGCCCTCGTGCAGACGGCACCGTTTGCAATCGCCGATGTCCTCGCGAATCCGAGCCAGCGTATCGCCCACAGGCTCAATCGTAGGAAGCACAATCGGCGCCGGCGCCGCCTCCGCCGGAGCATCCACAGCTTTCGCCGGCGCGGCTGCGGCCACGGCTTTCTCTTTCCGGTACAAGGTTGTCAGTCCCAGGTCGCGGTAAAACTCCAGCCGCCGCCGCAGTTCCTCGCGCTCCATCCCCGTTGCGTCCTCACTGCGCCGCATGCAGCGCCAGCCGCAGCTTCAGCGCATGGTCGAAGATCTGGCCCGCGATCTCCCGCTTCGGCGCCCGCTTCAATGGCGCCGTCTCCCCCGTGCTCATCACCAGGACCACCTCATTGTCGTCGCTCTCAAACGCGGTGTGCTCGCCCCTCACGAGGTTCGCCACCACCATGTCGCATTTCTTGGTGCGCAGCTTCCGTCGAGCCTCTTCCACGAGGTTGTCCGTCTCCGCCGCAAACCCGATCAGCAGACGGTCCCCCTTCTTCTGTCCCACCTCCGCCAGAATATCCGGCGTCGGGTCGAGTTCCAGCGACAGCCGCATCGCGGTCTTCTTCATCTTGTGCGTGGGAACCTGCGACAAGTGATAATCGGCCACCGCCGCCGCCTTTACGATGATCGTCGCTTCCTCAAGCCGGCTCATCACCGCGTTGTGCATTTCGCGCGCCGTTTCGACGCGAACCACTTCGACGCCCGCCGGCGCCTCCAGCGCCACCGGACCCGAAACCAGCAGCACCCGCGCCCCGCGCCGCGCCGCCACCTCAGCCAGCGCGTAGCCCATCTTCCCCGAACTCCGGTTCGACACGTACCGCACCGGGTCGAGCGGCTCCCGCGTCGGCCCCGCCGTGATCAGAACCGTCTCGCCCTCGAGATCCCGCCGCAGCCCGACAGCCTCCACCGCCGCGCCAGCGATCGCATCGATCCCCGCCAGCCGTCCCGGCCCCACGGTCCCGCAGGCCAGCAGTCCGTCTTCCGGATCCACAATCACGTGGCCGCGCCGCCGCAGCGTCTCCAGGTTCGCCCGCGTCGCCGCGTGCTCCCACATCGCGGTGTTCATCGCCGGCGCGAGCACTACCGGTCCGGTGAACGCAAGATACATTGTCGAAAGGAAATCGTCCGCCAGCCCGTGCGCGAATTTCGCCAGCAGATCCGCCGTTGCCGGGGCCACAACCAGCAGGTCCGCCCCCTGCGCCAGGCCGATGTGCTCCACGGCGCTCGCCAGGGTTCCCTCCGCGCTCTCGCGCGCAAACAGAGCCGTGATTGTCTTCTGGCCGGTAAGTGAAGTAAACGTCAGCGGTGTAATAAATTCGCACGCCGCGGCCGTCATTACCGTCTGGACTGCAAACCCGCGCTCCATGAGCGCGCGGGCCAACTCCGCCGCCTTGTAGGCAGCTATCCCTCCGCCCACGCCCAGGACGGCTCGCATCGCCCTACTCGGCCGGCTGTTCTTCCGGCTCGGGCGGAGGCGTCTGCGACAGGTCCGTGTATTGCACCAGACCCCGCCGCACTTCCTCCATGGCCGCTACCGTCGGCTTCTTCGACGTCGTCGGCAGGAACGACCGCGCGCCCGTCTGCAACTGCCGCGCCCGCTTAGCCGCCACGATAATGAACCGGTATGTGCTCGCGTCCGGATCGTCCGGAATCGAAAACGCCCCGTTGCTGCGGAATTTCTCGCTCATCGTCTGTTCCTGCTCCCTTACTTCTCGAAACTCGCAAGAATCGGCCGGATCATCGCCTCGACCCGCGCCCGCTTGATCCGCTCGGCGCGCACAATCGAGCACAACGTCTCTACCGACTCTTCCACATCCTTGTTGACCAGCACATAATCGTACCGGTCGTAGTTCCGGATCTCGGCGGCCGCGTCCCGCAGCCTGCGCTCAATCACCGGTTCGGAATCCTCGCTTCGCTCCCGCAGCCGCCGTTCCAGTTCCGCCCGCGACGGCGCAAGGATAAAAATGCTAACTGCCTTATCTTCGGGAAGATTCCCTTTTAATTGTCGCGCACCCTGCACGTCGATGTCGAGCACCAGATCCACCCCGTCCGCCTCCGCGCGGTCCAGTTCGCTCCGGTGCGTCCCGTAGTAGTTCCCGAACACCTCCGCGAACTCGAGGAACTCCCCCGCCGCGATGCGGCGCTCGAACTCCTCCCGAGCGACGAAATAATACTGATCCCCGTTCTTTTCCGCTCCCCGCGGCGCGCGTGTCGTGTAAGACACGGAGAACCGCAGCCCCGCAACCCTCCGCATCAGCCCGCTCACCAGCGTCGACTTCCCCGACCCCGACGGAGCCGACACGATAAACACAATGCTCATTCCAGGTTCAGCGCCTGCTCGCGGATCTTCTCGATCGCCGACTTCGCCTCGAGCGCCAGTTCGGTTATCCGCAGCCCGATCTCCCCGGCCCCTCCCGTTTTCGAAAGAATCGTGTTGGACTCGCGGTTCATCTCCTGCAGCAGAAAGTCCAGGCGCTTGCCTACCTCGCCGCCCTCATCCAGAAGCGCGGCCGCCTGCGCCGCGTGAATCTTCAGCCGCGCAATCTCCTCCGCAATATCGCCGCGCTCGGCCAGCATCGCCGCCTCCTGCGCCAGCCTCTGCGGATCCACCGCCGCCCCGCGCAGCAACTCCTTCAGCCTCTCGTTCAGCCGCGCCTGCAGCACCGGCATCGCCTTGTGCCGGCTCTTTTCAATCTCGCCCGCCAATATCTCCAGCCGGCGGTTCTGTTCCCCCATCTCCGCGCGGATCTCCTCGCCCTCCCGCACGCGAAACGCCTCCAGCCCGTCCAGCGCCTCATTCAGCGCCTCCAGCGTCTCTCCTTCCAACGCCGGCGCCGCCTCCTCGGCCGCCTGCGCCGTAACCATCCCCGGCACCCGCAGCAACCCGTTCAAATCCACCGCCGGCGCCGCCATGTCCAACGCCTCCGCCGCTTCCTTCAGCGCCTGAATGCAGGCCTCGAACAGCGGCCGGTTCAACGCCGCCCGGGCGCCTCCGTCTGCTCGCGCAAAACCCACCCGCGCCTCGATGTGCCCCCGCTTCAGCCGCTCCCGCAGCGCAGCCCGCACCGCCGGTTCCGCCGCCGACAACTCATCCGGCAACTGAATATGCAAATCCAGCGCCCGGTGATTCACGCTCTTCAGCGCAACATTGATCTCCCCGGCCGCGCACACCCGCCGCGCCCGCGCATATCCGGTCATGCTCCGCACCGGTTGACGCTTCTTCGCTCCGCTCATGCCGCCGGTACGTTCCCCGCCGGATCCTCCAGAAACTGCATCCCATGCAGCTTCTGGTAAATGCCTCCCTGGTTCACCAGGTCTTCGTGCGTTCCCATCTCCACAATCCGCCCGCCGTCGAGCACCGCGATCTTGTCCGCCCGCCGGATCGTCGAAAGCCGGTGCGCAATCACAATCACCGTCCGCTCCGCCATCAGGTGCTGCAGCGCCCTTTGGACCAGCATTTCGCTCTCCGTGTCCAGGTGCGACGTCGCTTCATCCAGAATCAGAATCGGAGCGTCCTTCAGCAGCGCCCGCGCAATCGCAATCCGCTGCCTTTGCCCGCCGCTCAGCTTCGTCCCCCGCTCCCCGATCCGCGTCTCATATCCGTCCGGCATCGCCAGAATAAACTCTTCCGCCAGCGCGTTCCGCGCCGCCGCCCGCACCTGCTCTTCCGTCGCCCCCGCGCGCCCGTACCGGATGTTGTTCGCGACCGTGTCGTTGAACAGAAAGGTGTCCTGCGCCACAATGCCGATCTTCGACCGCAGGCTCGCCAACTGGAAATCCCGGATGTCCCGTCCGTCGATCCGGATCGCTCCGCCGGTAACGTCGTAAAACCGCGGCAGCAGGTTTGCCAGTGTCGTCTTGCCCGCTCCGCTCGGTCCCACCAACGCCACGACTTCGCCCGCCTTCACCTCGAGCTTCACGTTGTCGAGATGAAAACCTTCCGGCGACGACGGATACCCGAAGCTCACGTGGTCGAACTCGATCGCCTTGTGAAACCGCCCCACGCGCGCCGCGCCGGCCTTGTCCTTGACGCCCTGCTCGCGGTCCAGATACTCGAACACCTTCTGCGAGGCCCCCAGCGCCTGCTCGAAAATATTGTGAATTCCGGTGAGCCGCTTCACCGGCTCGTATAGCATCAGCAGCGCGATCACGAAACTGGTGAACTCGCCGGTCGTCATCTCGTTCGCCTTGATTTGCAGCCGCGCGTACGTCAACAGCCCCACAATCGTCAGCGCCCCGAAAAACTCGATCAGCGGCGAAGCGATCGCCTGCTGCGCCACATACTTCAAACTCGTATTCTTCAGCTTCTGCGCCGCCGTCCGGAACCGGTTCGACTCGAACTCCTCGGTCCCGAACGTCTTCACCACCTGGTGCCCGCTGATCGTCTCCTGCAGGATCTGGTTCAGCTCCGCCGTATCGTCCTGCGCCCGCCGGCTCGTCCGCCGGATCCGCTTGCCCAGCCGCGCCGTCGGCGTCAGCACAAACGGCAGCACCGTCAAACTCACCAGCGCCAACTTCCAATCCGTCTGAATCACCACCACCAGCAGCGCGAACAGCGTGAACGCCTGCCGGAACCAGTCCGCCAGCATGTGCGAAATCGCCACCTGGATCTTATCGATGTCGTTCAGGATCGAGGACATCAGGTGGCCGGTCGAGTTCGTCGCAAAGAAATGCGAGTCCTGCCGCAGCACCCCGTCGAACACCTTCTGCCGCAGGTCCGTCACCGCCGAGAAACCCGCGTAGTTAATGAGGAAGTTGCCGAAGTAATCGCACAGCCCCTTGAACAGGTACACCTCGACGATCGCCGCCGCTGCCATGGTCCACACGTTGTGCAGAAACGATGGAACAATATCGTTCAGCAGAATCGTCCGGTGCAGCAGGGGCACGACAAACAACGTCGCCGTCGTCTCGGGCGAATCCGGCCGCAGCACGCGGTCGAACACCGTCCGCACCAGCAGCACCACCAGCGCCTGCCCCGCGCCCACCCCCGCCATCAGCAGGCTTGAACTCACCAGCGCCGCCCAATACGGCTTGGCGAACCGCAGCAGGCGCCCCAGTTCCATCACGCCGAGTGTCTCCCGGCCTGTGCCGCCGTCCGCGCCCTCAGCTTCGCCAAAGCTTCCGTGACTTCTTCCACAGGCAACTTTCGCAGACCTCTCTCCGGCCGCCTCGTTTCACTCTCCACGCGCCAGGGTCCCCAAATCGCCGGATCCGACGGCCCAAATAAGACTACCACCGGAACGCCCAGCGCCGCCGACATATGCGCCGGCCCACTGTCATTGCCCAGAAAAATCTCCGCCCCCGCCAGCAGCCCCTTCACTTCTTCGAGCGGCGCTCCCTGCACCCGCGCGAACTCTGCAAACGCATTCAAATCGTCGCCCGCCGCACCGATGACAACCGCTTCGAGGCCAAGTTCCCGCTCCATCCATCGCGCGCATTCGGCAAACCGCTCCGCCGCCCACGTTTTCTCCGCCGACGACGCCAGCGGATGAATCACCGCATACGGCCGCCGCTGCTCGGTCTTACGTGAAACAAACAGCCGCGCAGGCGGAATCTCCGTCACCGGCACGCCCAGGTAAAACATCGCGCTCGCCGCGTGTTCCGCCGTGTGAACCACCCGTTCTTCGCGGAAAATCTCCTGCGCCCGCGGAATCGGCACGTTGTACAGCCACGCGTTCCGGTAATGCCCGAACCCGGCGCGCCACCGCGCCCGCGAGGCCGCCACCAGCCTCGCGCTCCGCGCCCCTCCATGCAGGTTCAGAACGAGGTCCGGCGCAAACCGCCAAAGCGCGCTCAGGCCCGGTTCGAGAATTTCGTCCACATCCGGGTTGCCTTCATACACCGCCCGCCACGCCGGCTCGACGACGACCGCCACACGCAGGTCCGGCCTGTGCGCCTTTAGCAGCCGCAGCGCCGGCGTCGAAAGCACGCAGTCCCCCAGCGACCGCAGGCGCACCACCGCCACCCGCGCACCCCGCGCCAGTCGATCGACTACTTCGGGCATCGCTCGAACCGGAACCGCTCTCAGTCTTCGATTTTCGCTTCGTCCACCAGCATCACCGGAATGTCGTCGCGGATCGGGTAAACGCGCTTGCAGGCCTCGCACTTCAACCCATCCCCGCCCGGCGTCAGATGCACCGGTTCCTTGCACGCAGGACAAACCAAAATGTCCAGAAGTTCCTTGCTGATAGCCATGAGCTAAGCCTCTACTCTACCAGAAACCTCCCGGCCCGCCCGCTCCCCCTTTGATAGACTTGAAAGTTGACCCCGGAAAATCTTCCCCGCGTCTGCGCCGTCAGCTATCTCAACACCACCCCGCTCGTGTGGGGCATGGTCCACGGCCGCCAGCAGGGTCTCTTCGACCTCTCCTTCTGCCTCCCCTCCGTCTGTGCCGACCGCCTCGCCACCGGCGCCGCCGACTTGGGCATCGTCCCCGTCGTCGAAGCCGCCCGCCAGAACCTCGCCATCCTACCCGGCACCTGCATCGCCTGCCACGGAGCCGTCCGCAGCATCCTCCTCATCTCCAAAAAGCCCTTCGAAGAAATCCAAACCCACTCCGCCGACTCCAGTTCCCGCACCTCCGTCCAACTCGCCCGCGTCATCCTCGCCAAAACCTACGGCGCCAACCCCACCCTCTCGCCCCAC
>DAIDIH010000023.1 GCA_027459465.1 Bryobacterales bacterium | reverse complement strand
CTTGGAAATCGCTGCGCGATTCCCACATTCCCACAGCTTCGACGACGACGATACATGTACACATGCAACACAAAACAGAAAGGAGCCCAGCGGACCCTCAACTCCTATTCTTCAGGCTCATCCTTCGAAGAGAATATGGTGCCGCGCCGGCAAGATGCTCCCCCGACCGGAATTTGCGGTCCGCAAGAGCATCCGGGCCCGGATGCTGTATCTCAATTCCTCCTCGCAATGCCGCTGGCCCAGTCCACAATCAAATGCAGTGCGGTGGGCGACATGGTTTCTTCGATGTCGTTGTACTCATTCGGAGCGCCGGTTTTCGCCTGCTGCATCAGATGGTTCTTGCCCGGCAGCACCACAACCATCGCACTGGGGTCGTTCTTGAGTGCTTCGCTTGCCGCCAGCGAGTCCTCCCCGGCCGGAACCTGAACGTCCAGCGATCCATAGATCGCCAGCACCGGGATCGTCAGCCGCGAGAGCGTAGGCGCCGGGTCGTAGCCTAGAAAATACCGTTCCCAAACGGTTGTATCGTCCTTCGCTAAGGTTTCGGCCTCATTCTGATCCACGAGCCCATCCTTCACGCCGTCCGCAACGATCTTCTCAGCCGTTGTCCGCGCCGCTGCATCGGAGCGAGCCGTAAGAATCGCGTCATAAAGCTTCTCATCGAAGAGCTTCCGGCGCCGGACGTAATCATCCGGCGCGCCGTAGGCCTTGGCCGTCATCGCGGACTGCTCGACAAACAACCGATCGCCGCGCAGCGCAGGTCCCGCGATCAGCATCACAAAAGCCACATTCTTGTCTGACGCCGCCACCATCGGCGCGATGATCCCTCCTTCCGAGTGGCCCAGGATGCCCACCCGCTTTGGGTCGATTTCCGCCTGATTCCGCAACCAACCGATCGCGGCATCCGCATCGGAGGCAAAGTCCGCCGAGGTCGCCGAATCGTAGTCCCCGCTCGAACCTCCCACCCCGCGTTTGTCATAGCGAAGAACAGCGAAGCCGCCGCGGCTCAGCGCATCCGCAAGCACGAGGAAGACCCTGTGCCCCCAGACGTCCTCATCGCGCGTGTTGTGACCTGTGCCCGAAACAAGCGCAACCGCAGGGAAGGGACCTCTACCCCGTGGAACGGTCAACGTGCCGGCAAGCCGGTCGCCGGCCGCGGCATTGCCGAAAACAACGTCTCTCTGCTGATAAGGTAACGAGCCCGCGGCGATCGCCGCTTCCTGCGGCCGTCGGTGAACCTTGGGAGCCATATCCGCCGCGGTCGCCCGCTTCAAAGCAAGCCGATAGACGTGCTGAAACGTCAGATTCCCGACCCATGCACGCTCCTGCGCATCCCATGTGGCGTCATAGCTGAGGTTGAGCTTGCCGGCCGAGAACTGCAGATGCGCGCCGTCGGACACGATGCGATCCAGGCCGGTCCGGTTCCCGCTCGGATTTGTCAGGTACCCGGAATAGATGGAGTCCACTTTGCTGATGTGGACCAGCACCCGGAAACCGCCGTTCAATTGCCCCGTCCAGTCCCCGGCGGCCTCCTCGGCGAACGCAGAGCCAGCGATGAAAAGCGCAAGGACCGCCACAGCGTTTACGAAACGAAACCTCAGCTTCATGCATGTTCTCCTACGAGGCATCGTATCCGGAAGTTCCCGTGGCTTCGCTCCAGCTAGTACGCAAGCCTCCGCCCAGCCGGGACACTTCGCGAGGAATATTCCAATAATTCTCCGTAATTCCCCATCGAATTTGCATCCCCACTCCCCGCTCATCTCGCCGCTCCACTTTCTGCATCCTCGCCGCCCCTTCGCGCATCGAAGCTAAGACTATCAGAATCATAGCATTACACAAATTTACCCGCGAAACTTCGTAACCCTCCCACCCCCGCCCATCGTCTCTACAAGTGAAAGCGCTTCCGATCGGAAATACCGATCGGGCGAATCCGAAAAGACCTGACCGGCCGCCACCTCCGGCACATCCGTTCAGGCGATTTACAAGGAGTAAATTCTATGAAATCGATTCGTGTCCTTACCGTCGTTTCCCTCGGCCTTCTCGCCGGCTTCTTCACCAGTCCCTTGAAAGCGGACGACTTCAACAAGGCAACCCTCGTCACAATCGACAACCCCGTGCAGGTCCAGGACACCGTCCTGCTCCCGGGTAGCTACATCTTCGAACTCGGCCCCACGCCAACCGACATGCACGTCGTGTGGATCCGCAATGCCAGCAACTATCACCTTGTCGCCACCATCGTCGGAGATAGCGCCTACCGCCCGGACCCCGACGGCACGAAAACCTTGACCTTCTATCACACCGCCGCCGGACAGCTCCCCACGCTGAAAAACTGGTACTTCGCCGGCGAAACTCTCGGCGTCCACTTCAACAATCTCAACCCCGTCGTCCCCGTCATGGCAAAGAATCACACCAGCACAGCCGGTGGCCCTCTCGGTGGCATGAAGTAACCCCTCCGCGGGGCGCGCTCAATTCCGCTGGTCCTCGCCCGCGCCCCGCAACACCAACCTCAAAAATTCTGAAATAATTCCCGCGATTCATCCTCATATTCTTATCTCCGGTTTTCCCGCTCCCCTGCAACCACCTCGGATAAGATACCATCCATCATTGACTTACAAAGCATCACCCTCCGAAAGATGCAACGAAGCCGCCCTGGATGCCGTCTCTACTACTGAACGCGCTTCCGATCGGAAATACCGATCGAGCAATTCCGAAAAGACCTGAGCGGCAGCCGCCTCTCTCATACTCGTTCAGGCGATTTACAAGGAGTAAATTCTATGAAATCGATTCGTGTCCTTACCGTCGTTTCCCTCGGCCTCCTCGCCGGCTTCCTCGCCAGTCCCTTGAAAGCGGATAACTTCAACAGGGAAACCATCGTCAAAATCGACAGCCCCATGAACGTGTCCGGCACCGTCCTCCTGCCCGGAAGCTACGTTTTTGAACTCGCCTACACACAAACCGCGCAAGACGTCGTCTACATCCGCGACGCCCATGACTTTCACCTCATCGCCACCATCCTCGGCAGCGCCGCCTATCGTGCCATTCCGCCCGGCAAAAGCACATGGACCTTCTATCCCACCGCCCCCGGCCAGGTAGCCACGCTCAAAACCTGGTTTTTCAGCGGCGACAATAACGGCATTCAATTCCGCAACGACAGTCCCCGGGCCACAACGGTCGCCAAGGCCCCAACCGCCGCAACCGGCGCAGTCGGCGGCATGAAGTAATCCCTCCGCGGGGCGCGCTTAAATCCCCCCCTGGTCCTCACCCGCGCCCCGCCATCCAAGCCGGTTCGCCAAACCCTCCATGCTACGATGAGAGTTCCCTTCCGATGGTCCGCGCGCTCCCCGATATCCTCGCGCAAATCGCCGAGGACAAACGCCGTGAAATAGCCGCTCTCTCTCCGCGCGTCGAATCCCTCCTTCCCGCAGCCCAAGCCTCCATCGCCACCCGCCGCAACTTCCACGCCGCCCTCGCCTCGCTCCCCATCGCCGTCATCGCCGAAATCAAACAGGCCTCGCCCAGCAAAGGCCTCTTAACCGAAAATTTCAACCCCGCCCGCATCGCCCAACAATACGCCGAAGGCCGCGCCGCCGCCTTGAGCGTCCTCACCGATCAAAAATACTTCCGCGGCAGCCTCGACGACCTCGCCGCCGCCCGCGCCGCCGTCTCCCTCCCCGTCCTCCGCAAGGACTTCACTCTCGACGAATCTCAAATCGTCGAAGCCGCCGCCCACTCCGCCGACGCCGTCCTCCTCATCGCCGCCCTCCTCAACCGCGATCAACTCCGCACCCTTCGCGAAGCCGCCGCCCGCTACCGGATCGCCTCGCTCGTCGAAGTCCACGACGAAGCCGAACTCGACGAAGCCCTCGCCTCCGGCGCCGAAATCATCGGCGTCAACAACCGCGACTTGCGAACCTTCTCTGTCACCCTCGACGTCTCCCTCCGCCTCGCCCCGCGCATCCCCTCCTCCGTCCTCGCCGTCGCCGAAAGCGGCATCCACACCCGCGCCGACATAGATCGTCTACGCGACGCGGGCTTCCGCGGCTTCCTCATCGGCGAAAGCCTCATGCGCGCCCCCGACCCCGCCCGCGCCCTTGAGGATCTGCTCGCATGAGCAGCCTCCCACCCCACATCGTAAAAATCTGTGGCGTCACCAACCCCGACGACGCCTTAGCCGCCATCGAAGCCGGCGCCAACGCCCTCGGCTTCAACTTCTACCCTCAAAGCCCCCGCTGCATCAGCCCCGAATCCGCCGCCCAGATCGCCGCCCTCG
>DAIDIH010000022.1 GCA_027459465.1 Bryobacterales bacterium | reverse complement strand
GATGAGGGCGAGGCGGGTGGAGGGGTTGCGCATAAGCGCGGCGCGAGCCCAGAGGGCGGCGGCGCGGGCTTCTTCGACGAGACTGGGGAAGCGCTGGAGGGCCGGGGCGGCGGCGTGGGTGGGAACGGCGAGCGCGTGGGCCTGGAGAACGTCATGCAGAAATTCGTCGACGGCGGGCGGGAGGGGATCGAAGCCGGTATAGAAGATCCGGCGGGGGAGATCGACTTCGCGGGCCTTGATGCGGCCGGAGAGAAAATCCGGGAGGGTGGCTTCGTCGAGCCAGCGCTCGTCGCGGCAGCGCTGTTCGTATTCGTGGGCCCAGTGGAGGAAGGCGAGGGAGTCCTCATGAGCCTGGAAGGCGCCGCTGTTCAGAGCGAGACGGTAAGCGTGGGCGAGGTTCCAGGCGCGGAAGGCGTTGGCGGCGGTGCCGGGGATGTCGAGCAAGGGCCAGTCGCCAGCGGGGATGGATTGTTCCCAGACGGAGAGCGCCTGGTGGCGGGTGAGCAGAGTGGGCGCGGGCTGCGAGGGAGCGGTGTAGAGCCAGGAGCGCCAGGTGTCTTCCAGGAAACGGTCGAGCGGGCGGATGTCGGGTGTCGGCCAGGCGCGGAGTCCGGCGGTGGACTGGGCGAGGGAGTATTCGGCGCGCAGGCGGGCGGCGAGGCGGGCGGTGGAAGTGAGAATGGTTCCGCCGGCGGCGAGGGCTTGGGATTGCTCGGGCGTCACGAGATTCAGGGTACTGAAACCGGGGGGCGCCGGGCGGGCTGTGAAAAACACTTGCGGGCGGCGGGGATTCAGCGGACACTGAAGTTTTAGCCTCCCCGGAGGCGCAGGAGACGGAGTTACGGATTTGAAATTTAGCGAGACGACGGTTCGCGAGCCCGCCGAGCGATGGACGACCGGCGATGCGTCGGAGTTGTACGACGTCGCCAGTTGGGGGAAAGGCTACTTTTCCGTCGGCGATAACGGGCACCTGTGGGTGCATCCAAGTAAGGATCCGAATCGCGGGATCGATCTAAAGGAGCTGACCGAGAAGCTGGAGCTTCGCGGGATTTCGCTGCCGATCCTGATCCGGTTCGCGGAGATACTGAAGCACCGGCTGGGCGAAGTACACCAGGCGTTTCATGACGCGATCCACGAGCATAATTACCGCGGGAACTACTGCTGCGTTTATCCGATCAAGGTGAACCAGCAGCGGCAGGTTGTGGAAGAGGTGCTGGAGTTCGGGCGGCCGTACGGATTCGGGCTGGAAGCGGGTTCAAAGCCGGAGTTGCTGGCGGTGATGGCGATCGCCGATAACAACACGCCGATCATCTGCAACGGGTTTAAGGACGACGAATACATCGAGATGGTGATGCTGGCGAAGAAGATCGGCCGGCACATCATTCCGGTGGTGGAAAAGTATACCGAGCTTGACCTGATCGTGAAACACTCCGAGCGGGTTGGAGTGAAGCCGGTGATCGGGCTGCGAGTGAAGCTGGCGAGCCGGGGAGCGGGACGGTGGAAGTCGTCGGGCGGGTTCCGTTCGAAGTTCGGGCTGACGGTGAGCGAGGCGCTGAAGGCGCTCGATGAGATGAAGGCGCATGGGCTGGAGGATTCGATCCAGTTACTGCACTTCCATCTGGGCAGCCAGATTACGAACATCCGGCAGATCAAGGGCGCGGTGATCGAAGCGGCTCGCTGCTACACGGAGTTGAAGAAGGCCGGGGCGGGCTTGAAGTATCTCGATGTCGGCGGCGGACTGGGGATCGATTACGACGGGTCGCAGACGGATTTCGAGTCGAGCGTGAATTACACGCTGCAGGAATACGCCAACGACGTGGTGTACCACGTGCAGAACATCTGCGACGAAGCCGAGGTGCCGCATCCGACGATCATGTCGGAAAGCGGGCGGGCGGTGGTGGCCTATCACAGCGTGCTGGTATTCAACGTGGTGGGCGTGACCGGGTTCGGCGAGGAAGAGATCCGGCCGGTGGCGGAAGATTCCGAGCAACCGCTGCTCGACTTACAGGAGACTTACCGGGGGTTGAGCGCGAAGAACCTGCTCGAGAGCTACCACGACGCACAGCAGGCGCTGGATTCGGCGTTGAACTTGTTCAGTGAGGGTTACCTGCCGCTGCAACAGAGGAGCCTGGCGGAGAACCTTTACTGGGCGATCTGCCGGAAGGTGTACCGGATGGCGAAGGAACTGGATTACTTTCCGGAGGAACTGGAGGGGCTGGACGGGCTGCTGGCGGACACTTACTTCTGCAACTTCTCCCTATTCCAGAGCATGCCGGATAGCTGGGCGATCAAGCAGCTTTTCCCGATCATGCCGATTCACCGGCTGAGGGAGACGCCGACGCACCGGGGCGTGCTGGGCGACATTTCGTGCGACTCGGACGGCAAGATCGACCAGTTCATTGATCGGCGCGACGTGAAGCGGACGCTGCCGCTGCACGGGTTCAATGGCAGTCCGTATTACCTGGGAGCGTTCTTGATCGGAGCGTACCAGGAGATTCTGGGCGATTTGCATAACCTGTTCGGCGACACGAACGCCGTGCACGTGCGGTTGAGCGAGACCGGCGAGGTGCTGCTCGAGACGGTGGTGAAGGGCGACACGGTGCGCGAGGTTCTCGATTACGTGCAGTTTCAGGCCAAGGCGCTGCTCGATCAGTTCCGCAAGGACGTGGAGAGCGCGCTGCGGGAGGGGCGGATCGGATATGAGGAATCCGGCCGGCTGCTCCGGTTTTACGAAGACGGCCTGAACGGCTACACGTACCTGGAGCAGTGAGCGCCGGGAAGCTCCGCGTGGTGCTGGTGGCGCCGCGGAATCCGTTGAACATCGGCGCGGCGGCGCGCGCGATGAGTAACTTCGGTTTTTTCGACTTACATCTAGTTAACCCCTACGAGGTGGCGTTTCGCGAGGCGCGCTCGGCGGTTCATGCGGGCGCCGTGCTCGAGGCCGCGCGTGAGTGGGGGACGGTTGCGGAGGCGACGGCGGGCTGTAAGTTGGTGGTGGGCACGACGGCGGTGGGGCATCGGGAGTTGAAGCATACGGTGCGAAGGCTGGAGGCGGGCGGGGCGTTGATCCGGGCGGCGATCGAGGCGGAGGAGCCGGTGGCGCTGCTGTTCGGGTCGGAGAAGTTCGGACTGTCGAACGAGGACATGAGCCACTGCCATTGGCTGATGCGGATTCCGGCGCGGGAAGAGCACGGGTCGATGAACCTGGGGCAGGCGGTGGCGGTGTGCTTGTACGAGTTGATCCGGATGGAAACAGGGGGAGTCAGCGCGGCGGCTGCTCCGGCGAAGAAGTTAGCGGATGCGGCGACGGTGGAGCGGGTGGCGGACCTGCTGACCGAGGCGCTGAACGAGAGCGGGTATGTGCATTCGGATTCGACGCCGGTGAAGGTGCGGCGGCTGGTGATGCGGATGGGTTTGGGTCCGCACGATGCGGAGGTGTTGTTGGGGATGGTGCGGCAGGTGTTGTGGAAGGTGCGGAAAGGCTGAGGGCGATCTGCGATGGGGGCGCAACCGGCGACAGATGATTGCACTGCGATCATTGATGTATGGCGAGCATAACCATTCGTAGGCTCGACGACGGGGTCAAGGCGCGGCTCCGCGTCCGCGCGGCGCATCATGGCCGGTCGATGGAGGAGGAGGCGCGCGAAATTCTTCGGGACGCTTTGGTGGAGCGGCCATCGCGCCGGAGGAACCTTGCCGAGGCGATCCGGCGCCGGATCGAACCGCTGGGCGGCGTGGAACTCCGGCTGCCGATGCGCGAGGCTGTGCGGCGGCCTCCGAAGCTGGCGAAACGATTGTGCTGGACACAAATGTGCTGTCCGAGGCGCTGCGGCCGTCTCCGGCCGAAAGTGTAATGCGATGGCTGGCGGCGCAGCCGCGGGACATCGTTGCGACGACGGCCGTTACGCAGGCCGAGGTGCTTTACGGGGTGGAGGCGCTTCCGGCGGGCAAACGCCGGAAGCAGTTGCACGAGGCGATCGGCAAGCTGTTTTCGGAGGAGTTCCGGGGGCGGGTGTTCCCTTTCGACGAAGAGGCGGCGGGCTGGTTCGCGAAAATTGTGGCCGGGCGGGAGGCGATGGGGCGGCCGATCTCTCAGTTCGACGCCATGATCGCGGCGATTGCCCTCTGTCGGCAAGCCGCGGTTGCGACTGGCAATGTGAATGACTTCCAGCACTGCGGCGTGCGTGTCATCGATCCTTGGGCGGAGTGAGAGAAGCCGCGCGGCCCTTTGCGCTAGCGGTTACCGAGGGCCATGAGGACGGTTGCGGCGGCGAGGAGAAAGAGGCCGGACCAGAGCAGACGGCGGGCGGGTGCGCCGGCGTGGGTCCATTCGCCGGTGACGAGGCCGGAGATGTTGGCGGTCATGATCATGAAGATCTGGAAGAGTCCCCAGCCGACCGAAGTGCCGAGGGCGCCGAGGAGCGCGGCGGCGGTGCCGTAGAGGGCGAAGGCGCCCATCCAGAGAACGCCCATCAGGATGGGGAACCAGATGTCGGGGGAGAGCGTTCGGAAGCGGCTCCAGGTGCGGTTCCGGTTCAGTAAGTAAATGCTGTAGGCGAGATTGGGGAGCAGGCCGCCCGCGAGTCCGATGGGCCAGACGGCGTAGGCTGCGTTGGCGGGGGTTGTCCCGCGGCGGACGGCCGCCTGCGCGATGTCCTGGCCGAAGGCGAGGGAGAAGTTGATCATCGGGGCGAGGATTCCGCAGACGACGGCGAGCAGGAGCGCGGCGCCGTAGCGGGCCTGCGGGGACTCGGGCGCCGGAGCGGATTCCCGTTCCCGCGCTCTGCCGGCCTTGCCGGCGACGACGATGCCGAAGAGCATGACGGCGACTCCGGCGAGGATGATGGCTCCGCGGCTGGTGACGAGGACTTGCGGACGCTCAAAGAGGATAGGGACGAGAGTACCGAGCACGGCGCCGAGGCCGATGATGATGGCGTAGCCGAGGGCAAGGCCCAGGCGGGTGATGGAGAGGCCGAACAAAACCTGGGCGATGCCCCAACCGAACCCGAACAGGAAGGGCAGGGCGGCCTGCTGGAGCGAAAGGCTCGAGTACAAGCCGGCGAGGTCCTTGACGGTGGCGAACGTCAAGATGGCGGGCGCGACGACGAGCGAGACGAGGGTAAAGACGAACCAGGTGTTTTCCCACTGCCAGCGGCGAACGAATTTGGCGGGGAGCATGCAGTTGCCGGACATCAGACCGGCGGCCATGGTCAGGGCAAGGCCGAGCCACAGTTGTGCGGTCATGAACGGTACGCTCGGGCTGGACGGGCCACGGAAGTGGGGTTGGGTATTCGCCGGGATAGGGGCATGGGGCTTTGGCCGGAGCTCGTGTCCGGCGAGTGGGTCGCAGGAGAGAGCCGAAGGTTCAAGCCAGTTTAGGGAATAAAACAAGTTTTTGCAAGCGAAACCTTCGTGCGCCCGCGCACGGGCCACGACCACGTTCGCGGCCCGACGGCGAGCGATATACTGAGGCGGCGAAAAGACCGCCGGAACGAGACCGGCGTGGAGGCCATCCGGATGTTGATGAACACGTTCAGCGAACTGGGCAAGTTGAAACGCGACCAGGCGGCGGCTCACCTGGTGGGGATGCCGTGGGAACACGCCGAGATCTTCATGCAGATCGCGCGGCAGGAGAAATGCGTGATCAGCAGCCGGCAGTTGGGGCGGGTGTGCACGGGTTTGATGCGGGGTGGTTATGACACCAAGGGCTTCCGGATGAAGAGCAAGAGTTGTGACTTCGGCCCGATGGCCGGCTTTATCTGCGTCGACGAACGGTTACACAAGAAGGGCGCCGCGTACAACCCGAAACAGAAGGCGGACGTGGAGCATTCGCTTCATGGGGACGCGTGGGACAGGACCGGTCGCTGGAAGGCGACGACCGAACAGGTCTGTTTGACGGAGGAACGGTTTCAGGAGCTCCGGAACTGGCGCGACGACGAGGTACGGGATGCGCGGATTGATCCGGTGCAGATGAACGCCGACGTCTGGGTCGGGACGGTAGCGCGCCCGGTGCAGATCCATTACGCGCTACGGCGGGAGACACGCCACGGCGACTTAGTTTGGGCGCTGTATTACTCAGACAAGGCGCTGCCGCGGACCGCGGTGACGTGGCGGGCGTTTGATGCAGTGGCGGGCAGTTATGAACTGAAGCCGCTTCTGGCGCTTGTGAATCCGTATCCGCCGTATCCGGTGGGGCATTATAAGAACTGCTGCACGGGCGATTACGACATATTCGGGGTTTGGCCGCTGAAGCGCAGAAGTGTTCTCGGGGCCAGGGTTGGGAGAAATTCGCCCGCGGTCTTCCAGCCGCTTGGAGAAGACCGGCGGATTGCGGGGATGTCAACGCGGACGACGCTGGTTGGGCCGCCGGGACAACAGAAGAAGGCCGTCGATAAACAGATCGAGGACTTCGAGGACAAGCGGCTGGGCAACATCAGCAACCGGGTCCATACGGTGGCGCAGATGATTAATTCGCTGGTGCACTCGAAACTAAGCGGCGGGCGCGGTCCGGCTCGGGATGTGATCCACCACAGCGATGAGGCCGGGCGGCCGTTTATTTCCGGCATTGACGATCACATCATTGCGTTTATCCCCGCGCCGGGAGCCAGCTACATCGTTGGGGTGGAGTCGCCTGGCGGCGTCCCTGCGCCGGCGCAATGGGCGGCTTTTTTCCGGGTCGTGGACGATCTTGGGTTTCAGATCATCCTGAACACACACTGGAAGGCGCAGATGAACGCGTGGGGCGTAGGGAACCTTGGGACGACCGGAGAGATGTTTGGCGCGCGGCCGGGGCCGGACGATCCCGTGCGGTCGACTTAGGGGCGGAGCAGCCCGTGCGGCCTTCGGCTGGGATATACTTCCACCCAACTGGAGGAACCCGGAATGGGCCGATCGTCTGTGCTGTGGTTTGGATTGATGATGGCGGGTGGAGTGGGGGCGGTGTGGGCGCAGAACCCGCCGCCTCCGGTGCAAGATCCTTCGAAGCTGTACAACACGGTGAAACGGAAGCTGCTGGAAGGCAAGCAGGTGTTCAGCTTCACGCAGATGAAGGCGGACGTGAACCAGTACTGCGAGTATGCCAAGCACTACGATTTCGCCTGGTTCGAGATGCAGCACTCGACGCTGGAGTTCCGCGACGTGGAGAAGATGATTGCGGCGTGTCCGTATGCGGGGGCGACGCCGATGGTCCGCCTGCCGGATGCGCAGGAGTGGCACATCCAGCACGCCACCGACATCGGAGCGCTGGGCGTTGTCGTGCCTACGGTGGACGATGTGGACCGGGCGCGGGAGGCGGCGAAATGGGCGCGGTTTCCTCCGGTGGGGCGGCGGAGCCAGGGCGCGGGACAGGCGCCGATGATTTGGGGGATCCACGGCATCAACTACCGGCAGACGATTAACGACAACATGCTCGTCGTGATAATGATCGAGACGCCGACGGGCGTGGCGAACGCCTACGACATCGCCTCGGTGCCGGGCATCGACGTGGTGATCATCGGGAACAACGACCTGAGTTCGTTCTCGGGTTATCCGCAGGACGACGACCGGTATCAGCAGATGGTGAAGAAGGTTCACGACGACACGCTGCGGGCCGGGAAAATTTTCGGGCAGGCGAACGCGAAGTACGCCGTTGGGTATGCGCTGAGCAAGGATTCGAAATTCTTCCAGAACGGTCCGTCGAACGACGGTTGGAAACCGCCGGCGCAGGGTGGGCAGCCGGTGAACCAGTTTGCGCCGCCGCCGGGCGAGCAGCAGTAGGGCGATGGTACGCTTTGGGTGTGACACGAGTCGAATTGCGCTTCAAGCTGACGAATCCGTTGAGCGATGAACAGGCCGTAGGGGTGGCGCGGGCGCACAGCCATTATGGGATTTATCGCATCCGGGTGGCTCCGGGCCTGGATGAGATTAGCGTGGATTATGACGCGTCTCGGATGAGCGAGCAGGACGTGGAGCGGGCGCTGGTGGTGAACGGCGTGCCGGTGGAGCGGCCGGGCTCGGGGAATTAGCTGCAGCCACTCTAAAGCTTTGCCCTGAGACTCCGATAAGCAGCCAAGGGACGCGGAT
This sequence comes from Bryobacterales bacterium, assembly GCA_027459465.1. Lineage (GTDB taxonomy): Bacteria > Acidobacteriota > Terriglobia > Bryobacterales > Bryobacteraceae > JAJYKC01. The sequence continues at coordinate 16,574 of DAIDIH010000022.1, read as the reverse complement.
GCCGTCCCGAGCTGACTTATGTTCTCTATTATCGGGATTGTAGTCGTCATCGGGGCCGTGGTGGGCGGGTACCTGATGGAAAAGGGTAACCTGCGGGTGCTCATTCAGCCGGCCGAATTGGTCATTATCGGCGGCGCCGCGCTCGGCACGCTTCTCATCGCGAATCCGCTACCGGTTGTGCTGAAGGCCGTGAAGGGGCTGGCTGGGGTTTTCGCGCCATCGCCGTTCGGCAAGGCGTGGTATCTGGAAACGCTGAAGATGCTGAACGATCTGTTTCAGAGCGCGCGCAAGGGCGGCATGGTGAAGCTGGAATCGGATGTCGAGGAGCCGGAGAAGAGTCCGATTTTCTCGAAGTATCCGAAGTTTCTAAAAAGCCACCACGCGGTTCACTTTGTCTGCGACACGCTGCGCATGGCGATTACGGGCGGCGTGAGTCACTTCGAGATGGACCAGATGATGGAACTGGATCTGGAGGTGCATCATCACGAGGTGAGCGCGCCGGTGCACGCGCTGACGACGGCGGCGGACTCGCTCCCGGGGTTGGGGATTGTGGCGGCGGTGCTTGGGGTGGTGATTACGATGGGCGCGCTGGGCGGGCCACCGGAGGAGATCGGGCACAAGGTGGCGGCGGCGCTGGTGGGGACGTTTCTGGGGATTTTGTTGTGTTACGGGTTCATCGGGCCGTTGGCGTCGAGCATGGCGAAGGCGAACGACGCGGAGTCGCAGTACTATCACACGCTGCGGGTGGCGATCATCGCGTTTGTGCGCGGGGCGCCGCCGGCGCTGGCGATCGAGTTCGCGCGGCGGTCGATTCCTTCGGAGCTGCGTCCGACGTTCAAGGAGATGGAAGCGGCGTGCCGGGGCGGCGGGGCGGCAGCGGCGCCGGCGGCGAACGCGGCGTAGGCGGGGTGTGCGATGGCGGATACGGGCACAACGCAGCCGATCATCATCGTCAAGAAGAAGGGCGGACACGGCGGCCATCATGGCGGGGCCTGGAAGGTGGCCTATGCCGATTTCGTCACGGCGATGATGGCGCTGTTCATCGTGCTCTGGCTGATGAGTACCAGCCAGGAAGTGAAGCAGGCGGTAGGCGGATATTTTCTGGATCCGACCGGGCATGGCAAGCTGGCCGGGAGCGCGATCGCCGGGCAGGGCGAGAATCTCGCGGTCAAGAAAGACGACATGAAGCAGCTCAAGGAAAAGTTGCAGCAGGCGATCAAGGAACTGCCGGACTTTCAGAAGCTGCAGAAGAACATCAAGATGACGGTGACCGGTGAGGGGCTGCGGATTGAACTGCTGGAGAACGACAAGGGGATGTTTTTTGAAAGCGGAAGCCCGCAGCCGAGTGCGGAAGGACGAGATCTGTTGACGAAACTGGCGCAGCAGCTTGGCACGCTGCCGAATTCGATCCTGATTGAAGGGCATACGGATGCGAAGCCTTATCCCGGCGCCACGTACACGAACTGGGAACTTTCGGCCGACCGGGCGAACGCGGCGAGGCGGATCATGCAGGAGGAGGGGCTTCGCGCGGACCAGGTTTCGCAGGTGCGCGGTTTTGCGGCGCAGGATCTGCGGGATGCGGCGCACCCCGACGACGCTTCCAACCGGCGAATCAGCGTGATTGTGCAGTATCTGAACGCGAAGCCGAAGTAAGGGCTTCGCCGTTGAGATCCTCTCGGGATATAGAAGTCAGAAGACAGAAGCCAGGAGCCGGTTATTTCGTTTTGGCGTAGGCGTCCCAGAGCGAGGCGATGTTGGCGCCGGCGGTGTCGCCGGGGTGGACGACGACTCGCCAGCGGTAGTGCAGGCTCTGGCCGGGGTCGAGCGGCGTGGGCTCGACGGGGGCGGATTTGTCGAAGACGTGGTTGCCGAACGGGTTGATGGCGAAGAGGCCGTAGCCGCGGGCGTGCCAGCGGTTGGGGTGGCGGGGGTTGGACGGGTGGTCGAAGATGGCGACGCCGACCTTCTGGCCTTCGAGTTCGCCTGAGTAGTCGACCCAATTGGCGCGATGGCCCCAGATCTGTTTCTCTCCGACGGCGCCGTCGGCGTCGACCATTTTGCCGGTGCCGTGCTCCTCGGTGAGCTTGTCGGCGAGGCGGATGCCGAAGCCGCCGTCCTTGGCGTCGCCGAAGACGACTTTCGTTTTGGCGGTGAGCGTGATGTCGACGTCGACGATGCGGTTGGCGGGATCCGCGTAGAAGGTCATGCGGCGGTCTTCGACGACGAGCGTGTTGCCGTGTTGATCGCGCCAGTTGAAGGTGGCGTGGATGACGCCGGACCGCTTGCCGCCCTTCGTTTCCTCGATGCGGTCGAGGGCGATGACGCCGCGGTTCGGGGTTTTGTAGGTGAATTCGTTGTTCCAGAAGTCGGCGCCGTTGACGTCCTCGTGGGCGAAGAACATGCCGCGCTGGTGGGGGTGGTCGTGGCTGCCGTTGCCGGCGGGTTCCATGGGGAAGCCGCGCGTGATGGCGACGCCGGAAGCCGAGCGCATCGGCCAGACGAAGGGCTTGGCGTAGTCTTGAGAGACGTAGAAATCGCCGAAGGGCTTGCCGTCGATGACGATAGCGATTTTACCCGTTTCGCGGGTGATCTTCACTTGGGCGGAAGCCGCCGGGCCGAGGCAGACGAGGCAGGCGAGCGCGCACGACAAATGTGCCGGTTTCATCGCCGTTAGTGTATTGCATTCGGGCGAAGGCGTGCCGCGTTCCGGCCCAACCGCTTGCGTGCGAGGAGGAAAGCGGCGACGACGCCGGCCGGGAGTAGAACGAGGGTACCAGGCTCCGGGGCGCTGGAGATTGCGAGCGTGTCGCCCTGACTATCTTTGTAGACGCCGGGACCGGAGAAATTCCCGGACCAGTACTTGAGTTCGAAGCCAGTGAGTTGGCCGCCTCCGATGATGGGCGCCTGATCGAAGCTGAAGGCGATGGCGGGCTGGAACGGGTACACGCCTTCGTTCAGGGGGTCCTCGAAGGCGGCTACGAGGATGTGGTAGCCGGCCGGCAGGACGACATTCTGAAGCTGGTTCTGGGAAAGCTCGACGGTGGAAGCGATCAGGTTGGGGGTTGCGTATTGGAACGAGAACGGTTCGTTGACGAGGTTTCCACCGCTAAGATCCGGGAGTGCATTGGAAGCGGAATTGAAGGTGTAAAGATAGCCTGCCACCGCGTGGGACATCGAGGCGAAGGCGAAGATCAAGACAAAGAGCGCGAAGCGCATAAGATTATCCTCCTGGCGCGGGCCAGCACCCACGACCCGGCGAGTTTAGCACGCTGGGGGCGGCCGCGGGGCTCTAGCTCTTGACGTCCCGCGTCGCGATGCTGGGGGAGGAGGCGGCGCGGAAGCGGCGGGTCCAGGTGAGTTCGCGGCCGTCATGGAGGATGATGCGGCGCTCGCCGTGAAACCAGGGCTGCATTTCGCGGACGCGGTCGAGGTTGATCAACTCGGAGCGGTTGATGCGAAGGAACTGGTCGGGGTCGAGTTGCTGGGCGAGGTTTTCGAGCGTTCCGCGGATGGTGTAAGTTACGGGACCCGAGTATAACTGGATGTAGTTACGATCCGCGGAGGCCCAGTCGAGGCGCTCGACGGGGAGGAAGAGTTCGCGGCCGTTGGTCTGGACGAGGATGCGCTTGAGATAGCGGCGTGGCTCGAGCGGGGGTGTGCAGACGCGGCGTAGAGCGATCTGTTCCTTGGCGCGTTCGAGGGCGCGTTCGAAGCGATCGGGGTCGACGGGCTTGAGAAGATAGTCGAGCGCTTCGGCTTCGAAGGCGCGCAGGGCGTACTGTTCGTGCGCGGTGAGGAAGACGACGTGGAACGAGCGCGGCTCGCCGAGCGAAGCGAGAGTCTCGAAGCCGTCGAGACCGGGCATCTGGACGTCGAGGAATACGAGATCGGGGCTGAGGCCGCGGATGGCGGCGGCGGCTTCCTCGCCGGAGCCGGCCTCGTGAATTTCGCCGATTTCCGGATCGTTTTCGAGAAACCGGCGCACTTTGCGCCGCGAGGGCGGCTCGTCGTCGGCGATGAGGACGCGGATCATGTGCGGAAGGGGACGGCGACCGTGACGGCCAGGCCTCCGCCGGCGCAATTGGAAAATTCGAGCGTGTGATCGGCGCCGTAAAGCTGCTGGAGGCGCTCGACGATGTTGGTGAGGCCGGTGCCGCGGCGGACGTTATCGTCCGGCAGGCCGCGGCCGGAGTCGCGCACGCAGACCTTGGTGCTGCCGCCGTCGCGCGAGGCGGTTACTTCGACGTTGACGGCGTTGGAGCGCGGGTCGGCGCCGTGGCGGATGGAGTTTTCCACCAGCGGCTGGAGCAGCAGGTGAGGCACCAGGGCGTTGCGGACCTCGGGGGCGATGTGGACGTCGACGCTGAGCTTGTCTTCGAAGCGCTGGCGCATGACGTCGAGATAGAGCTCGAGCGTTTCGATTTCGCGGTCGAGCGGGACGACCTGCGCTTCGGAGCCGGCGAGCGTGGCGCGCAGGAGGGTGCTGAGGCGGGCGATCATCGCGTCGGCGCGGCGCGGGTCTTCATAGACGACGGAGGAAATGGTGTTGAGGGCGTTGAAGAGGAAGTGCGGCTGCAGTTGCAGGCGGAGGCTATCCAGGCGCGCCTGAGCGAGGGAGGCTTCGAGTTGGGCGGCGCGAACATGGCGGTCGAACAGATAGAGGATGCTGACGATGAGCGCGTAGCAGACCACGTCCATGAAGAACTCCATCGGGTAGCGCGCGGTCATGACGCCGTAGTCGTAGCGGCCCAGGCCAAAGAGGGGAAAAAGGAGGGAACGAAGCCCCCACATGAGTGACGTGTGGATGAGAGAGTAAGCGGCGAGGGCGGCGGCGTGCAGCGGCAGGCGCGTGAGCAGGTTGGCCCGGCGGATGGGGAACCGGCGGGCGAAGCGCGCGAGGAAGGGGAACAGCAGCGCCGCCATCCATGCTCCGGTGATCAGTTCGTTGATGAGCGGGTCGAGGAGTGAAACGTGTTCGCGATTGGAGGTGTATTCGAGATAGCGGTAGCCGGTCAGCAGGACGCCGATGGCGGTGAAATAGCCGAAGATGATGAGCGCGTTTTGGAGCCGCTGCTTCACGTTCCTCAGTATAGTGCGGGGCCTGGCGTGGGCGCGGCGCCGGAGGCGGGTAAGGGTCTGGCATAATCAGTGCAGAAAGGGCTCGGGAGGCAGCTACGCGTTTCGCGGACAGGAGCACGGCCTTGGAGAACCTGCTCCGGCAAGCGCGCCGGCGACAGGCGTGGCACGTTGCGCTCGAAGCGCTGACGGACGTAGTGGCCGTGGCGATGGCGGCGCTGGTGGTGCTGCTGGCGGCGGGTTTGCCGGGGCGGCCCGGCGGGTGGGCGCTGGCCGCCGCGGTTCTAGCGCTGGGTTTCGCCGGATGGCGGGCGCGGCGGGGCGTCGGATCGCGCTTTACTGCCGCGCGGCGCATCGATGAGCGGCTGCAATTACATGACACGCTGGCGACGGCGGTGCATTTCCTCGATGCGGGCCCGGGCGAAGGTTCCGCGGAGGCGGTAGCGCGGCAGCGGGCGCAGGCTGAAAAAGCGGCGCAGGCTGCGCGACTCAACCAGGCTTTTCCGCTGCGGCGGCCTCGTGCCGCGGTTGCGTGTCTGGTGCTGCTGGGTGTGTCCGTGGGCCTGATGTTCTTGCGCTATGCGACCACGCGGAAGCTGGACCTGAACGCGCCGCTGATTGCGATCCATTTCGAGGGCGCTCCGGCGCCGGAGTTTGCGAAGCTGGCGCGGAGCGGGCGTCGCGCGCGCAGCGGCGATCCGGTTGCGATGCCGGCGGCGCCGGGAGATCCCGGTTCCAGTACACAGGAAGGAATGGGGCAGACCCAGGATGCGCCGCCGGATGTGTTGAACACGGTTGACGAGCCCAATGTCGACAACTCGAAAGAGGGCGCCAAAGGCGCTGGGCAGGCCAAGGCGAAGGAGGCCGAGGGCAAGGAGACGCCCAGTGGTGCGAACCAGGATGGCACGCGGGCCTCCGATGACGATCGAGCCGGGGAAGGGAAGAAGGACGCGCGCAGCGGGGACACGCCGAGCCGCGATGGAGCGGCGCAGGAAGCGGGACGCAAAACGGCGAATGCGAGCGCCAGCCCGAGCCTGATGCAGCGGGCGCGGGACGCGATGTCGGATCTGCTGGATAAGTTCAAGTCCGCGGCGCGCTCGCAGGAAGGGGGCAAGGACGCCAAGTCGGGGCAAGAGGGCAACCGTTCGCAGGGGCAGAAGCAGGCCGCGAACAGCGCCAACGGCGGGAGCGCGCCGAACCAGCAGGGGGCTCCGGATGCGAGCCAGCAGGGAGACGCGGCCTCGGTGGCCGGGCAGAAGGTAGATGCGGCGCAGGCCGGCGCGGGCCGTCAGGGCGACAAGAACAATTCGCCCGAGGCTCAAAGCGGCATCGGCCGCGAGGACGGCAGCAAAGATACGAGGCTGGCCGAAGAGCTTGCGGCGATGGGCAAGATCAGCGAGTTGATCGGGAAGCGGTCGGCGAGCGTTACCGGCGAGATGACGGTTGAGACGAGTTCGAACGGCCAGCAGCTTAAGACGCAGTACTCGGACCAGAAGGCGGCGCACACCGCGGCGGGCGGCATCGTGGACCGGGACGAAGTGCCGTTTGCCTATCAGACCTACGTGCAGCGGTACTTTGACCAAATCAGAAAAAACGCCCCGGCCGTCCCACGGGTGAGCGGGGCGGCCGGGGCTTCGCAATAGTCAGGCTGACCGGGGGTTAGTGATCGCCTCCATTTCCGTGTTGGCCGTTGCCGTTCCCCTGGCCGTTGCCGTTCCCCTGGCCGTTGCCGCCCTGGTCGTTCTGCGTGGCGCCTGCGATGGTGAGGGTGTCGTGCGGGGAGGCGTTGGGGTTCGACTCGCCGTTTGGTGTGAGCACGACCACGGCTCGCGGGCCAGGGGTATCCGCCATGGAGACGGTAACCACGGCGGTGAGTTGGGTGCCGTCGGGGGAGACCTGGATCGCGGTGACGGTGAAGTCCGGGTCGGAGTTGGAGAAAGGCCCATGGCCGTTGTGGCCGTTATGGCGGTGTCGCTCGCTATCGCCGTTGCCTTGCGAGTTGGCATCGCCGGAAGCGAGGAAGTCGAGGCCCGTGGCGCCTTGCAAGTTCATCCCGTTGAGGATGAGATTCACGGTTTGGCCGGGCTGGATGGAAGCGGGCTGGACGCTTTGAACCAATGGCTGGTTAGCGGCTTCGCCACGGTCGTGATGGTCGTCCTCGCCCTCGGATTCGCCTTCCGCTTTGACGGCGTTAATCGTGCCGGCGATCTGGAGCGTACTGAGATTCAAGAGAACGAGGGTTCCATCGCCTTCGTTGGTCACGAGCAGGAAATTGTCGAGGGTGTCGATGGCGAGGGAGCGAGGGCCGAGTCCGATCGGGACCTGGCTCTCGGTGGTGAGGGTGAATTGATTGTTGTTGACGCCGGCTTTGGCGATGGTGACCGAAGAGCCGGTCTGATCGGCGAAATAGACGTAGTTGCCGGAGACGACGAGGTCGTTATTGCCGGCGGCGGCGACCTGGAATCCGGTTGTCTGGATGTTACCGTTCGACAGATTGACGGCGACGATGCTGTCCCCGCCGGCGTCACTCGGTTCGACGACGAGGGCGTAGCCGAGCGCGGGCAAAAGGGCGACCGCTTTCGGACGGCTATTGGGGCCGAGCGGGACGTTTCCGGTGACGGCGAGGGTGCTCAGATTGACCTCGACGATGGCGCCGGCGTCCTCGCAGGTTACGTAGGCGATGCCGGTGGTGGGGTCGATGGCGAGGCCGCGCGGGGCGCGAGCGACCTGGATTGTCGCGGTGACCTGCGGCACCGTGACGTCAATCACGGTTATGGTGTTGGAGTCCTCGTTGGCGACGACGGCGAGGTTGTTGTAGAAGGCGACAGCGCTCGGGCCGCCTCCGGTTGGGATCTGGGCGGTGACGATGCCGGTGGCGAGGTCGATGAGGGCCACCGAGGCGGCGTCTCGCTCGGTGGCGACGGCGATTGAGCCGACCGCGTTGACCGCAACCGCGTTCGGACCGCTGCCCGAGGGAAGATCGATGACGTTGATAATTTTCCTTGCGTCGAGGTCTGCGATGCGGACTACGTCGTCCTCCTCATCGGTTATGAGGGCCATATGCGTGCCGGGGATCCAGGCCACATCGGCCAATTCACGCGCGCGGGGCGTATTTTCGGCTTGGGGCGGGAACAGTCCTTCCCCCGGGTTGGGCAGGATGACGATCTCGACGACGTTGCTGACCATCCCGCCGGCGGTCACGGCGACTTCGACTCGGCCGGCGCCGGCGAGGGAGGGAGGCAGTTGGACGTTGATCTGCTGCAGACCGGCGCAGCAGGGGGCGTTGCCATAGAAGGTAACGTTGACCGGTGTACCGCCGATGGTGACCGTTGGCGCGGCGGACAGATTCAGGCCGGTTACGTAGATAGACAAATAGGTCGGAGCGCCGTGCGTGGTGACGGTGAACGGGCCGGGAGAAAATGTGATGGCGTTCAGGACCGCGCCATCACGGGTTCCTGTGCCGAAAACGGAGAAGACGCCCGGCGCGGCAACGGCGCTAATGGTGATGGGAGTGGTGAAGGTTCCCACGGGCGAGGTCAGAGTTAACTGATAGCTGCCGGGGGCGATGTTTGTGCCGATGAGCGCGTTGACTTGATTGGGCGACGTGTAAAAAAGTGCGAGAGGGGTGTTACCAATTTTCACGGTCACGCCACCGAGGGTGGTCGGGAGATTCTGAGGATCTCCCGCCTGTGCGGTTCCAGTGGCGATGCGGTAGCCGAAGATGGATATGATCGTTCCGGGCGTAAGTGCTTCATTGGCCAGGAACGATGCGGCGTTGAGAACCTGGAGCGATTGTCCGGAAGCGCCGATGGTGCACAGCGACGACACCAGCAGAACTGCAGCGAGAGTTTTCATAGCGACGCTCATGCGGTGCAATCGGAGCGCCACCACGATGGGGCTCAGACAGGTCTGGAGAGAGGCTGGGAAGTCTCCTGGGGCTGTTCGGTTACCAGATCGAGAAAAGCCTTGGCGGCGTGGCTGAGGCCGCGGCGCGCGGGATAGACGAGGCGGACGTTGCGGTCAAGCTGAAGTTCCGGCACGCGGACTTCTTTGAGCGTTCCCATCTGCAATTCGGGTTCAACGCACATACGAGGAAGGAACGCCACGCCTTCGTTGCGTTGGACGAGTTTGCGGATCGTCTCGACGGTGGGCATCTCGAGGTCCATGTTCAAGGGAACTTTGCGATTCTGGAATTCCCGGACGACGAAGGCCCGGTAGGGAGATAGAACATTGTGAGCGATAAATGTTTCCATTCCGAGCTCGGTGAGCGGGACTTCGTCGAGCGAGGCGAAGCGGTGTTCGGGCGAGACGACGAAGGCGAGGTGATCCTTGAAAATGACCTGGCTGGAGAGGCGCTCGTCCTCGGGGTTGTAGCTGATGACACCGAGTTCCAGGGCGCCGTCGATGATCTCGCCGGGAATGGCGCTTGAAACCGAGCGGCGCACCTGGACTTTCACCTTCGGATACCGGCGGCGGTACTGGGTGATGTGCTTGAGCAGGTAAAGCGTGGTGGATTCGTTGGCGCCGATGATCAGCCGGCCGGCGGAGTTGTCGCGCAGCTCGGCGAGCGCGTTATCCATGTCGGAGGAAAGGTGCTCGAAGCGGCGGGCGAAATCCAGGACGATCCGGCCGGCGTCGGTGACCATGAGGTTCTTGCCGCCGCGGTCGAGCAGACGTTCGCCGAGGTCGGATTCGAGCTTTGAGATCGCCAGAGAAACGGCGGGTTGGGTCCGGCCTAAACGCTCGGCGGCGCGGGAGAAACTCTTCTCGTTGACCACCGTAAGGAAGACCTTGAGGAGGTAAGGTTCCATAAGCCGATTTTATACCATTATTGAAACTGATGCAGAACTCGACTATTATAAATTTGCTAAATCAAACTGCGCACCGGATAATGGAAGAGATCCCGAGGAACGATGACTAACCGAGTCTATATCTTCGACACGACGCTCCGAGACGGGGAGCAGTCGCCTGGCTGCAGCATGACGGTGCATGAGAAGCTCCGGATGGCGGCGAAGCTGGTGGAACTGGGAGTGGACATTCTGGAAGCCGGATTTCCGATCGCCTCGGAAGGGGATTTCGAGGCGGTGCAGAAGATCGGGCAGGAGTTTTCGTGGGCCCATGTGGCGGCGCTGGCACGCGCGGCGACGGGAGATGTGGAGCGGGCGGCGGCAGCGCTGCGGCCGGCGAAACGTTCGCGGATTCATACGTTTATCGCGACGAGCGATATTCATTTGAAGTACAAGCTCAAGAAGAGCCGGCAACAGGTGCTGGACGAGGCGGTGGCCGCGGTGGCGCTGGCGCGCAACTACACCGACGACGTCGAATTTTCGGCCGAAGACGCCACGCGGACGGAGCCGGATTACCTCGAAGAGGTATGCCGGGCGGTGGTTGCCGCAGGAGCGCGGACGGTGAACCTGCCGGACACGGTGGGCTACTCGGTTCCGGAGGAGTATGCGGTTCTGATCGGCCGGATCGTGAAAGCGCTGGGGGACAGCGCGGTGGTGAGCGTTCACTGCCACGACGATCTGGGTCTGGCGGTGGCGAATTCGATCGCGGCGGTGCAGGCGGGGGCGCGGCAGATTGAGTGCACGATTAACGGCATCGGGGAGCGGGCCGGGAATGCGGCGCTCGAAGAAGTGGTGATGGCGTTCAAGACGCGTCCGGACCGGCTGCCTTACCAGACGAAGATTTCGAGCGAGCATCTGTACTCGGCGAGCCAGCTTTTGGCGCAGACGATCACCTTCGGGCCGCAACCGAACAAGGCGATTGTGGGAGAGAACGCGTTCGCGCACGAAGCGGGCATTCACCAGGATGGGTATTTGAAGGAGCGGTCGACGTACGAGATCATCGATCCCAAGTCCGTCGGTGTGCCGGAGAGCAAGTTGGTATTGGGCAAGCACAGCGGCCGGCATGCGCTGAAGCAGCGGTGCCAGGACCTGGGTTTCGAGTTGTCGAAGGAAGATTTGGATCACGTGTACCAGCGGTTTACGGCGCTGGCGGACCGGAAGAAAGGACTGCGCAACGACGAGATTCTGGCGCTGATTCAGGAGCGCCAGGCGGCCGCGGCGGCGCAATAGGGCCCTCCCGGCGACGTCCGTTCCCCCCTCGCGCCCGGTAACGAGCGGTGCGAGAAGCGCGTTACCCTACCGAGAGCATGCAACTGAACATTCTGATTCTGCCCGGCGACGGCATCGGGACCGAAGTGACGCGGGAAGCCGTCAAGGTACTGGAGAGCGTTGCCGAGCGTTATGGCCATACGTTGAAGTTGGATCACGCGCTGCTGGGCGGCGCGGCGATTCATCAGACAGGGAATCCCCTGCCGCCGGAGACGGTGACCAAGGCGCTTGCCGCGGACGCCACGCTGATGGGCGCGGTGGGCCTGCCGGAGTTTGATGCGGCGCCGCCGGACAAGCGTCCGGAACGCGGGTTGCTCGGGCTTCGCAAGACGCTGGGGGTATTCGCCAATCTGCGTCCGGTGCGGGCGTACGCGGCACTGATCGATTCCTCGCCGCTCAAAAACCATCTGGTATCGGGCACGGACATGATCATCGTCCGCGAGTTGACCGGCGGGCTTTATTACGGCACGCCGCGGGGCATTTCGGGCTCGGGCGCGGAAGAACAGGCCGTCAATACGATGTTTTATACGCGGCCGGAGATCGAGAGGGTGGCGCGGGTGGCGTTTTATCTGGCGCAGCGCCGGCGCAAGCGGTTGACGAGCGTCGACAAGTCGAACGTGCTCGAGAACTCGCAGCTTTGGCGGCGGGTGGTGATCGAAGTGGCGAAGGAATTTCCGGACGTCGAACTGGATCACCTGCTGGTGGACAACTGCGCGATGCAGTTGGTGCTGAATCCGCGGCGGTTCGACGTGCTGCTTACGGAGAATCTGTTCGGCGATATTTTGAGCGACGAGGGCGCGGTGCTGGCGGGCTCGATCGGCATGCTGCCGTCGGCGTCGCTTGGCGACCGGCGGCCGTCGGGCGCCTGGACGGGGTTGTATGAGCCGGTGCACGGCTCGGCGCCGGACATTGCCGGGCAGAACAAGGCGAATCCGCTGGGAGCGATCGGTTCGGTGGCGGCGATGCTTGAATACAGTTTTGGTTTGACAGAAGAAGCGGCGGCGGTGAATGCCGCGATGGAAGATGTGCTGAACTCGGGGCGGGTGACGGCGGACCTGAAGCCCGCGGGCGTGCCGGCGACGACGGCGGAGGTTGGATCGGCGATTGCGGAGCGGATTCGGGGCGGGAAGTGAGAGGTGATGTGATGAAACCTCGGACGATCATCGAAAAAGTCTGGGACAACCATGTGGTGGCCGAGCGCGCGGGCGCGCCTTCGCTGCTCTTTATTGATTTGCACCTGGTGCACGAAGTGACATCGCCGCAGGCGTTCGACGGTTTGCGGCGGCGCGGGTTGAAGGTGCGGCGGCCGGACCTGACGCAGGCGACTACGGACCACAGCACGCCGACGACGCCGCGCTCGCTGCCGATCGTCGATCCGATCGCGGCCAAGCAGGTGGAGCGGCTCGAGGCCAACTGCCGCGAGTTCGGGATCCCGTGTTTCGGCTTCCACAGCGACAAGCAAGGTATCGTGCACGTCATCGGACCCGAGCAGGGGCTGACGCAGCCTGGGATGACGGTGGTTTGCGGGGACAGCCACACGGCGACGCACGGGGCTTTCGGCGCCCTGGCTTTCGGCATCGGCACGAGCGAAGTGGAGCACGTGCTGGCCACGCAGTGCCTGTTACAGCGCCGTTCGAAGACCTATCGGGTGCAGGTGGACGGAGGGCTGCGGCCGGGGGTGACGGCGAAGGATATCATTCTGGCGCTGATTGCGCGGATCGGCATCGGCGGCGGGACGGGCTGCGTGTTCGAGTACTGCGGCCCGGCGATCCGTTCGCTCAAGATGGACGAGCGGATGACGATTTGCAACATGTCGATCGAGGGCGGAGCGCGCGCGGGCATGGTGGCGCCGGACGATGCGACGTACGAGTTCATTTCGGGGCGTCCGTTCGCGCCGAAGGGCGCGGCGTGGGAGGCGGCGCTTGCGCGTTGGAAGCAGTTGCCCACCGACGAGGGGGCGAGCTACGACAAGAGCATCACGATTGACGCTTCCGCGCTCGAGCCGATGATCACTTTCGGAACGAACCCCGGGATGGGGATTCCGATTACGGCGCCGGTTCCGGACCCGAGCGGGGTGAGCGATCCACTGGAACGCGAGTCGCTGGCCAAGGCGCTGCGGTATATGGATCTCGAGCCGGGCAAGCCGCTGCTGGGCCATAAGGTGAATGTTGTGTTTATCGGAAGCTGCACCAACTCGCGGATCACGGATCTGCGGAGTGCGGCGGAGGTTCTGCGCGGGCGCAAGGTGCATCCGGGCGTGCGGGTGATGGTGGTGCCGGGTTCGCAGCGCGTGAAGGAGCAGGCACAAGCCGAAGGGCTGGACCGCGTGTTCCGCGAGGCCGGGGCCGACTGGCGCGAAGCCGGCTGCTCGATGTGCATCGCCATGAATGGCGATCAGCTTCAGCCGGGCGAATACAGCGTCTCGACGAGCAATCGGAATTTCGAAGGGCGGCAGGGCAAGGGCGGCCGGACGTTTTTGGCGAGTCCGCTGACGGCCGCGGCGGCCGCGGTGACCGGAGTGGTGACCGACGTCCGGCATCTGGCGTAGGAGAGAGTTGCCGACATGGATAAGTTCACAGCATTTGAAAGCAAGCTGGTTCCGCTGGCCGTCGATAACATTGATACGGACCAGATCATCCCGGCGCGGTTTCTGAAGACGACTTCCAAAGACGGGTTGGGCGACCAGCTTTTCTGCGACTGGCGCTATCTGAGCGATGGATCTCCGAACCCGGAGTTTGTGCTGAATCAGCCGGCTTACCAGGGGCGGCAGATCCTGCTGGCCGGGGACAACTTTGGCTGCGGAAGCTCGCGGGAGCACGCGCCGTGGGCGTTGACGCAGTACGGGTTCCGGGCGGTGATCAGCACCTCGTTCGCCGATATTTTCAAGCAGAACTCGCTTAAGAACTCTCTGCTGCCGATTGTGGTGCCGGCCGACGTTCATCGTTGGCTGTTCGCCAACACCGAGAGCCCGGTGAAGGTGGATCTTGAAGATCGCGCGCTGTACTTGAGCGACGGCCGCCGGGTGGAGTTTCCGGTGGACGAGTTTGCCCGCCATTGTCTGCTCGAAGGGGTGGACGAGTTGGGTTACATCCTGCAGCAGGCGGATGGGATCGCGGCGTTTGAAGCGAGCCATCCGGCGGCGATCAACACGCTGGGTTAGTTATGTTGCGCCTGTTTTTCGTGTTTGCGTTCGCGCTGTGCGCTTTCGCGCAGTACGACGAGCCGATGCCGCTCAAAGTGCCGGGGATCCCGGCGGAGCTGCACGGGTCCATTCATACGATCTCGAAAAAAGAGATTACGCTCGACCGCGGCGACGAGAACGTCATGCCGTTCTCGATCACCCACAAGACGCGCTTCTTCAAAGACGGCAAAGAAGTGAAGTGGAAAGCGTTCCAGCGCGGTGATGAAGTGACGATCCAGGCCCTGGAAGACTTCCCGGGGCACTTCAGCGCCCTGGTCGTAAAGAACCGCAAGCAAAGTCCACAAACCCAATAGGGGAGGTGCGGGGCCGGCCGCGCAACGGTTCCGGCGCAACGGAGCGGGCGGAGCTTGCGTCGGAACTTATGTTCCGAACCTCCGCGCGCCGTTACTCGCGGTTTAGCGCGCTTACTGCTAAATTGGGGAAGTCGTGGAAACCTTCGATCTGATTGTTATCGGCTCGGGTCCGTCGGGACAGCGGGCGGCGATACAGGCGGCTAAGTCGGGAAAGAAGGTCGCTCTTGTTGAGAAAAGCAGTGTTATCGGCGGTGTTTGTATCAACACCGGCACGATCCCGAGCAAGACGCTTCGCGAGGCGGTGCTCCATCTGTCCGGCTATCAGTATCAGAGCATTTACGGCATTAACTACCGGGTAAAGGAAAAGATCACGATGAGCGACCTGGCATTCCGGGTCCAGCACGTGATCAAGACCGAGGTTGACGTCACGCAGGCCCAGTTGTCGCGCAACAACATCGATCTGCTCACCGGGACGGCGAGCTTCCTGGACCCGAACCGGGTTCGCGTGGATGGGGCGAAGGGGACGCAGGAATACCAGGCCTCGACGATTGTGATCGCCAGCGGCACCAAACCGGCGGCTTCTCCCAAGGTGCCGATCAACGGGCGGACGATCATCAACAGCGACCAGATTTTGTCGATGGCGGAGTTGCCGAAGACGATGATCGTGGTGGGCGGCGGCGTCATCGGGGTCGAGTACACGTGCATGTTCGCGACGCTCGGCGTCCGCGTCATTCTGGTGGAGCGGCGTCCGAGGCTGCTTGAGTTCGCCGATTCCGAGATTGTGGAAGCGCTCAGCTACCATCTCCGCGACAGCCGGGTGACAATGCGGCTGAACGAGGAAGTCTCGTCGGTGGAAGAGACGCCGGAGGGCGGCGTGGTGGCGATGCTCGAAAGCAAGAAGAAGATTTCGGGCGATGCGCTTCTATACGCGGTGGGCCGGCAGGGCAACATCGACGAAATGAACCTGGCGGCGGCTGGCATCGAGGCGGACTCGCGCGGGCGCATTAAAGTGAACGCGGATTACCAGACCGCGCAGCCGCACATCTACGCCGTGGGGGATGTGATCGGGTTCCCGAGCCTGGCATCGGTGTCGATGGAGCAGGGCCGGCTCGCCGCGGCCCACGCGGTAGGCAAGCAGGTGAAGTCGAATCCCGCGAGCTATCCGTACGGCATTTACACGATCCCCGAGATTTCGTTTGTCGGCAAGACGGAAGAACAGCTTACCGACGAGGACGTTCCCTACGAGGTGGGGTTGTCGTATTACCGCGAAATCGCGCGTGGTCAAATCCGCGGCGATACTGCGGGCCGGCTGAAGATCATTTTCCACCGCGAGACCCGGGAGGTGCTTGGCGTACACATCATCGGGGAAGGCGCCTCGGAGTTGATTCACATCGGCCAAGCGGTTATGATTTTGGGCGGAACGGTGGAATACTTCATAAACACAGTGTTTAATTACCCGACACTGGCCGAGTGTTACAAGGCGGCGGCGTTTAACGGCCTGAATAAGCTGACGAGGCTATAACTCATGCGGCGCGCAATTGGCGTTTTGGTATCCGACCGGGTGGTGGCCGGCATGGTCGAGGACGGTGGGCAGAACGGCAAGCCGTTTACTGAACCTTTGCTGGGATGCACGGCCGACGAACTCGCCTCGCTGCCGGCCGACCAGATTGTCGAGTGCATCGGGGAACTGATAGTCAAAGCGGGGGGCGGTCAGCCTGTGATGGCGGTCGGCGCGGGGCTTCCGGGTGTGATCCGGCACGGCGTGGTGGAGGAGTCCCCGAATCTGCAGCAACTAAAGGGCACCAATATTCGCCGGTTTCTTGGCGACTTTTTGCACATGCACGGGATTGACGCTCCCGTCTCTGTGTATAACGACGCCGACATCGT
>DAIDIH010000021.1 GCA_027459465.1 Bryobacterales bacterium | reverse complement strand
GGGTGCGAAATGCGGTGGGATTGTTCGAGAGAGCGGTGGAGGGATTCCTGCGCCGAGCCGAAGCGGCGGGAGATGAGTTGCGGGGCGGGAGAGAAGTGAAGCAGGTAGGCGGTACGCACGTCCTGGGGGGACGGGATATCTTCGTTGACCCATGCTTCTATGTCGTTTTCGATCGTCTCGATGCCCTCCACTGGGAGTTCGTTTACTTCCAGGGCGCGGTTAACGTCGGAACGGGGGAAGACGAAGTAATAATCGGGCGAACCGGATGGGCAGTTCGCACAGGGGAAGCGGGTTCCGGGCGTTTGGGGCGAGGAGGCGAAGGGTTGTCGCTCATTCATGATCGCGAGGCTTGCTCCTTCGTATTCGTTGTTGAAGCCACCGGCGAGGAGGTAGGGTGTGCCTGCCAGTATCATCCGGGACAAGGAGCGCATGCTGCCCGTGTTAACAAAGCGGAGGGTTCCACGACCGGTCTTCGGATCGATTTCGGAGACGAACGAATTGCCCCAATCAGCGTGAGTGAAAGCGGCGAAGATAGAGGGCGATGGCCGAGCGGTTGAGGCGATTAGGGCGAAAACGTACCACGGGCCATGGAACTCATCGTGGCCGAAACGGAGACTGACCTGTGGCTGGTAGGACCAGCGGAGGCGGCCGTCAGCGGAGAAGCAGTCGATGCGAGTGATGAAGGGATCGTCCGGGTTTGGGCCATCGGCCAGCAATACGGGGACCACGACGGAGGGGTGGCCGTGGCCGTCGAAATCGGCGATGCGGGCGTAATCGGCGAAATGGACCGGCTGCCCGATATTGGAAATGAGCCTGCGGCGGTATTGATGTTGCCAGAGCGTGTGGCCGTTTGAGTCGAGGGCGACAACGGCGTTGTCTCTCATGGTGACGGAAGCCGGAGTAACATCCGGGCGGGCGAACCGGCCGTGAATGAGGACGGTGGCGATGACGGCCAGGGTGATGGCGGAAAGGACGCCGAGGACGAAGAGGTACCGTGCGCGGCCTGTGCGGACGGGAGGGGGGAACCGGTGTTTGCCCTTCCATTGGTCGAGTTCGGAAGGTAGGGCCCAGGCTCGGCCTTTGCGGCCGGGGTGGTGGCGCACGGGGAGGCCGTGATGGTTCGCGTAATTCTGGGCGGTCCGGCGGCTGACTTTGAGGTAACCGGCGATTTCATCCCATCCGGTCAATTCCGCCTTAACGGCGGCGGACGGATGCCCGTTCCCGTTCGCGCGGCGAGGCGGCGCGTCTTGCTTCTGGGAGTCGCGTGTCATAGCCGGCGGATTATCCCCCTGTTTCTGGTTCCGTATTATACCGGTCCCTGGGCCGCGGCGCGCAACTGGAGGGCTGATAGACTGAAAGCGCCGCGAGGGGGAAGGGTTCGGACGTATGTCGAGTTTGCGCCAGAAACTGCTGTCGATGGTGACGACGCAGTTTGAGTTCAGCCGGGGTTCGCCGTTGCCGTTTGGGGCGACTGTGCTGCGGGGCGGGATCAACTTCAGCATCTTTTCCAAGCATGCGACATCGGTGACGCTGATTCTGTTTTTTCCGGGCGAGGCGGAGCCGCTGGTGGAGTTTCCGTTCGATCCGCATCTGAACCGGACCGGGGATGTGTGGCACGCGTTTCTGCTGGGTCTGGACCCGGGAATTCATTATGCGTTCCGGATGGAGCGGGCGCCGAACGAGAATCCTCTGGTGTACCGGTTCGACCGGCGAAACATTGTGGCCGATCCGTATGCGAGGGCGCTGTCGGGAAATAGCCAGTGGGGCGCGGGACCGGGAAGGACCCAGCCGCGGCGGGCGGCGATTCTGAATGGGCATTACGACTGGGAGTTCGACCAGCCACTGAACATTCCGCTGGCCGACAGCGTGATTTACGAGATGCACGTGCGGGGGTTCACGCGGCACGCTTCGTCGGGGGTGGCCAAGCCGGGGACGTTCGCGGGCGTGGTGGAGAAGATTCCGTATCTGCGGCAGTTGGGAGTTACGGCGGTTGAGTTACTTCCGATCTTCGAGTTTGACGAGACGCTGCTGCTCGATTCGCTGCCGGGCGCGAGAGACCATTTCGATTACTGGGGATACAACCCGATTTCGTTTTTCGCGCCGAAGGCCGCTTACGCGTTCCAGAGCGGCGATGACGGGCCGGTGAACGAGTTCAAGGAGATGGTGAAGCAGCTACACGCGGCGGGGATTGAAGTGATCCTGGACGCGGTGTTCAACCATACGGCGGAGGGAAACGAGCACGGGCCGACGCTTTCGTTCCGTGGAATCGACAACCCGGTGTATTACATGCTGCAGCCCGAGACCGGCGAATACATGAACTTTTCCGGATGCGGGAACACGCTGAACTGCAATCATCCGGTGCTGCGCGAGCTGGTGGCGGACGCGCTGCGGTACTGGGTGACGGAGATGCACGTGGACGGGTTCCGGTTCGACCTGGCTTCGATTCTGGGGCGGGGGCAGGACGGGAGCGTGCTGGCGAGTCCTCCGCTGCTGGAGAGGCTGGCGCAGGATCCGGTGCTGGCGCAGACCAAGCTGATCGCAGAGGCGTGGGACGCAGCGGGGCTTTACCAGGTGGGGAGTTTCCCGGCCTGGGGGCGTTGGGCGGAGTGGAACGGGAAGTTCCGGGATGAGACGCGGCGGTTTGTGAAGGGGGATCCGGGGATGGTGCCGGCGCTGGCGTCGCGTCTGATGGGGAGTCCGGACTTATACTCGGACAATCTGCGCGAGCCGTGGCACAGCATTAACTTCATCACCTGCCACGACGGGTTCACGCTGGCCGACTTAGTAAGTTACGACGGCAAGCACAACGAGGCCAACGGCGAGCAGAACCGCGACGGGATGAACGATAACTGGAGCTGGAACTGCGGCGTAGAGGGACTTACGCAGTCGGGCGAAGTAAACCGGCTGCGGGCGCGGCAGGTGAGAAACCTGGCGGCTCTGCTGCTGATGGCGCACGGGGTGCCGATGATTCTCGCCGGCGATGAAGTGGGCCGGACACAGCGTGGGAACAATAACGCGTACTGCCAGGACAACGAGATCAGTTGGTTCGACTGGAGCTTTGTCGAGCGGAACGCCGACTTACTGCGTTTCTTCCGGCTGCTGATCCGGATGCGGCACGAGCATCCGATCCTGCGGCGGGGGACGTTCACGGCGCGCAACGAGCCGGACGCGCCGCAGATCGATTTTCATGGGGTGAAGCTGCACGCGCCGGACTGGTCCTGGGAATCGCGGTCGCTGGCGATGCACATGCACGGACGGCCGGACCACCGGATGGAGCACCTGTACCTGATCGCCAATGCGCACTGGGAGGCGCACGAGTTCGAGTTGCCGGTGCTGCCGGGATGGGAGTGGATGCTGCGGGTGGACACGAGCCGGGAGGCTCCGAAGGATATCGTCGAGCCGAGCAAGGCGGAGGGCCTTGCTGGATGGAAGACGTATCGCGCCGGACCACGGTCTGTGGTGGTGATGGTAGGGCGGGAGGCAGGGGCTGGAGCCTAAGCGGGCTCGATGTGCCAGATTTCTTCGGCGTACTCGCGGATGGAGCGGTCCGAAGAGAATTTTCCGATGCGGGCGACGTTGAGGATGGCCATGCGGGTCCAGTGGTCGGGGCCGGTGAAGGCCTGGGCGATCTGGTCCTGGACGTCGAGGAACGGGGCGAGGTCAGCCAAGTGGAGGAACTCGTCGTTGACATCGAGGATACGGCGGTGGACCCAGGTGAACAGGTCCGGTTCGTCGGGGCAGAAGCGGTTGGTGTGGAAGGTTTCGACCACGCGGCGGACGCGGGGGTCGCGGTCGCAGAACTCCCAGGGCCGGTAGGAGCGGCTCTGGCGGATTTCGCGGACTTCGTTGGCCTTCAGGCCGAAGATGAAGATATTTTCCGGGCCGACTTCGTCGCGGATTTCGATGTTGGCGCCGTCGAGGGTGCCGACGGTGAGGGCGCCATTGAGGGCAAACTTCATGTTGCCGGTGCCGGAGGCTTCCATGCCGGCGGTAGAGATCTGTTCGCTTAAGTCGGCGGCGGGAAGCATTTTTTCCGCGAGGGAGACGCGGTAGTCGGGGACAAAGGCGACTTTCATCCAGTCACGGGCGCGGGCGTCGGAGTTGATGACGCGCCCGATGTTGTGGATGAGCTTAATGATCTGCTTAGCGACCCAGTAGCCGGGTGCGGCTTTGCCGGCAAAAATGTAGGTACGCGGAGCGGCCGGGGTGCGGTGGTCCTCGACCAGCGACAGGTACTCGTGGATGACGTGCATAAGGTTGAGTAACTGGCGCTTGTAGGCGTGGATGCGCTTGGCGTGGATGTCGAAGAGGGAATCCGGATCGGCCTTGACGCGCGCGGTGGAGCGGATGATGGCGGCGAAGCGCTCCTTGTTGGTGTGCTTCACGTTGCGGAAAGCGGTGCGGAAGGCGGGATCGTCGGCGAAGCGTTCGAGGTCGTGGAGACGGTCCAGGTCGGTGATCCAGGCGTCGCCGATCGCGTCGCGGATGAGGTTGGCGAGGCCGGGGTTGGCGCTCAGCAGCCATCGGCGCTGGGTAATGCCGTTGGTTTTGTTGTTGAAGCGCTCGGGGAACAGGCGATAAAAATCCGGGGCGAGCGCGGTTTTGACGAGGTTGGAGTGGATTTCGGCGACGCCGTTGACTGAGTGGCTTCCGACCATGGCAAGGTGGGCCATTCGGACGTGCTTGGGGGAAGATTCCTCGATGAGCGAGACGCTGCGGACGAGGTCGATGTTGCCGGGATCCGCGGCGGAGACCTGTTCCAGGAAGCGGCGGTTGATCTCGTAGATGATCTGCAGGTGGCGGGGCAGGACGTGCTCGAACATGGGGACGGGCCACTTTTCGAGCGCCTCGGGCAGGAGGGTGTGGTTGGTGTAGGCGAGTGTGGATTGGGTTATCTGCCAGGCTTCGTCCCACTCGAGGTTCTTCTCGTCGACGAGGATGCGCATCAACTCAGCGACCATGAGGGCGGGGTGGGTGTCGTTGAGGTGGATGGCGACGGAGGAGGCGAAGGTGGAGTAGTCGGGGTGGTTGGCTTCGAAACGGCGGATGACGTCGCGGAGGGTGCAGGCGACGAGGAAGTATTCCTGGACAAGACGGAGTTCCTGGCCGGCGACGATAGCGTCGGAGGGGTAGAGGACCTTGGAGATCGTTTCGGAGGCGATTTTCTGCTGGACGGCCTTGAAGTAGTCGCCATCGTTGAAGATGCCCATGTCGAAGTCATGGGAGGAGCGTGCGGAGTAGAGGCGAAGGACGTTGACGGTGCGGCCGCCGTAGCCGGGGATGAGCATGTCGTGGGGGACGCCGATGAGGACGCGCCAGTCCATCCACATGGGGTTATAGGCGCCGAAGCGATCGACGCTGTGCTCGATGTGGCCGTAGACGGGGACGAGGCAGGCTTCTTCGGGGCGGGTGATTTCCCAGGGGCTGGGCTGAGCGAGCCAGTTGTCGGGTTTTTCACGCTGGTAGCCGTCGTCGATTTCCTGCTTGAACAGGCCGTATTCGTAGTTGATGCCGTAGCCGAAGCCCGGCAGGCCGAGAGCGGCGAGGGAGTCGAGGAAGCAGGCGGCGAGGCGGCCGAGGCCGCCGTTGCCGAGGGCGGCGTCGGGTTCGATGTCTTCGAGGTCTTCGAGGTTGGAGCCGAGGTTGAGCAGGGCCTGGCGGCAGGCGTCGCGGAGTTGGAGGTTGTGGAGGTTATTGCCGAGGGACTGGCCGATCAGGAACTCGATGGAGACGTAGTAGAGGCGCTTGGAGTGGGCGCCGGAGTAGCGCCGTTCGGTTTCGAGCATGCGGTCGACCATCTCGTCACGGACGGCGAGAGCGACGGCGTTGAAGCGGTCTCGTGGGGAAAGCTCGGCCCAGGACCGGCCGAGGGAGTAGCGGGCGTGCTGCTGGATCGATTCCTGCAGACGGGCGACAGTGGTATCCGTAGTTGCGTGTTCGTTCATTCGGTGTAGCTTTTCGCGCGGTGAACAGCGATTGCGACCCGGTTTCGGGCCGCCTGGCCGCGGCCCTGTTTGGGAGCGTTAGTGTCCGGCATGAAAGGCGGCCATGGCTTCTTCGCGCGTGCCATGGATGTCGAAGATGCGGTGCATGCGGACGAGCTCGAACAGGGAGCGGACCTGCTGTGACATGGAGCAGAGCTTGAGATCCCCGCCTTTGGCGGTTAACTGACGGAGGCAGGAGAGCATGGCGCCGAGGCCGGAGCTGTCGACGAAGCGGAGGCGGCTGAGATCCAGAATGAGTCTTGTATTGGCCTGAAGGACAGGCGCGATGTCGCGTTTGAACTCGTTGGAGTTGCTTGCGTCCAATTCTTCCACCGGCACTGTGGCGACGGTTACGTCGTCGATGTGATCAACCGTGATATCCATTCGGACTCGACTTCCTTCCTACTCGTTGGAATCCTGGGGGGGCTTCCAGCTCTTGGACAACGACACGCAGTTTCCACCGCGCTCATCGCGATAGTAGCGCACGTCATCAACGCTTCTGCTGATGATATATGTTCCGAAGCCCGATTCGCGCGCCCGGTCGGCGGGGAGGTGAGGGGAGCCCATGGGGCGGAAGGCGTCTCCGGCGTGATGGAGGCGGATGTTGAGGTAGTCCGGGAAGGCCTCGGCTTCCAGGAGGATTCGCTGGCCGGATCGGCCGTGGTAGGCGTGTTTCATGATATTGCTGACGGCTTCGTTCACGGCGAGTTCCAGGGAGGTTATCCCGGTGGCGTCGAGCGGGGAGCCGGGGACGGCGGCGCAAAAGCTGCGTACGAAGTCGCGGGCATCGGAAAGGCGGCAGAGACTGCTGTCGATCTGGAGTTCGGCGTGAGAGAGAGGGGGTGGCATTTCGCGGATGCGAACGGCGACGGTGGTGAGGTCGTCGGTGAGGCGTTCGTTGCCGGAGAAGTCGAAGACGGCTTCATGGACGGCCTCGACGAGTTCATCGGGGGTGAGGTCCGGGTGGGCGCGGACGTACTCTTCGAGGCGATCGGGGCCGAAGAGTTCCCCGGCGGAGTTGCGGGTTTCGGTGATGCCGTCGGAGAAGAACAGGAGCATGTCGCCGGGGGCGAAGGGGACGGAGAACTGTTCGTAGAGCTCGCGTTCGCGGACACCAAGCGGGAGGTTATCGCCGTGGATCATGGAGGACGAGCGGGTAGAGGCGTGCCAGTGGACGATGCCGGTGTGGCCGCAGTCGACCAGTGTCATGCAGCGGGTGTGGACGTCGAAGCGGGCGTAGATGAGGGTGACGAAACTGTCGAGTTCGATGAGGTGGCGGGCCAGTTCGGCGTGGGCGGTCATGACGATTTCGCTGGGCTCGGGGAGTTTGCCGTTTCGGGAGGTGAGGACGAGGTCGGAGAAGGCGCGGAGGAAGTGGCTTTTGGTGGCGGCGCCGAGGAGGGCGGCGGGGATGCCTTTGCCCATGACGTCGCCGACGATGGAGTCGAGCCGGCCGGCGGGTTGGGGCAGGAAGACGTAGAAATCGCCGTCGATGCGCTGGCTGGGGATGGTCATAGCGGCGATTTCCAGGCCCGGGGCGTCCTGCGGGGGTTGGTCGAGGAGAAGCGTGTGCTGGATGCGGAATCCGATTTCGATTTCTCGGTCGTGGGCCTGCTCGATTTCTTTGTTGGCGGCTTCCAGTTGGGCGGTGCGGCGGGCGACGCGTTGTTCGAGTTCGGCGTTGAGGGTGCGGACCTCTTCCTCGGCGCGCTGGCGCTGGGCGCGGGTGCGGAGGGTGGTGATGCCGAAGCCGAGGTCTTCGGCGAGCTCGCTGAGGAGTTCGATTTCCTCGGGAGAAAAGGCGTTGGTTTCGCTGGAGTAGATGGTGAGGGAGCCGAAGGTTTTCGATTCGACGATGAGAGGGATAGCGAGGGCTGAGAGATAGCCGCGCTTGAGGGCTTCCGAGCGCCAGGGGGCGAGGCGGCGGTCGGTGGCGAAATTTTTAACGATCTGGATTTTGCCGGTGCGGATGCAGGTGCCGGTGGGGCCGCGGCCGCGCTCGACATCGGCCCAGGAGACGTTGGCGAGCTTGAGGTAGCCGTCCTCGTGGCCGGCCCTGGCGATGGGGGCGACGGTGCGTTGCTCGTCGTGTTCGGCGCGGCCGACCCAGCAGAAGCGGTATCCGGCCTGTTCGACGATGAGGCCGCAGATCTGGTTAAGCAGAGAGGTTTCGTTGGTGGCGCGGACCAGCGTCTGGTTGCAGCGGCTGAGGGCGCGGTGGGCGCGGTTACTGCGGAGTACGGCTTCGTCGGCGCGGCGGCGCTCGACGATGGTGCCCAGGACGTTGGCGACGGACTGGAAGAAGCTGATTTCGTCGTTCGAGAAGATGCGGCGGCGGAGGGTATGGATGGCGAAGACGCCGTAGGGGCCGGAACTGGTGGGGATGACGGCGGAGAGGCCGCTGGCGACGTCGGGTTCGCCGAACATGGGGACACGGCGGAACCAGGTTTCGTCTTTCCAGTCCTCAACGACGACGGGTTCCTTGGACATGAGGGTGAAACCGGCCTCGGTGTCGGCGCCGCCCTCGATGGTGGCGCGTCCGACGAGGCCGGGCTTCCAGCCGAAGCCTGCGCGAAGGAGGAAGTGCTGGCCGTCGGGGAGGAGTTCGAGGACGCGGGCGTAGTCGACATCGAGGACGGAGGCCACGCGAGTGACGGCTTCTTCGAGGACTTTGCCGAAGGGGTCGCTGCGGAGGGCCTCCTGGCCGAGTTCGGCGACGACGGCCTGGCGGTGGGCGAGCATGCGGATTTCATCCTCGGCGAGTTTACGTTCCGTGATGTCCTGAA
Source organism: Bryobacterales bacterium (assembly GCA_027459465.1). GTDB lineage: Bacteria > Acidobacteriota > Terriglobia > Bryobacterales > Bryobacteraceae > JAJYKC01. The sequence goes on along the minus strand of DAIDIH010000021.1, from coordinate 8,509 downwards.
CGGTGCCGATGCCGTGCACGGGGCGGCCTTCGTTGTCGAACTCGATCTGGGCGCGTTGCCGGACCCATTTCACTTCGCCGTGGACGAGGATCCGGTGTTCGAAGTCGAAGGGAGCGCCATTGAGGGAAGCTTTCCAGGCGGTTTCGACGGCCGCGCGGTCGTCGGGATGAACTAACTCGACGAAGGCGCCGTAGCTGAGCGGAGCGCCGTGGAGCAGGCCGAAGATGCGGTAGACCTCGTCGGACCAGGTAAGTTGGCCGGTGGGGATATCGAGGCGCCAACTTCCGACGTGGGCGATGGCCTGAGCGCGTTTGAGGCTTTCCTCGCTTTCCTGGAGTGCGTCTTCGGCCTTTTTGCGTTCGGTGATGTCCTGGACGGAGCCGCGCACGAGGAGGACGCGGCCGTCGCGGTCGCGTTCGGCTTCGCCGCGTTCGGTTACGTGGCGGAGTTCGCCGCCGGCGCGGACGAGGGCGAGATCGAGTTCGTAGCGGGCGCCGGTGTTGATGGCGCGTTGGATGGCGGTATCGAGGAGCGCTGCACTTGGAGGGGCATAGAAGGCGAGGTGTTCTTTGTAGGTGGGAGGGGGGAGTTTGGGGTCGCGGCCGGCGATGTGGGAAAGGCCCTCGGACCAGGTGACGCGGTCGGAGGAAGGATCCCACCACCAGCTTCCGACGAGCGCCATCCGCTGGGCTTCGCGCAGTTCGACCTCGCTTTGGTGGAGGATGGCGGCGGCGGTTTCGCGTTCGATGTCGCTGTGGTTGACGATGGAGCCGTTCCAGGCGGCGAAGGCGCCGAGGAGGATGATCATGGCGCCAATCATGAGGCTGATGACGTCCCACTCGGAGTAGGGGCTGGCGGAGAAGGCGAACCAGGCAAGAGTGCCGATGCCGATGGGGATAAAGATAGCGACGGGGAGGAGGCGCCGGGTGAGAGCGCCGCCGGCGGTGGGACTGGAGAGCAGGGCGGCGAGGCCGCGCTCGGGGCGGATGGAGAGGATGCCGAGGCTGACGACCATGGCGGCGACGGCGGTCTGCGGGGCGGTTCGGGTGAATGAGATGCGGAAGCCGAGGACGAGATCGAGCAGGCTGATGATGGAGAGAATGGCGGTGAAGGAGGCGAGGTACTGTTCGGGCCAGAAGCGTTCGATGCGCCAACGGATAGGGCGATCGAGGAGGAGAAAGGCCATGCCGAGGAGGGAGAAGTCGAGAGCGGTGATCGGAGCGATGCGGCCGGGGTGGGCGGAGAGCGCGGCGAGGGCCTCGGGGTATTGGTAGAGGAGTTGGTCGATGCCGAAGTCGCGCGAGGAGAAGCGCTCGGCCAGGCTAAGCAGGCCGATGAGGCCGGCGACTCCGGCGAGGATCCGGCTGAGGGTGACGTTACGTGGGAGGCGGGCGCCGGCGCGGGACAGGCGGGCGAAGATGACGGCGAAGCTGAGCAGGACGAGACAGACGGCGGAGTTGACTTCGACGACGGGTTCGCCGGGCAGCGCGCTTTCGAGGGCTGGATTCTGGAGGATGAGGCCGAGGATGGAGAGGATGCCGACGATGGCCGGGAAGCCGCTGGCGAAAAGCGAAAACAGGTAGAGATGGCGAAGGACGCGGGGCTCGGGACGGAGGCGGAGTTTTTCGGCGATATGGGCGCCGACGGGACGGGCCGCGGCGACGACGCCGATGACGTTGCCCTCGGCGTCGCGGTACAGTGATCCGTCGAACAGGACGGTGGTGGAGTACTGGCCGCGATGGCGGAGGTCGAGGGGGATGCCGCGGACCTGTCCGAGTTGGAAGGCGTGCTCGCAGACCGCGCGGGCTTTGTCCTGCTCCGCGAAGTAGGTGCAAAAGTCAGTGCCGATGAGTTCGGCGCGGGAGTAGCCGGTGACCGCTTCGGCGGCGGCGTTGGCGTCATTGATGCGGCCGTCGCGGCCGACGGTCATCAGAGGGTCGAGGCTGGCTTCGAGCAGGCTGCGGTTGTACGTGCTGGCCAGGCGGGCCTGGTTGCGGCTGGCTTCGGCTTCGGCGGCATGGCGTTTGGCCCATGCCGAAAGGCGGGCCGTGACGAGAGCGGTCGAGAGGAAGACGGTGACGGCGATCCAGTTCTTGGGCGCGCTGATGGCGAGCGGGCGGCCAGGAAGGAGGAAGAAGAGTTCGAGGCTGGCGGCGCCGAGGAAGGCGGCGGTAAGGGCGGGCCCAATGTCCCACAGCAGCGCGACGGGAACGACGATGAGGAGCATCAACAGGGCGACGGTCATGCTGTTGATGTCGAGGCGGAAAATGAGGCAGGCGGTGGTGACCAGGGCGACACCGGTCAGCGCCGTAAGGTAGCCGGAGGCGTTGCTGTCGAAGAATCTGCCTGACATGCTTGTCGGCCTTCCCCCTCTACCCCTATGATCGGCGATTCGCGGCGGGGAGTTTGTTCCGGCGGGAGCGGCGAGGTGGCCGGAACATTTATTTGCCCCGGCGTTCTTTTTCGACGAGGCGCGCTTTCACGATTTTCCTGACGAGCGCCGCGGGGAGGGGTTTGTCGAGCGGGAAGCGGATGGTGCCTTTCGCGGTTTCGTAGGGGGCGAGGTCGGGAGCGAGATTGCGCATGACGGCGAGGCTCATGGGAAAGAGGCTGCAGTGATGCTTAAAGGCGGCGTAGGCGACGAGGGCGCCTTTGTAGCGGACGGTGGGGATGCGGTACGAGATGGCTTCGGTCGCCGCAGGCGGGACCACGGCAAGGATGCGGGCGCGGATTTTCTCGAGCGTTTCGCGGGCGGGTTCGGGAACGCCGTCGAGGTACTGGTCGACACTCGAAGGCGGAGCGGTGGGCCGCATGAGCGGATGCTAGCACAGCGGCCCCCGCGGTTTGAGCGCGGCGGGCTAGACTTGGGGTTAGGCTTCGATGCGGATTCCTGGAACATATTTTGTCCGAAATGTCGTAGAGCGGCGGTCTCTGCTGTTCGAGTTGGTGCGGCGGGATTTCCTGCAGCGCTTCGTGGGCTCGGCGGCGGGCTGGATGTGGGGGTTGGTGCAGCCGCTGGTGCTGCTGTTCAGTTGGACGTTCGTGTTCGAGTGGTGTTTGAAGACGCCTGCGCCGCGCGGGGAAGTGACGGACAGCTACACGCTGTGGCTGTTCTGCGGGTTCCTGCCGTGGCTGCTGTTTCAGGAGACGATGACGCGGTCGGCGACGTCACTGGTTGAGCACGCCAGCCTGATTACCAAGACGGTGTTTCCGGCCGAGATCGTGCCGCTGGCCGTGTTTCTGTCGTCGCTGCTCAATCATCTGCTGGCGCTGGGGCTGGTGCTGCTAGTGGTGGGGTTGTGGCTGGGGCACTTCAGCGTATGGATGCTTACATTGCCGGTCTACATGGTGGCGATTGGGGGGATCGCCGTGGGCTTGGGGTGGATTGTGTCGGGTCTTCAGGTGTATTTGCGGGACACGGCGCAGGTACTGGGGGTGGCGCTGACGTTCTGGTTCTGGACGACCCCGATTTTCATCGACGAGAGCCGGTACCCGGCGCGGCTTCGTTTCCTGCTGCGAGCGAACCCGTTCGCCTACCTGGTACGGGCGTACCGGGACCGGTTATTGAGCTTCCGGGCGCCAGCGCTGGGGGATCTGGCGGTGATTGCGGCGTATTCGGTGGGCGTGTTCGTTGTGGGCGGACTGGTGTTCCGGCACCTGAAGCGGGGGTTCGCGGATGTGCTTTGACGATGGCTGCCTCAGTCGAACATAATTAGTACTAATAGTACGAAAATTGAACCTCGACGGTAAGGATAATTCCTCTACAATCGAGAGAGGAGGACGGATTGAAGACTTTGAGGGCAATATTGCCGCTGGTTTTTCTCGGCGCAGGAATGGCTAGCCTTCGCGCGGGTACGCTTTGTCCGGACCCAACGAATTGCACGTTGGTTCTGGATGTTTCAAATGGCAGTTCGAATTTCGGCACCGGCGATTTCGGCACGGTGAATCTGGCGCTGAATTCGATGACGAACACGATTGCCGTGACGATTGCGCTGGACACTGGCTGGCTGATCATCAAAACCGGTGCGGGCGCCGGAAGTGTGGGGTTTGACAGTTTGGGCGGTGGGCTGAACAACCTGAGCGGACTGACAATCGGCAACTTCAGTTCGGCACAATTTAGCGGGTCCACGAGCGACGCGACGAACGACCTGCACTTCGACGCCTTTGGTTACGCGAACAATGCTGCGGGGACAAGCGGTCCGAAAGCGGGGGCAAGCACGGCGAATACGCTGTCGTTCACGGTGAGCGACGGGACTGCGTTAACAAACGTGAACCAGTTGGTGAACCCGTTCTACAACGGGAGCCAATTGACCTACTTTACGGTGGACGCTGCCGCCCCCAACGGCGGGAACACGGGCTTGCTCGGCGCTGACGGCAGACCTTTGGGGGTACCGGAGCCGGCGACGGGGGCGCTGCTGGCTCTGGGCGGCGTGCTGCTGTTCGGGCTTCGGTTCCGGTTCGCGAAGAAGTAGCTTTCCCGATCTTCCTTCTTATCTCAACGCGCGCTCGTCCGATGGGATGGGCGCGTGCTTTTTGTTGCCGGCTCCTTTAGCAGCGTTTCCAGCTCAGACCGCCAGTAGGATTCTTCCAGCATTCTCTCATCGCCCATGGATGGGGTCTGGGAGCGGATTTCGCCCTTGCGGTCAATCCAGAGGATCTGCGGGACGACGTAGCGTTCCATGAGGGAAATGCCCATGTATTGCAGGGCTACGGCCTGCGGCTCGGCGCCAACAGGGAAACCAATGCCGTAAGTTCGGACGAAGTCCGGGACCAAGGTGGCGGCGTCAGGATTGAAGGCCACGGCGAGGGGTTGGAAGCCGCGGCTGCCGTATTGGCTGAAAAGCTGAGTCATCACCTGGGAGGCGTGCTGGCAGTGCGGGCAGGTGGTGTAGACGAACATGAGGCAGACCACTTCGCCACGGTAGTGAGAGAGCGACTTCGTGGAGCCGTCCGGCAGGTGGAAGGTGAAGTCGCCGGCCGGGCGCGGGACTGCGGGGATGGCGAAGGCCGGCGATGCGGCGATCAGGGTGGTGAGTAACTCGCGGCGGGTGCTACGAAGCATGGCTGGCAGCCTTGGTGGTCTTGTGGGTAGCCGCTGGATGGTGTGTGGTCTTGGACGAGGCGCGCTCTTTGAGCAGCGTGGTGATCATCTCGCGCCAGTAGGGTTCGCCGAGCATTTTGTCGTCGCCCATGGCGGGGGTCTGCGAGCGGATCTGGCCGTTGCGGTCGATCCAGAGAAGCTGCGGGACGACGGAGCGTTCGAGCGGGCTGATGCCGAGATAGTTGAAGACCACATCGGATTCGGCGGCACCTACGGGGAAGGGGATGCCGAAGTTTTTCACGAAATCGGGCACGAGCATCTTGGCCATGGGGTTGAAGGCGACGGCGAGGGGCTGGAAGCCTTGCGAGCCGTATTCCTTGTAAAGCTGCGTCAGGACCTGCGAGGCGTGCTGGCAATGGGGGCAGGTGGTGGAGATGAAGGCGAGGCAGACCACCTTGCCGCGGTAGCTGGTGAGGAGCTTCTGCGTCCCGTCGGGCAGGTTGATGACGAATTCGCCCTCGGGGCGAGGGACTGGCGGGATCGCGAGCGCGGGCGCGGCCACGGCGATGAGAGCAACGAGGGGAAGAAAAAGGCGGCGTGTCATGGGGCTTGAAGAAAACCTCTCATTGTAGTGTAGAAGAACGCGAGGCGCTCGGAAACGGGCCTGTGGGATAGACGGGCGGAGGGACAAGACGTTAGCCGGGGAGAGGCTCAGAAAATAAACGCCAGGCCGCCGCGGACGACGCGGGGCGTCTGGGTGAGCACGACGCGTTGGTTATTTGCTGTGGGGACGGAGACGTAACCCTGGGCGAGGAGGTTCTGCAGGTCGGCGGTGGCTTCGAGGCGCCGCCCGAGGCTTAGGCCGGTGGGCAAAGGCTGCCGGATCTCGATGTTGCAGCCAGGCAGAGGGATGGAGCCGTCGAGTACGGAGTAGCGCAGCGGCTCGATGACGCCCTGAGGGGTCCACTCGTAGCTGGCCGAGAGCTGCGTGCCGGCGTGGGGCAGCGTGGTAGTGAAACCGGCCGAGGCCCAGTGGGTCTGGCGGGTGTGGAAGCGGGAGCGGAGATCGAGGGCGGATTGGGAACTGTCGAGCGGGGCGCCGTCGGAGAAGGCCAGCGCGCCGCCGCCTCCGTAGCCGGCCTGGAGCTTGGTTTTGTCGCCGAGGGACTGCTCGATGGTAGCCGAGTAGCCGGTGGCGCGGTAATTGCCGGCGTCGAAGATGCCGCTGTTGGATTGAAAGCCCGGGAGGACGTCGCCGGCCGGCAGAAGACCGGCGGGCGCCATGGCCAGGACGGACGCGTTGGACACCGATTCGCTGTAGCCGCTGACGCGGATGCTGCGGGTGCGGAACTTCTTTTCGTAGCCGGCTTCGAAGTTTTCGGTCCGCTGCACTTCCGGCGAGCCGTTGCGCAGCGAGATGGCCGGCATCGAGGCGAGGGCGTTGAGGCTGTCGTGCAACTGCGCCTCCGCTTCGGGGGAAGAATCGCTCAGGGGCTGGACCGGGGGAGCGCCGGAGCTGAAGCCGAGTTGGAAGGCGCCCCAGGAACCCATGTCGAAGGTAAGGCGGGCGTAGGGGCTGGCGTAACTGAGGTTGTTCAGGAAGGAAATGGAATCGAGCGAGGAGCCGTAATCGAGGCGGATGAGGCCGCCGATGTCGATGTGGTCGCGGAACTGGAGCGATATGGTGCGGAGCGCCGGCATCCCATCGGCGGAAGCGGTTGCCTGCGGGGCTCCGAAGCGCTCGGGCAGATAAAGCTGGCGGAAAGTGATACTTATTTCCACCGGCGAGCCGTCGCGGCTGAAGGTGGTGCGGAAGCCGGCGTTGGGAGAACCGGGGCGGCCGGCGTAACCGAGGTTGCCGCTCACTTCGAGGCGGTTGCGGCCGTAGAGAGAGGTGGCAAGCGCGAAGGCGGTGCCGAGGTCGCCGTCAAGCCCACCAGCCCATGGGCCTTCGGCATCGCCCGCCGAGACGCGGAGCATGGCGAGCGTGTCGGAGAAGACCGGGCGCGGAGCGGGCGAGTCCGGGGAGTTTTCGGCGACGTCCTCGCCGGGGTCGCGAAGCCGGAGAATGGGGCGCGTTGCGCTATCGGTCTTGAGCGCCCACTTCCAGTCGTCGCTCATGAGCGCGCCTTCGCCGGGGGTGGCGTAGACCAGTTCCACGCTGCTGAAGACGCTGGCGAGATTGATGTAGAGGAGGCTTTGGAGACCGGCTTTGACCGCGATCTGATTTTTAATGGCGGGGACGAAGGCGGCGAAGGAGACGCGGACGGAGTAGAAATCCGGGGTGAGCGAGGCGAAGCCGAAGATGCCCCGCTCATTGGTGAGCGCCTGGCCGAGGACGCGGCCGTAACGATTGACCAGGACGACGGTGGCGCCCATCTGCGGGACGCCCTTGGAATCGCGCACGTAGCCGGCGATGCTGCCGGAAACGCGGAGCGAGGAGGGCTGGGCAGCCGAAGCGGGCAGGGACGGGAGCAGCACGGCAGCCACGAACAACGCTCCGAGTTGTGCTTTCCGTCCGTTCATGACCAGCCAAACCGGCTTACCGCGGCCCATTCAAGGTCCGGCCACGGAGTGCGTTAAACCAATGATGCACGGGAAGGTCCCGTGGTGGCAGAAATGATCTTCTATGTTACAGTAAACGTCGCCTCCGGCGTCAAGACCTGGTTCTTGATTTTGTCCGTCACCTTCATTTTCAAGGTGTATTGGCCGGGTTGAAGTGTTTGCAACGGCAGGAGTTTCTCAATGGTCACCTGCTGCGCGGACGCGCCGGGGATCTTGCTTACGTCCTCGGTGAAATCGAGCACCTTCTGGTTGGAGCCGCTCTTGTAGATCTCGTACTGGATCTGTGCATCGGGCTTCTTGGTTTTCGCGTCGGGCGTGAAATTGTAGAACTGGGCGTAAATGCCCATCTTCTCCGAACGGGAGAAGGTTTCCGAGATGCGCGGCCGGACCTTGGAGTCGCCGATGACGAACTGCCCTTGTCCGATGCTGCGGGTCGGAAGTTTTTCGATCGTGTCGGCGAGGATGAGACTGCTCGAGGCGAGCGTGTCGTCGTCGTAGTGCGGGACGTTCAAGGCGGTCTCGTAGTTGGTCATGTTGCCGCCGACGACATCCTTGGCGACGACGTTCAGGCGGTACATGCCGGGGGCGAGCGGCACGGATTTCTGATAGATCGATTCGCCGTCCATGGCCTTCTGGAGCATCTCGGTGGGAACCTCGACGCTGACGACATTTTCAAAGACGTTGACCGGACGGCGCGTGATGGACGTGATGCGCGCGTAGATATTGACGGTCGCCTTGGAGATTTTGTCCTTTTGCTGGTATTGGAGATCCTTGCGGTCGAACTGCAAGGTGATGTTGGTGAGGACGGTGGAGTCGGTGACCTTGATGTAGTCGGCGCGGACCTTCATGGGAAGCGTGTTGTAGCGGATGGTCTCGCTGACCGCGGCTTCGAGATCCTTGAAC
>DAIDIH010000020.1 GCA_027459465.1 Bryobacterales bacterium | reverse complement strand
GCCTTTTTCGACGTCTTGGCGGTCTGGCTGGCAGGCGCCGGAGTCGAGGTGGCCGGGGTCGTCTGCCCTGCGATCATCGCGGCGGCGGACATCAGGGCAATCAGAATCGTCTTTTTCATGGTCGGTCTCTCTTTCTTCTTTCTTTCCGGAGGGCTTCTTCTTACCGCCCTCACGATTTCATCATGCGGCCGTTTCCACCAAATTCCGATAGACCCGGTAGGCGGTTGTGGTCCCTGAATTTAGGGGATCTGCGATGAGCGAACATTCATGGAAATGGCTTCATGTTTGATGGAGGTTTGCCGCCGCATCCCGGTGGCGCCGCAAAGTAGCTGAAAATAAAGCTATGGAAGTGCTTCGCCCGCGCGCCACGCCGCCGGGAATCCTGCGCGTGTTGGTGTCGGGCTTTGCCCTGGTGATCGTGCTGCTTGTCGCCTCCGCGGGCCTGGGACTGGAAAACGCGCGGCTGCTGCAGGAAAACGCCGCCTCTCTCGTCACGGACCAGAAGTCGACCACCCGCCTGATTTCGGAACTGGAGCGGGAACAGGCACTTCTGAACGCAACTCTCTATCGCATTTCGCGCTACCAACTGGCGGGTGAAACGGCGATTGAACGGCGCAATCTCATCATGGCGGCCCTCGACGACGCGGACTCGGAACTGCAGCGCCTCGTAGAGGATTCGGCCGGGACGCCGCGCCAGGCGCTCTGGACAAACCTCCAAAAAGCCTCGGCTGCGTTTTCCAGCGAAGGCCGGCGCGTGCTGCTCGGAGGGAGGACGTCCACCGCCTCCTCCCGTGACCTCTTCCGCCTCCATGAAGAAGTCACAGCGGCGGTGGCGCGATTGATCGCGGCAAGCTACGGCGACGCGCTGGAAAAGCAAACCCGCATAGCGGCGCGGAGCCGCGTCCTGGTCCGCGACGCGGCAATCCTTCTCTTCGGCGGCCTGATGCTGGCCGTGGTCGTCGCCGCCGTCACACTTCGGTTAACCGCGCGCCTGTTTCGTACCATGGCAAAGCAGGATGAAGAACTTCAGCACGTCACGTGGCGCCTGCTCGAAACGCAGGAGTCGGTAGCCCGGCGGTTCTCCCATGAACTGCATGACGAACTCGGCCAGACTCTGGCCGCGCTGAAAGCGAACCTGTCGTCGATGGCGGCCAACGGCGGGCCAAACCCGGAGCGCCAGGCCGACTGCACCCGCCTCGTGGACGATGCGATCGGCAACGTCCGTGAACTGTCGCAACTCCTCCGGCCCACGATCCTGGACGACTTCGGGCTCGACGCCGGCCTGCGCTGGCTCACCGAACGTTTCGGCGAGCGCGCCGGCATGGCGGTTCATTACGAATCGTCGGTTTCACAGCGCCTGGCTGAAGCCACCGAAACACATTTGTTCCGAATTGTTCAGGAGGCGCTTACCAATGTCGCCCGCCACGCAAAGGCAAAATCCGTCTGGATCACCTTACGCGAAGAAGGCGGACAGGTGCATCTCACCATCCGCGACGACGGCGTTGGCCTGCCCGGCGGCGTGCGGTTCAGCGGACTGGGACTGCGTGGCATGGAAGCACGAGCCCGCGGCGCCGGAGGCACGTTGTCTCTCCGTTCCGCACCGGGAGGCGGACTTGAAATCGACGTCTTGACCCCACGCGAGGGAGTGAGAGCATGATTAACGTGCTGTTAGCCGACGATCACGTCATGGTCCGCAAGGGATTCCGCCTGATTCTCGAAACACAGTCCGACATTCGCATCGTGGGCGAGGCCAGCAACGGACGCGAAGCCGTCGAACTGGCCGAGAAGCTTCAGCCGGACGTCATCGTGATGGACGTCGCCATGCCGGAGTTGAACGGTATCGAGGCAACAAGGCGCATCATCACGGCGGCGCCGCGGGCGCGCGTGCTCGCCTTGAGTATGCACAAGGATTCCGTCTACGTCCGCGAAATTCTCCGCGCCGGCGCTCGCGGCTACCTTCTCAAGGACGCTATCGATAACGACCTGCTCAATGCCGTCCGTGCCGTCGCCCGTGGCGAAGGCTACCTCAGTTCCGCCGTCAGCGACGCCGTCCTGAGCGACTACCGCAAACACGTCCGCGACCCGCTCGACCTGCTCAGCAGCCGGGAACGCGAGGTCCTCCAGATGATCGCCGAAGGAAAGACCAATAAAGACATCGCCAATAGCCTCAATCTGAGCGTGTATACGGTCGACGCTCATCGAGGTAAGATCATGGAAAAGCTGAACTTACACTCGACGGGCGAGCTGGTGCGATTTGCCGTCCGGAACGGGTTGATTGAGTGATATAGTCATTCCCGATGGACTTTGGTATGATCGGGACGTGAGCCAAGCGATCCTGACCGTACCGTCTCGGCAAGCGGCCCCTGGCCGCCGGGATTTCGGCTACTGTCCGGGTCTGCTCTTGCTGGTGGGGACCGCGGGTTTGGGGGTTGGCCTGGCTAGGCTTGCCGAAATCGCCGGGTTCCCGGCGGGCGAGTCGGTGCTGGCCACGATCGCGGCCGGCTTGGTGCTGGGCCACAGCGGCGGCATTCCAAAGGCCTGCCGCACAGGCGTGGACACCTACGGGTTCTGGCTGAAACTCGGCATCGTCCTTCTCGGCGCCAACTTCGTGTTGAGCGACGTTGTTCGGCTTGGCGGCGTAAGCCTCGCCTGCGTTGCCGTAGAACTGGCTCTGGCAGCCGGTTGCATGACCCTGTTGGGCCGGATATTCCACCTGCCGGAGCGCGTCACCAGCCTGCTCGCCATCGGCTCCTGCATCTGCGGCGTCACGGCGATTCTGGCGGCGAAGGACTCGCTCGATGCCACCGAGGAAGAGTCCCACAGCGCGATCGCCGCGATTCTCGCGCTCGGCATCACGGCGCTCGTCGCTTTCCCGCTGATCGGCCACTGGCTCAACTTGAGCGGACAGGTATTCGGCATGTGGGCGGGGCTGGCGATCGACAACACCGCCGAGGCGACAGCCGCCGGCGCCCTGTACTCGGAAACCGCGGCCCGCTTCGCCGTGCTGGCCAAGACGGCCCGCAGTTCCGCGCTCGGCTTTGTCGTCCTCGGCTATGCGATGTACTGGGCGCGGCGCATGAAGGCCGGCACGGTGGAAGGCAAGGCGGCGTTGGTTTGGAACAAATTCCCGAAATTTGTTCTGGGCTTCGTCGTGTTCTCGGTCCTCGCCACGGTAGGCGTGTTCACGCCCGGCCAAACTAAGATCCTCGCCACGCTATCCCATGCCGCCTTCCTGCTGGCGTTCGCGGCTCTGGGTCTGCGGACCGATTTCCGGAGCCTTGTCGCCCAAGGCGTCCGTCCGCTTGCCGTCGGCGTGGCAGGCGAACTCGTCATCGCCACCGCGACGCTCGGCATGGTGGTCTGGGCGTCCCGCTTCTAGGGGGTCGCGTTCTATCATCGAGCCAGGAGGACCGATCCCATGCGCTTTCTCGCCGCGCTTTTGCTTGCGATTCCCTTATCCGCGGCTGCCGTTCCCCAGGCCGGCCAACCGGCGCCCGGCTTCACGCTGCCCTCGCAGGACGGAACCCAGGTCAGCCTTTCCAGTTTTCGCGGGCATTGGGTGGTCCTCTACTTCTACCCGAAGGACGGCACGCCGGGCTGTACGCGGGAAGCGCACAACTTTGAGCGCGATCTGGCCCGCTACCAGGCGGCCAATGCGGTCATCGTCGGAGTCAGCGTCGATGACGTGGCAAGCCACAAGGAGTTCTGCGCCAAACAGGGACTTACATTCAAATTACTCGCCGACGCGGACAAGAAAGTCGCTGAGCAATATGGCTCGCTGCGCAACCTGCTCGGCCTGAAGTTCGCCTACCGGAACACCTTTCTCATCGATCCCCATGGCGTCATCGCCCAGGTCTGGACCGATGTCGACCCCTCCCATCACAGCGCACAGGTCCTTGCCGCGCTTGCCGCCAGAACCGGCGCGAAGCACTGACTTCCGTCGAGTTACTTCGATTCGTCGACTAACTCGAGCGCCGACACCGTCGCATAATTTGCCGACGGATTGAAGGACACCATCAGTTTCCCCTGGGCATTCGGATGAAGGCCGTGGAAGGTGCGGACAATGGCGGTTCGAGCCGGCCCTTCCCGGAGCAGATCGAAATCCTTCAGCAGCGGGACGCCGTTGCAAAGCACCTCGAATACACGGGACCCGGTTCCGCCACCGCCGGGATTCTCCGCCCCGAAGTACGTTTCGGCAAAGTGCAGGGTCAGGGCATATGTCCCAGGCGCAGCCGGAATCGCGTAGGAAAAATGCCCGTAGCGCTCCCAGCCGTAGAGTTCCGGGTCCCGTGTTCCGGTGACGATGCCCGTCTTGGGATAGAGGCGGCCGAACAAAAAGTAGTTGTCCGGCATCCACGTGTTGCCCGCCGCGTCCGTGTACGCTCTTTCCTGGGCGACCAACCGGACGGTGCGCATCTGATGCGGCGCCGCCGGCAGCACCTCGATCGCATTCAGTAGTGGCTCCGAGATTCGCGACCGGAACGTAAGATGCAACAGGCCGTCCGGCGCCGGTTCGACATCCTTGAACACGCGGACGTCGGCGGTGTTCGGACCTGAGTCCGCAATGATGTCGAACTGCTTCAGCAGCGGCTGGCCGTTTAAGTCGACGTTGAATACCCGGCGGTTCTCGCCGCCGTCCATCGCCGGCCCGGGCTGAAACGCCGTGTCGGCGAAATAGAGGCGCAGTTCGTATGTACCGGGCCTTAGCGGGAGATTGTACGAGAAGTCGCCGGCTCGGGCCGTCGAATATAGCTCGGAATCGCGCGTGCGATACAAGGTATGGACGGGAAGCGAGACCGCCGCACCACCCGTGAAACAAGCGTCGGATTGCCACCGGTTCCCGTCGCGGTCGTGTTCGATCGGTTTCGTCGCACCACACCGGATCCGCAGTTCGCCCCCTGCGGGGACGGGAATCGTCGCCGCCGGAGCCGATCCGGCCTCTGCCGGTTTCGCGCGTCGCAGCCAAAGCAGAGCGCCAGCCAGGACGCAGAGTCCGGCGAAGATCAACAACGACGGGCCGAACCGGAACCACACCGTGCGGTCTGGGAGATTCTGCGGTGGGACCGGCGGAGGCGGTTCTTCCATCACCGGGAGAGGTTGAATGGTTTCGAGCGTTGGCGCAGCCACAAACTCCGGCGTGTAACGTCCGGGCTCAATGACAATTCGCAGTGGCTCGGCGAGGCCCTCCTCCGCGTAGTACTTTTCCAGTTTTTTCCGAAGCCGGTGTACTTCCACACGCACAATTGCATCGGAGGTCTGATCGAAGTCCGCCCCGCGGCCAAACACATCGATCGCGATGTTGTATTCCTTCAACGACTTGCTTTCGCCCCGGAACGACCTCTCGCAAAGGTACTGAAGCAAACAAGCAAGACGGGGAGAGCGGGCCAGGGTCGACGACGACACGACGGCTCTAAGGGCGGATCGTTCCGCTTCGCAAGCCGACGCAGACGAGGTCGTTTTGCTGGTCCCCACGTTTCGGTCAGTATACAACAGGAAACTGTCGTTGGCACCGCCTCTTCTCACGCCCCGTGCGTAGCGGCCACCGTTACCCGCATATCGATCGAAGGTGCCGGGATTGCGCGAAGTCGTTGCGTGTCGATCAATTAGATTCTGGTTACCAGTCGGAAACGGTTACCGGTAACGGCTCTAACCTACCCATATCTCTACTCGTTATTTACTATTTCATCGTAGTCGCGTTGAATGCAGCGCGATGAAATCTAGTACCAGGGGATGGGTGCGCGGCACCCGCATCAGGGGGAAGCCATGAAGCTTTTCAAGTTGACGTTCCTGCTGGGCCTCACCGGCGCGGTAGGGGGCTTGGTGTTTGGCCAGTCCACAGCGACGGTCCTCGGCACAGTCACCGACGCCAGTGGGGCGGTCATGCCGAACGTCCAGATCACGATCACGAATACGGCTACCGGACTCACCCGGTCAGTCATAAGTAACAACTCCGGCAATTACAATGCGCCCGATCTGCCCATCGGCCACTACGACTTGAAGGCCGATACGTCGGGATTCAAGACATTCTCGAAGACGGGGATCGTCCTTGATGTGGCGGCTACGGTCCGCGTCGACATCGGCATGCAGGTCGGCTCGTCGACCCAGAGCGTGACCGTCGAAGCCAACGCCGTGCAGGTGCAATCGGACACGAACGAAGTGAGTTCGGTGATCACCGGTACCCAAATCGCCCAGATCGACACCAACGGCCGCAACCCGGTGCAACTTGCCACGCTGATGCCCGGCGCCGCCAGCAGCCTTCCGGACTTCAACGCTCCCACGGCCCTGGCCAGCAACAACAACATCAGCTTCAACGGGCAGCGGCCGCAGCACAACGTGTGGATGATCGACGGCGGCGAAGACTACGACCGCGGTAGCGGCGGCGGCATGATCGTCAGCCCTTCGCCGGACGCCCTGTCGGAATTCAAGGTCCTGGCCAGCAATTACAGCGCGGACTTCGGCCAGGCCTCCGGCGGCACGATCTCCATCGCCCTGAAAAGCGGCACACGCCAGTTCCACGGCGCGGCCTGGGAATTCAACCGCAACGACGCCTACGACGCCAACAACTACTTTTCCAACCTCACCGGCGCCAAGCCGCCGGAACTTCGCTACAACGCCTTCGGCTTCAACCTCGGTGGACCGGTCTTCATCCCCCACCTCTACGACAAGAAGAACAGCAAGACGTTCTTCTTCTACAACCAGGAGTGGCGCCGCCTGATCCAGGGCAACGAAATCTACGTCAATGGCATTCCGGGCGCCGAGTTCACCGGCAACTTCGCCGGCGCCGCGCCCATTCATGTGCCACAAACCAGCGACCCGGCCGCCATCGCCAAATTCAGTCAGTTCGGCCTCACCCCCGGGCAACCCTTTCCGAACAACCAGATTCCCTCCGGACTGATCGACCCCAACGCCGCGCTGCTGCTGAAAACCGGCATCTTCCCCGCGGCCAACGCCGCCGGGAACCACTACTCCTCCGCCGCCGCTGTGCCCACCGACCTGCGTGAGGAAATCGTCCGCATCGACCACCAGATCAACGACAAGCTGTCCTTGATGGGCCACTTGATCTGGGACAGCTCCAACAGTGGATACGCCACCAGCCTTTGGAGCGGCGACACGTACCCGACCATCGGCACTACGCTCGGCGCGCCGTCCTATAGCGCGGTCGTCCATCTCACTGATACGATCAGCCCCACGCTGTTAAACGAAGTCGCCTACAACTTCAACGGTAACCAGCTTCACCTGACACCCACCGGCATCTTCACCCAGCCCGCTGGCTACGGCGTGCAGTCCTACTTCCCGGCCGCGAACAACCGCGACAACCGTATCCCTACCATTAACCTCGGCACCCCATACGGCGTCAACTACGATACGGCGTCCTGGCCCTGGAATAACTTCTTCGACAGCCACCAGCTCCGCGACGACTTATCCTGGACCAAGGGCAGGCACGACTTGAAGTTTGGCGGCTCCTGGATGGGTACCTGGAAGCACCAGGACATCTTCGGCAACACCAACGGTAACTACGGTTTCAACGGGCAGTTCAGCGGCAACGCTTTCTCCGATTTCCTGCTGGGTTACGCCGCCAGTTACACCCAACTGGACATTCAGGATGCGGTGAATATCTACACCAACACGTTCAATGTCTACGCGCAGGACGACTGGCGCGTGAACAACCGGCTCACCCTCAACTTAGGTGTGCGCTGGGAAGGTGTGCCGCACGCCTACGACCAAAACGGCCGCCTCTCGGACTTCTACCCCAACCTCTACAACCCCGCCAACCGGCCGCAGTTCAACTCCAACGGCAGCTTGAACAACACCGGTCCCGGTTTTCAGACCGTCCCCGGCATCCTGCTGTCGAACGTTCCGTTCTATCTGAACGGCGTTGGCCTTGCAGGCAAGAACGGGATTCCGATGGGCTTGGTTCAGAACTCCTGGAATAATTTCGCGCCCCGCGTTGGCTTTGCTTACGATCTCTTCGGAAACCAGAAAACGATCGTCCGCGGCGGATTCGGAATGTTCTACGAGCGCATCCAGGGGAACGACGTCTATAACATGGGCCCGAACCCGCCCTTTTCGTTCAACCCCAGTACGAACAACGTGTACTTTTCAAATCCCGCGATCAGCAACGTCAACGGGCAGAAGGCCACGGTTCCTACTTTCCCGTCGAGCTTTACGGCGCTGGCCTACAGCGACTATCAGCTCCCCACCGCGATGCAGTACAGCTTCCAGATCCAGCAGCAGGTGTCGTCGCGCACTGTGTTCACCATCGGATACGTCGGCGACTCGAACTACCATCAACCCGACGTCCGCAACATTAACCCCGTTCCGCTCAACGACCCCAACCGGATCGCCATCTGCGGCGGCAACTGCGGCTACACCGGCGCCGCCTACAATGCGAACTTCGACCGCCTGTACCCCGGCTTCGCCAACATCATGATGACCGAAGCCGCCACCGGCTCCAACTACAACTCCTTACAGGTCAGCTTCAACGTGCAAGACTGGCACGGCCTGATGCTGCAGGCCGCCTACACCTGGTCCCGCGAGCTCGACTACACCACCGGCGACCTGTCAACGGTTTCCGATCCCTACAACCGCGCCTACGACTACGGCCCGGGTTCATTCAACCGCACCCAGATCGCGATCTTCAGCTACAACTACGACCTGCCGTTCTTCAAGAACACCAGTCATGCCTTCACCCACGCCGTGCTCGGCGGATGGTCGCTCTCAGGCATCACGACCTTCGAGACCGGCACGCCGCTCAACATCACCTTGTCTTACGACAACCTCGGCTTAGGTGGGGGAACCACCGCGCGCCCGAACGCCGTCGGTCCGCTGACTTACCCGTCGACCGTCAACCAATGGTTCAGCACCAGCACGTTCGCCAAGCCGGCGCCGCTCACGTTTGGCTCCGTCGGCCGCGATGCGGTAACCGGACCGGGCCGCGCTAACTACAACATCGCCCTGTTTAAGTCGTTCGCCATACCGTGGCGCGAGGGTAGCGCATTCGAGCTCCGCGTGGAGTCTTACAACACCTTCAACCACACGCAGTTCAACGGCGTCGCGACGACCTTCGGAAACGCAAACTTCGGTCAGGTAACTTCGGTGTTCGATCCGCGCGTGTTGCAGATCGGCGCCAAGTTCTTGTTCTGAACGTACGCGCGGCTCGCGCCAACATCCCTGCCGGGCCGCGCGCGTGACACAATCGGCTCCTATGGGCCGCGGATACAGTCTCGGGATCCTTCTCGCCTCGGCGCTCTTGCTGAGTGCCGGGGCGCCTGCTGTTTCACCCGAACAAGCCCGTGCGCTCGAGCAGCGTGGCGATTGGGCTGCAGCCGCCTCCGCCTGGCGAACGCTGGCGGAGGCTTCGCCCGCGGACTACCGCCTCTGGACGGACCTGGGTGTTGCCCTCGCCCATCAGCAGCGCTACACCGAGGCCGTCGAAGCCTACCGCAAGGCGCTTCATCTTCAGCCCATGGCCACGGCCACGCAAATGGACCTCGGCATCGCGTTCTTCAAACAAGGCGATTTCGCCCACGCCGCCGCCGCCTTCCAGTCTCCCGCGAAAATTCCCGGTAACACCCAGGCCGGAATCCTCCTCGCTCTAAGTCTCTTTGGCGCCCACGATTACCAGGCCGCTATCCCACATCTCGAAAAACTCGCCGCTGCCTCCCCAGATAATTCCGAGTTGCTCGAAGCGCTCGCCGAGAGTTATCTCTACACCCACCAGTTCGCAAAAGCCAAGCAGGAGTTCGAAATCATGCTCCGCCGGAATCCCAATTCCCCCGGGGTGCATATGCTCCTTGCGCAGGCCGACGACTCCCTCAACCGGACCGCCGACGCGGTGACTGAACTCCGCGCCGCCCTCGCCCACGGCTACGTCCCCAACGCCCACTTCGGCATCGGCTACATCGCCTGGCGCGACAAACGCTACGGCGAAGCGGCCGCCGAGTTCCGCCGGGAGTTGGCGTCGGCGCCGCGGCACGCGCAAGCGCTCGCCTACTTAGGCGACGTCCTCCTGCGCTCCCACGATCCTTCCGCCCGCGCCATGCTCGAGCAGGCCGCCGTCCTTGATGACTCGATTCCCATCGTGCACCTCGATCTCGGCATTCTCGACGCCGGCGCCCGCCAGGACGCAAGCGCCCGGAAGCAGTTCGAACGGGCCATCGCGCTCGCCCCCGACGATGCCGACGCACACTACCGCCTCGCCCGGCTCTATCAGGCCGAGGGCCGAACGGTGGACGCGAAGGCACAACTGGCGGTCGTCACCCGGCTACACGAAGCTCGCCACGAAAGCCTGATAGAGAAGATCAGCGGCCCGCAAGCAAAAGGCCAATAAGGCAAGCGGATAGCTCGAAGAGTAAGTCCAACGTAAAAATCTGTAACTTCGCCGCGCCATCACAACGTCTCACGTTCGTCATTCCCCCATAAGAAAGGGTCGAACCATGATGTCTCGACTGCTGTGTCCTTCTTCGCGCGTAGCAGCGCGGACGTTGCTCTTGGCCCTGCTAGCTGCGGTAACGCTTCCAGCTCAGCATTACACTCAAACGAATCTCGCTTCCGGCGTCGCCGGCAAAGCGCCCGTGAACGACCCGAACCTCAAAATTCCCTGGGGCCTCTCGCGCTCGTCCACCAGCCCGTGGTGGGTAGCCGACAGAGGAAGCAGCCTCTCTACGTTGTACGACGGGACCGGAACAATTATCCCGCTGGTAGTGGCCATTCCGGGAGGTTCACCCATCGCCACCGTCTATAACGGAACCGGCGAGTTCGCGTTGCCGGACGGAAAGCCCGCGGTATTCCTGTTCGCCTCCTCGACCGGAATGATCACCGGATGGGCGCCCGGCGCCACCAGCGCGACGATCGTAGTAAACAACCCCGGCGCCGCTTATTACGGTTTGGCAATAGCCAGTTTTGGCGGACAATATTATCTCTACGCCGCCGACTTCGCCCATTCCAAGATAGACGTCTACGACTCGAACTTCAACGCCCTGTCCTACACCGAGCCCGGCATTACTGACGCCTGGTTCACAAACTACCCCGATCGCGGCTTAGGTTACTCCCCATTTAACATTCAAAACATCGGCAACACTCTTTATATCGCCTTTGCCCGACCGAACTCGAACGGATTTGTTGTTACAGGTTCGGGCACCGGCTTCGTCGCCGCGTTCACGCCGCAAGGCCAACTCGTGAAGCGCTTCCAATCCGGACCATGGATGAACGCGCCCTGGGGTTTGGCGCTCGCGCCCGGTGACTTCGGTTTGTTCAGCCACGACCTGCTGGTGGGCGAGTTCGGAAGCGGCCAGATTGTGGCCTTAAACGTCAGCAGCGGGAACATGGACGGTATGATGCAGGATTCCTCCGGCAATCCAATCACGATTCCCGCCCTCTGGGCGCTGAGCTTCGGTGCGGGCAACGCCAAGTCCGGCCCGGCAAACTCGCTCTACTTTACCGCGGGGTTCGACGGGTTGTTTGGGACTCTTACGGCGGACTCCACCGACCAAGTGCTCGGCAACGGGAACTAACAACGGCGCCGCTATAATGAAGCGTGCCGCGTTGCTTTGCCCTGGCCGTCGTCGCGGTCAGCCTGTTAGCCGCTCAGACGCCCGCCTCGCTCGCGCAACTCGAGACCCAGGCGAGGCAGCGTCTGGCTGCACGCGATCTGGCCGGCGCGCTCGCCGATTACCAGGAACTGGCGCGGCTGGCGCCGGACCGGGCCGATTTTCAGGATGAAGCCGGATTTCTCCTTGCCGCGGCCAACCGCGCGGGCGAAGCCATCCCGTACTTCCAACGCGCCGTGAAGCTGAAGCCCTCGATGGACACCGCCTGGTACCACCTCGGTGTCGCCCTGTGGCTCTCCGGCAAACAAAACGAGGCGCTGGCGGCGATGAAAAAGGCGGTGGCCCTTCAGCCCGCCAATGCGGAATACCGTTTCCGCCTTGGCGCCGCGCTCAATGATGCCGGCCAAATTGACGAAGGGATCGTGCAGTTGCGCAAGGCGGCGGCGAGTATGCCGCACAGCAAGGATGCCTGGACTACGCTCGGCAACGCTCTGGAGAGCGAGAGGCGCTACACCGAAGCCCGCGACGCCCTACGCCGCGCGCTTACCATCGACCCATCCGACAACGACGTGCGTAGTAATTATGGCCTGGCTCTGGTTCGCTCCGGCAACCCGGAAGCCGGCCTGGCCGAATTCCGCCGCATCCTGGCTAAGGACCCCGACAATGTGAACGTAGCCGTAAACGCCGGCTTCGCCTGCCTCGCCGCCGGGCAGATTCACGAGGCGATCCAGCGTTTGACCGCGGTGCTGGCCAAACATCCGGATATCGCCTCGGCCCACTACGATCTCGGCGTCGCCTACAAACAGGCCGACGACGGCGCGCACGCCAAGCCGGAACTGGAACGCGCCGTCGCCTTGGACCCCTCGCTCGCCGAGGCGCATTATACGCTCGCCACAACGCTCCTCGATACCGGAGACGAAGCCGCCGCCGTAAAGCACTTGCGTGCCGCGGTCGCCGCGCGGCCCGGCTACGCCGACGCTTGGTACCTCCTCGGCACCACCCTGCAACAGTCTGAAGACATCGACGGCGCGATCGACGCGCTGCGTCACGACGTCGAACTCGATCCGACCAACGCCGGCGCGTTCAATTCTCTCGGGCTGCTGCTGCGCCGCAAGGGAGACCGCGCCGCCTCGGCCGACGCCTTCGCCAAGGCCGCCCAGTTGCGTCAGGCCGAGGCCCAGGAGAAACAGCAGAAGCTCGAAAAAGGCGCGGCGAAACTGCGCGGCCCTTCAAAATAAGCTTCCTGCCACCAGTTCCCCCGCTTTCAACGCCGCTGCCTCGGCCGCCTTTTCGTTCTCGCTGTTCCGAGCCCGAATCGCGAACGCCGTCCCGCGAACGCGGCCGATCACCCACTCGCCTCCTCCGCTCGCCGGCACGCTCCACGCTTCGTTGCCGATGCCGCGCAGTTCCTTCTTGCGCACATCGTGCAGGCGCGCGTCGTCGAGCAGCGAAGCGCGGCTGGTATGACCGGAGTTGATCTCGATCCGCAGATCGATCACGGCCTTCCCCGCCGCGCGAGTAAACGCGCAGACGCCGCTTCCCGCGTCCGGCGCGCCGTCATAGTGAACGGTTGCAGGCCCGCCCAACAGTCCGGACGCGGTCGCCGTATTCAGCCACGGGCAATCTGCCGCCACGGCCAACGATGCCGGCATGAGCAGAAGCGCCAGCGCCCGCCGCATCATACCTTCTTCTTCGCCGGCACGAGCGTCTCGGCCTTCACGATCCGTCCGCCTTCTTCGATCGTGTAGAGTTTGTTCGCCGCGAGGTTCTCCAAACGGTCCACGTGCCCGCTCAACCAGCGGATCTCCACCACATCGGCCTTTTCCGCCTGATCGAGGCCGAAGTGCATGCGCATGTCGTTTTGCGAGAAGTAACTGCCGCCGCTGCGCAACTCATCCACCTGAACCAGCGCCTTGCCTGCCTTCGGATCGTTCCGCGCCGTCACCGTAACCCGGCTGCCGATCCCGGAGCGGTTCGTTTTCACTCCCACCAGCTTGATCTTGATCCAGTTCCGCTTCCACGTCGAGTCACACCGAAGTAACTGTGGCCGGGCGTTGATGCAATTCACCGCAACGTCGATATCGCCGTCGTTGTCGTAGTCGCCAAACGCGCATCCGCGGGCCGGTGCGGACTCGAGAATGCCCGAACCACCCTGGTTCGTCACTTCCTCGAACTGTCCGTTGCGCAGGTTCCGGTACAGATACTTATGCTCGGCGTACTTAAGGTCGGTGTTCGACCGGTCAACTTCGGGATACACGTGGCCGTTCGACATGAGCACATCGAGCCAACCGTCGTTATCCATGTCGAAGAAGCCCACGCCCCAGCCCAGCAGACGCGTATTCACACCAATCCCGCTCGGATACGTCCGATCCTCGAACGTCGCGTCGCCGAGGTTGGTGTAGAGCGAATCGGTGTCTCCCGCGAAGTTGGTCTTGACGATGTCGAGCGTACCGTCGCGGTTGTAATCCCCGATCGCCACACCCATGCCCGCCTGCGGGCGCCCTTCCGGCGAAAGGGCGGCGCCGCTCTCGATCGCAATATCGCGGAACGTGCCGTCCTTCTGGTTCTGATAGAGCGCCGCCGTGCTGGAGTCGTCCGCGACGTAAATGTCCGGCCAGCCGTCGTTGTCGAGGTCGGAGGCCGCAACACTCAGCCCATAAGTTCCGCTCGTATTCCAGATACCCGCCTTCTGGCTGACGTCGGTGAAAGTGCCGTTGCCGTTGTTGTGATAGAGGATGTTCTTCCCCCCGCGCAATCCCGGCGGACCGCAGGCCACCAGAATGCCCTTGTAAGTGCAAGGCCCGGCTTCCGGCGGCGGTGCGGTCTTCAGATCCATATCGACGTAGTTGGCGACAAACAGATCCAGATGCCCGTCGCGGTCGTAGTCGACAAAGGTACAGCCCGTGTTCCACCGCACCTTCGGTCCCGGCTGAATCAGGCCCGACTCTTGCGTCACGTCGCGGAACTTACCGTTGCCAAGGTTCCGGTACAGCGCGTTCTGGCCGTAGTAAGTGACGAATAAGTCGTCCATGCCGTCGTTGTCATAGTCGCCGACGCAACAAGCCTGGCCCCAGCCGGTCCGATGCTCCAGACCAGAACCCGCCGTTACGTCCGTGAACGTGCCGTCGCGGTTGTTCTTGAACAAACGGCAGTGCGGCTCCTGTTCTGCCGGAAACCCTTCCAGCCGCCAACCGTTCACAAAGAACAGATCCAGCCACCCGTCCTGGTCGTAGTCGTAAAACGCAAGCCCGCAGCCCGTCGTCTCGAGCAGGTATTTGTTTTTCCCAACGCCGCCGTAAGTCGTTATGGCGGTGAGTCCGGCCGCTGGCGCCACCTCGACGAACTGCACACCCAGCGGCGTTCCTTCCACTGGCGATTTCGGCCCCTTCGGCCGAGGTATGGCCTTCGCGTTGTATTCCCGCTCCATCGGCCCGGGCAGCTTCTGCGGCGCCGCGAGCGCCAGCAGTTCCGCAAAGGGGAGCGTCAGCGTCGTCCGGCTGAGCGATCGGAGAAAGGATCGGCGGCTTGGAGACGGAATCCGTTTCATTTCGTCGCCCCACCGCATGCGTAAGGGTTGGGAGCCATGTTTGCTACCGCTGGGTGTGATGCTGTTCCGGTCTCGTCGTGCTCATGCCAGGGCACGCTTTCACGCGAGATTTCAGGATGGTTGCGGAGGAAGTTCAGCGAGTAAGTCGGCGCGCCGGGGTCTATCTGTTTCAGCGCAAATAGCGCCGCCTGCTCGGCAGCCTTCTGCTTCATCCCGAGACGCCGGTAGATCAGAGCCAGATTGTAATGCGCCGCCAGATCGTCCGGATCAATAGTCTGCAGTGCTTCGAACTGCTCCCGGGCGGCGGCATAGTTATGCTCCTGGTAATAAGCAATGCCGAGTTCGCGCCGCGCATCGCGCGACCCCGGGTACCGCGCCACAACGGATTCAAGATCCGCGCGCTCGGCCTCCGGATGGTGCTCGCGCCGTTCGACCAAAGCCAGATAATAAAGCGCGCGGGCGTTTCGCGGATTCAGCGCCAGCGCTTTCTCCAGGCCCGGCCGGGCCTCCGCGTACTTCTCCCACGCGAGATAGTCGAGCGCTACATTGATGTAGCCGTCGGCATAGTCCGGACGCAGCGCCACCACCTGCTCGAAGGCATCCAGCGCCTCCGCGTACTGCTGCTGGTCCATCAGCGCGATGCCGAAGTTGTTCCAGCGCATCCAGTCGGGGTTGTCATCCTTGCCGGGCGGCGTCGGCCCGTTCGAACCCAAAACGATTTGCCGCGTCTGCGAACCGAGTTCAACCACCGGATACGCCGGATGGTCTGGCCCAAACACATGGTTGGTGTAGCTCTGCCGGATGTGACGATAATTCACCTTCGCCGTCACCCGGATCGGACTCTTGGCGTCGCCCGGAATGCGGAACGCATATCGCACCAGGGCGGATCGTCCGGACTGGATCGTGTTGTCGTAGGCCATCGAGTGAATCGTCCACACCTGGTGGTCGTCGACAAAGTCGCCGTATAGGTTCACCGGCCGGTTCGTGAAGGAATGGGCGCGTTCGTCGAGCATTCCGTCGGGCTTCAGGAAGCCGCTGTGGGCCAACACGCGGCCCGCGCTGTCGGTCGCCTCAAACTCCACCCAAGCCTCATAGAGATCGCGCACCTCGGGAACAAGCGAGTGTCCGATGTTTTTGTTCTGGATGACCGCGAGGACCTGTACGGTCTGTCCGGCCGAAACAGAGAACGGTTTCGTACCGAGCGGAGCGATCATGGAACCGCCGGCCGGCTTCAAGGCGAACAGATCGACATTCAGATACATTCCGGACTTGAGAAACTCGACCGTCTTTTCCAACTGCTCCGTGAAGCCGTAGTAGAACGGTACGGCCGTGTTTCCAGCCGCCCATCGGTGCGACGCGAACATGCCGTGCTTGGCGCCGTACTCAGTCGCCGGCGCTGCGCCGCGCGGCATATGGCAATCCTGGCAGCGTGTCACCGCGGCGGTGTAGAACGGCAGCGGCGTCTGCCCGGAAAATTTTGAGTCCTGCCACTCGTCGTAGGTCGTGAACGCGCGGATAAACTTATAGTCGTTCAGGCCCTTCGGCAGGTTGGCCTTGTGGCAGGCGCCGCAAAATTGCGCCGTGTGGTAGAAATCCTTCATCACCGCGCGCGCGTGCCGCTCCGGGTGCTTCAGGATCTCATCGTCGGAAACCGGACCACGGACCGGTTCGCCCTTCTCGTCTACGATCACCGCCGGCACGCCAAGCACGACACTGCCGTTTCCTTCTTCCGGCTGCAACTTTTGAATCGAGTGGCAGACCATGCAGGTCACGCCGTCGGTGTCCGAACGGCGGTCGGCCTGGGAGTTCTCGGTCAACTCCCCGGCAGCCACGCCGATCGGGTTATGACAGGAATCGCAGTGCCGCGTAAATTCAATCCCCTTCGTGCGGGGAAGAATGTTCACGCTGGTACGATAAAACGGCTCCTCAAAAGAGTTCGCGTGCAGCGACTCGCGCCACTGGCGATACGCCTCGCTGTGGCAGTGGCCGCAGTATTCGGCACTGGGAAACGCTTGAGGAGAAAGAAAGTCATTCCCCTCGACTTGCAGATCGCCCGGCGCGGCGATGTTGCCGCCGCCGAAAGCGAAATGGTACGTGGAGCGTATTTTGTCCGCGTACGCTTGGCGGCTATCCGTTGTTGGCTTTCCCGTTTCGTCTGCCGCTTGCAGCCCGGCGACGGTTGCGGTGAGCAAAACCGCCAAAACCATGCGCCGCGATGACCTACTCATGGCGCCTTCTTCCTTCTTCCTCACGCAACGCCGCGGAAACCAATCCCGCCGTGCATTCACATGGAATGTCTTCCATAATACCATTCACCGATTCCCGGTTCACGAGTTGATCGACTTGCGCTGGAACCGCCGCGCGGCCAGCCACAACAGCCCCACGCCCATCACGGTCAGCACCAGGCCATCCTTCCAAAGCTCCTTCAGTCCTGCGCCGCGCAGAATGACGCCGCGCGTGATGTCCACGTAAAACGTCGCGGGCACGAGAAAGCTGAACCAGTAAAAAATCGCCGGCATGTTTTCCCGGGGAAAGATGTAACCCGAGAAAAAGATGCTCGGGATGAAGATCAGAAACGCCTTCTGCATCGCCTCGGACTGCGATTGCACGGTTGTCGAGATGAACGTCCCGAAGGCAAGCGCCACGAACAGGTAGGGAATCGACAGAACCAGCAGCGTGAGAAGGTTGCCGTGAATCGGCACGAAGAATATCCAGCGCATCAGCGTCAGAATGAGGCAAAGTTCGACGTAGCCGATCACCAGATACGGCACAATCTTTCCCAGCAGTAGGCCGAGCGGCCGCACCGGCGTCACGAAAAGCTGTTCCAGTGTGCCGCGTTCCTTTTCCCGCACGATCGAAAACGCGGTCAGGAACGTG
The DNA here is from genome assembly GCA_027459465.1 of Bryobacterales bacterium. GTDB lineage: Bacteria > Acidobacteriota > Terriglobia > Bryobacterales > Bryobacteraceae > JAJYKC01. Next base: position 19,988 of record DAIDIH010000020.1, on the reverse strand, counting down.
GTTACGCTAAGCAGCAGAACGGCGGTCAGCCCGGGCAGAAAAAAGTTCGGCGAACGCGAGTCGGGGTTGAAAAGAAGCTGCGCGCGGACATCGATCGGCATCGCCTGCCCGGGCCCCAGCACGCGCCGTAGCGACTCGTCCAGCCCGATTCCGAACGCAACGTTGATCGCCTGCCCGGCGACGCTGGAGTCCGATCCGTCCACCAGCACCAGCACCTGCGCCGTGCGGCCTTTCCGGAGACGGTCGCTGAAATCCGGCGGAATCTCGATCGCCACCCGCGCCTTGCCGCTCACCACCGCCTCGTGCAGCTCACGGTCGCTCCTCACGTACTGCTTCAGATAAAACGTGTCGGAATTCGCGAGGCGGTTCAGAAAATCGCGGCTCTCCTGCCGGTGGTCCTCGTCGAGCACCACGGTCGCGACATGACGTACGTTCGTGTCAATGCCGAAACCGAGAACCGCCAACTGCGCCAGCGGCACGATCAGGCCGATCACCAGCGCCACCGAATCGCGCCGCAGGTGAAGCGCTTCCTTGTACATCACCGCCTTGAACCCGCCGAAGACGTTAGCCACCCACCGTCTCCAGCGCGGCGCGATGATGGTTCGTGATAGCGACGAAGGCGTCTTCGAGTGTGGGCGAAATCGTCCGCACGCTGGCGCCGGGAAGGCCCCTCGCCTCGAGCGCCGCAATCAATCCACCGTCGCTCAGTGCATCGTCGACCAGCGCGTGCAGGTTTTGCCCGAACGCCGTGGCGGACCGCACCCCTTCGATCTTGGCGGTGCTGTGCAGCGCGCGCATCAGGTCCGAACACGTGATCTCGACGCGGCGCGCCCCGGCCGGGTTCACTTCCTCGAGACTCTTGATTTCCCCCGGAGAGCCGAACGCGATCAGCCGAGAGTTATAAATGTAAGCCAGCCGGTTGCATCGCTCGGCTTCGTCCATGTAGTGCGTTGTGACGAAGAAGGTGATTCCTCGCGACGACAGGTCGAATAGCAGGTCCCAGAGTTCACGCCTCGCCACAGGGTCGATGCCCGCCGTCGGCTCATCCAGGAACAGAATGCGCGGCTCATGCAACAGCGCGCAGCCCAGCGCAAGCCGCTGTTTCCAGCCTCCCGATAGCCGCGCCGAAAGGACGTCGCAATACGGCTCCAGATGGTTGATCGCAAGCACTGCCCTAATGCGCTCCTGCAGTTCCCGGTTCCGAAGCCCGTACACGCGGCCATAAAAGCGCAGGTTCTCCAGCACCGTCAGGTCCGTATACAAGCTGAACTGCTGCGACATGTAGCCGATGCGGCGGCGTACCTGTTCGGGATCGTTCATCACGTTCAACCCGTCGACGAACGCCTCGCCGGAGGTAACCGGCAGCAGGCCGGTGAGCATTTTGATGAGCGTCGTCTTCCCGCTCCCGTTCGGCCCAAGAAACCCGAACACATCGCCCCGCTCGACGCGGATAGAAACGTCGCTGACGGCGGTGAGCACGCCAAAGCGCTTGGTCACTTCTCGCGTCTCGATGGCTGCGCTCATGGAAGCGGAAACGCAACGTCGGCCGCCATCCCGGGCCGCAGCCTTCCCGCGCCGTTATCCATGCGCAGACGCACTCCGAACACCTGATGCACGCGTTCGTCCAGTGTCTGCACGTTTCGCGGCAGGAACTCGGCCTGCTGGTTGATCTGCTCCACCGTGGCCGGGAACGCCTCGCCCGGCGCCGAATCGATGAACAGCTTCGCGCCCTCCCCGATCTGGATCTTACTAAGTTGCGTCTCCGGGATATAAACGCGGATATAAAGTTGACCGGTCTCAAGCAGAGTAACTAATGGAGCGTTCGCGGCGACTAAGTCGCCCGGCCGCAGGTCCAGCACCTCCACCACCGCCGAGGCCGGGGCCGTCACCTGCATTTCCTTCAACCTCGCTTCGCTCTCCGCCACTTCCCCCTCGGCTTGTTTCACGTCGGCCTCGGCCTGCGCGACCTCCTCGGGCCGGTATCCCGTTTCCATACGTCTGAGGTTGGCGGCGGCGGCCGCGCTCCGGGCCCGCGCCGCGGCGATGTCTTCCGGCCGCGTTCCGTTCTGCATCTGCTGGTACACACTTTGCGCCCGGCGCAGCGAGGCTTCCGCGCTGTCCCGCCGCGCCACCGCATCGTCGTACTGCTGCCGCGAAATCTCGTCTTTCTGGATCAACGGCTTGAGGCGCGCAAGCGAATCCTCCGCGATCTTTGCGTCCGCCTCCGCGCGGTCGCGGTCCGCTCGCGCCTGCGTGACCTCCTCGGGCCGGTATCCATGCACCGCGGCGTCGAGTTGCGCCTGCGCCTCCTTGGCCGAATCCCGCGCCGACGCGACATCTTCCACGCGATAGCCCCGCCGCATCATCGCGAGCGCTTCCCGGGCATGCCGCAGCCGCGCGCGGGATTGCTCCAGCTCCGGCCCGAGGTCCGTATTCTCCAGCTCCACCAGAAGCTGTCCCGCCGCTACGCGGTCTCCCTCGCGAACCAGCACCCGTTTCACTCGGCCCGCCACGCGCGGCCCAACCAAAACATTTCTGGCCTCAATTGTTCCAGACGCCCGAAGCTCATTCTGCGCCGGACGCCGCAGCAGCCACCACGCCGCCACCGCCGCGGCGATCAGCAGCACCGCGCCGGCCGGGATCAGGACGCGCTTACCCATTCACACGATCCATGGTTACCCGCGATGAATGCGCCGCAGCGTAAACGCATCCTGGTCGATCGCGTGATCTTTCAGCCGCTTCCAGTTGTCGGTGACGTGCAATAGCCTTCCGCTGATGTGGTTGCTCTCCTCCGAGGCCAGAAACAGCGCCAGTTCGATCTGCTGCGCCGCCGGCACGCCGCCCGTGCGCCTGGCCTCGAGCGCAGTTTCGATCTCACGCTCCCCCGCGCGCGGGCCGGCTTTCAAAATCTCGTCCGTCATGTGCGTATACGAAGCGCCGGGGTTCATGCAGTTTATCTGCACATTCTGTTCGCGCACCTCCTCGGCCAGCGTCTCCACCAGCCGCGCGACCGCGGCCTTCGACGCCGCGTAGGCGGAAAAATTCGGCCGCGGAGATCCCGCCCCGGCCCCGCTCATCACCACAATCTTGCCGCTGCGCCGCTCGATCATCGAAGGCAGCACCGCGCGAATCGAATTGGCCACGCCGATCAGATTCGTGTGGATTACCTCGGCCCAAATTTTCGCCGGGCTGTCCACGAACTGACTCACGGAGCCTTGCACCGCCGCCGCGCACACCAGCACCTGCACGCCGCCGAAGCTTACGCGCATCCGGTCGGCCGCGGCGGTCATCTGTTCGCTGTCGTTGACATCCGCGCGAATCCGCAGGCTCACTCCGCCGGCATGTTCGATCTCCAGATGCGCGAGATCGAGTTCGGCTTTGCTCCGCGCCAGCAGTCCCACGCGCGCCCCCTGCGCGGCGAACCCAAGCGCCAGCCGCTTTCCGATGCCGCGTCCCGCGCCTGTTACGAGCACTCCCGTGCCCTGGAAAGATTGCAATTGCCAAGCGTCCTTTCCTTATGAAGGTATTACAAGATCGGGTGCGGCGAATAGGGCCGCCGCTCAAAAAGAACGGCCCTGATAACGTTATCTCCGCCGTGATAGAATGCCCGGCCATGGACACGAACGCAATTTCACGTAGGTCTTGGCTCGCCATGATGGGGGCGGGCGCTTCGATGATCGCCGTCGACGCCGCGGCGGCGCCACAGAGCCAGGAAACACCCGAGGCACGCGCCGCGCGGATGCAGTGGTGGCACGAGGCCCGCTTCGGCATGTTCATCCACTGGGGACTCTACAGCGTCCTTGCGCGCCACGAGTGGGCTATGGAACTCGAAGGTATCCCCGTCGCCGAATACGAGCAGCTCGCCAAGCGCTTCACGCCGAAACCCAATTCCGCCCGCGCTTGGGCCAAACTCGCCAAGGCCGCCGGCCAGAAGTACATGGTCATGACCACCAAACACCATGAAGGCTTCTGCCAGTGGAACACCAAGCTCACCAACTACTGCGCCCCGAAACAGGCCTGCGGCCGCGACCTCGTGCAGGAGTTCGTCGAAGCGGCCTACGCCGAAGGAATGCGCGTCGGCTTCTACTACTCGCTGATGGACTGGCACCACCCCGACGGCGCCAAATGCGCCACCGACGAGGCCGCCCGCCGCCGCTTCGTCGACTACACCCACGGCCTCGTGCACGAACTCTGCTCGAACTACGGCAAGCTCGACGTGCTCTGGTATGACGTCCACTGGCCGCTGGACGCCGCCGGCTGGGAATCCGAAAAGATGAACGCGATGGTCCGCCAGCTTCAGCCGGGCATCATCATCAACAACCGCTCCGGCATCCCCGAGGACTTCGACACCCCCGAGCAGCATATCCAGGCCTCCAAAGACCACGCCTGGGAAGCCTGCATGACCATGAACGACAGTTGGGGCTACCAGCGCGCCGACGACGATTGGAAATCGCCCAAGACGATCGCGCGCAACCTCATCACCTGCGCCCGCGGCGGCGGAAACTATCTTCTCAACATCGGCCCGAAGGCCGATGGCTCGATCCCTCAGCCTTCCATCGAAACGCTCACCGCGGTCGGCAAGTGGCTGCACAAGAACGGCGAGGCCATCTACACCGCCGAGCCCTGCAAAGTGCATAGCTCCGCCTTCGCCAACTTCACCCGCAAGGGCAACACGCTCTACATCCACGTCCATTTCTGGCCCGGTGAAACGGTGGCCGTCGGAGGCCTGACCGTGAAAGTGAACAGCGCGCACCTGCTCGCCAACGGCGCCAAGGTGAGGGTCGTGCAGGAGCCTTTCCGCACGCGGTTTGAAGGCCTGCCCGCCGTAGCGCCCGACAGCCCCGTCACCACCATCGTTGCCGAATGCGATTCCGAACCCGACCAGAACACACTGGCCATCCGCGAGAACCGTCCCCGGCGCGGCGTCGGCGTCGATTTCTGAAACCCGGATCCGGGTTTCCGCCATCCCCTTAATTGAAGTGCTAAGTGTGTTTGAATGATTACTGAGGCGGTAGACGATTACCGCCGAGTCCCCAAAAGGAGCGCTGCTATGTCGATTCTAGGAAGTGGGTCATCTCCGTTACCGCCCGAAACACCCCCTCCGCCACCTCCGGCGCCCTCTTATCCCCAGGCGCCCCCTTATTATGCGCAACCGGCCCCATCCAAGCTGCCGCTGTTGCTGATGGGGATCGGGCTCGCCGTCCTCGCCGCTGTGAACGTGTTCCTCTACTTGCAGATCGATCACACGCGCAGCGAAATGTCGAAAACGCGCGACGCGCTGATTGAAGAAATCGCCAAGGTCCGCGAGGCATCCTCGGTCACCTACCAGACCAACCGGCGCACCGTGGACGAACTGCAACGGCGGCTCGACGAACAACGAAGGCAGGCCGCACAGGCCGTCGGCCAGGCCAAGCAGGACGCGATGAAGAGCATCGAGGAGACCCGCAAAAACCTCGAAGCCGCCCAGGCCCAGCAGCAGCAACTCCTCAACTCGCAGATCTCCGAAGTAAAGCAGTCTACGACCACGCAGTTCAGCGCCGTAAACACGGAGGTCTCGGGTGTGAAGACCGACGTCGCCTCCACCAAGTCGCAGCTTGAAAAGACGATCGCCGAGCTCAAGCGCACCAACGGCGATCTCAACGTCCAGAGCGGCTTGATCGCCACCAACGGCAAGGAACTGGCGGCGCTCAAGGCCCTCGGAGAACGGAACTACTTCGAATTCCACATCCAGAAGCAGAAAGCCCCGACGAAAGTGGGCGACGTGCTGGTGCAGTTGAAGAAAGCCGACCCCAAGCACAACCGCTTCACCATCGAGCTGACCGCCGACGACAAAAAGGTCGAAAAGAAGGACCGCACCATCAACGAGCCCCTCCAGTTCTACGTCTCCAAGGCCCGCCAGCCCTATGAACTGGTCGTGAACTCCGTCGGCAAAAACACCATCGCCGGCTACCTGGCGACTCCGAAAGTTCAGGAGTCGCGCAACTAGGACGGTTCTTTTTTCACGGTTCCAGCCCCCGCCCTTACGGCTTGAGTAAATTCAACGCCGCGGCCGTCATCGCAAGCACGCCCGTATGGATCGTCGGCTCAGGCAGCGGAGCGAATAGAGAAGAGTGAAGCGACGGCAGCGGCTGTCCCGTGCGCCGGCTCTCGGCGATCTTCTCCGGCGCCACCGCGCCAAGCCGCAGCATGAAAATCGGAATCTCGTGGTTGTCCAGCCCGAACAGCCCGAAGTCCTCGCTGCCCATGCCCGGACGCGGGCTCAGCACATTCTCTTTCCCGATCCACTGCGCCAATACCGGACGCAGCCGCGCGGTCAGGCCCGGGTCGTTGTAAGTCGCCGGAACGTTCTCCGACTCGATCACCTTCACGATCGGCGAGCGGTCTTCCGGAATCCCGCCGGCGAGCGCAATGCCCCGCGCCGTGCGCGAAAGGTCCGACAAGATATTCCCTCTCACCTGTTCGCTATAAGTGCGGACCGTAAGTTCAAGTTTCACTTCGTCCGGAATAACGTTTCGCTTCGAGCCACCGTGAACGTCTCCCACGGTTACGACCGCCGGATCGAGCGGCGAATTCTGCCGGCTGACGATGGTCTGGATCGCGAGAATGTACTGCGCGGCGGCGACGATCGGATCCTTCGTCGCGTTGGGGTATGCTCCATGCCCGCCGACCCCGCGAATCCACACGTCAACCGACGTGGAACTGGCGAGCAACGGCCCGGAAACAACACCCACCGTGCCGGCCGCTAAGTTGGAATCGTCGTGCAGCGCAATGGCGTAGTTCGGCCGCCCAAAACGCTCGTAGAGATGATCCGCAAGCATCGCCCGGGCGCCCTCAACCCGCTCTTCCGCCGGTTGCCCAATGAGCAGCAGCGTGCCGTGCCAATCGTTTTTCAACTGCGAGAGCGACCGCGCCACCCCCAGCATCACGGTCATGTGAATATCGTGGCCGCAGGCGTGCATCACGCCAACTTCCTGCCCGTGCTCCCCCATCGCGCGCGCCGCGCTGGCGTACGGCAACCCGGTCTTCTCGGTAACCGGCAGCGCGTCCATGTCGGTGCGAATCAGCAGCGTCGGTCCGCTGCCGTTGTGCATCACCGCGACGATGCCGTAAGCGGCGCTGCCATCCGCGTACTTGCCAACGTGTTCCGTCACCTCGTAACCGGCACGGCGCAGTTCGCCCGCCAGAAACGCCGACGTCTTTTCCTCGTGGCGCGATAGCTCCGGATGGCGATGCAAGTCTTCGTAAGTGGCCACCAGCCCGGAAATCTGCGGCCGGACGACCGATTCCAGGTTCTGCCCGCGCCCGGACGAAACGAGCAGGCAGGCACTTACGGCGGCAAGGGCGAGTCTCATCCCTCAAATCTAACTTGATCCGGCAACTTAGGTACGAGCGACTGAATGACCGCCAGCGCGATCAGATACGCCGATCCCGCAATCACAAACAACGGCCCGTAAAAGCGGTGGGAAAAATCGAGCCACGCCCCGATCGCCGGTGCGGCCAGCATCCCGCCCACCGCGCCTCCCAATCCGCCCAGCCCCACGATCGAACCCACCGCACGCGCCGGCGAAGTGTCGGAAACCAGCGTATACAAATTCGCCGACCACCCCTGATGCCCGGCCGCGGCCAGCGCGATCAACGCCACGCTCAGCCACATCCTCGGTCCCGCCGCCATCACGCCCGTCACGGGCAGCGTCGCGCACGCGCAAACGAACAGCGCGGTCTTGCGCGCCCGGTTCAGCTTCCAGCCTCGCGCCATCAGCCGCGCCGGAAGCCATCCGCCCAACACCGACCCGGCATCGGCTGCCAGATAAACCGCCACCAGCGGCGGCCCGAGCGAAGTAAGTTGCAGCCCGTAGCGCGCGCTCAGAAACGCCGGCAGCCAGAACAGGTAAAACCACCACACCGGATCGGTCAGGAACTTCCCCAGCAGGAAAGCCCACGCCGGCCGCGTCGTGATCACCTTGGCATAGCTTGGCGCCGGAGCCTCCGCCGCTTTCGCATCTACCCACGGCCGTTCTTCCGCGCGCGGATGCCGATACCACGACAGCCACATGACCAGCCAGATCACCTCCAGAGCACCCGTGCCCAAAAACCCGGCCCGCCAGCCGAAATGCGCCGCCAGCATCGGCACCGTGAGCGGCGCAAGGATCGCCCCGAGGTTCGACCCGCTATTGAACACGCCCGTGGCGAGCGCGCGGTCCTTCGGCGGAAACCAGTCCGCCACCGCCTTCACCGCCGAAGGGAAATTTCCCGATTCGCCAAGCCCCAGCCCGAACCGCGCCGCCGCAAACTGAACCGTCGACCGCGCCAGCGCGTGAGACATCGCCGCCGCGCTCCACACCGCCACCGCCAGCGCGTAGCCGGTCCGCGTGCCCAGCCAGTCCACCACGCGGCCCGCCACCGGCATCATCAGCGCGTAAGCAAGCTGAAAGCAGAAGACAATCCAACCGTAGTCGGCTTCCGTCCAGTGCAGTTCCGCTCCAATCACCGGCTTCAGCAGACCCAGCACCTGGCGGTCCATGTAGTTCACCGTCGTGGCGAAGAACAACAGGCCGCAGAGAAACCAGCGCCGGCGGGCGGCGGCTTTCGCGTTCACGCCTGCGGTCCGCTGAAGCGTTCGAAGTTCGTCCGGAACATTCGCGTGACATCGGCTTCGATGTCCTCGCGGGTAAGCGGCCATCCGTCTTCGGCCAGCGCCGTGTAGGACCGCGCTAACACCGGTTTCAGCGTGCGGCGTGTGTTGCGCCACTTGTAAATCACCTGCTCGAGCACGCGCGCGTCCGAGTGCTGCGGAATGAAACTCGCTCCCAGCATCTCCACCCGCTCGGCGGTCATCTCCTCCACGATCGACGGATTGTTCAGGAACCACCAGCAGCCGAACGGCATCAGGTTCGAAAACTTCCGCGCGTAAACGCAAAGCTCGTGCTGGTTCTCGCGGCTCAGTACGGAGCACAGGAAGCGGTTCGACGGTAAATCGTGGCACAGCCGTTCCACCGCGCCCAGGTCCGCCGCGCCCACCGCGTCTCCCGCCAGGCGAATTGCCGGGTTCACCTGATAGCGCACGCCAATCATCAGCGAAAGCGGAATCCCGGCCTCCCGGCACGCCGGCAGCACCGCCTCGCGCAGCAGCCGCCCGCGCACGCTGTCCTCGGGAAACGCGAACGTGTGGGGCAGGGAAACGGCCATGTAAACCGGCTTCATCCGCGCGGTCCAGTCATCGAGAAACCGCCGCACCTCCTCCGCCGTCCCGCCGCCCAGGTCCTCTTCCACCTTGTACCCGCGCGAAACCAGTTCGCCCCAATGCGACGGCCATTTGTTCAGCACGCGGTCCAGCCGCAGCACCGCCTGAAATCGCGGATCGCCGCCCGCGCCCCGTTCCCACAGCGAGCTCTCGGCCGGGTCGAGCGGATCGTTCGTCATCACCGCCCGGTCGATCCCGGCCAGACGGAACACATCGTCGATGTGTGCGTCCAGGCTCCGAGAGCCGAAAAACGCTCTCGCCTCATCGAGCGCCGCGGCGCGCACCGGTAGGCCGAACGCTTCGAGCACCGCCACCACGCCGCGCGTGGCCTCCGATACCGGCGTATTCTCCACAAACAGCGTCCGCCAGATCAGATCCGCCTGCTCCCGCTTGTTCATGGCAAAGTACGCACCTGGTGAAACGGGGCTCGACCGGAACAGCTCGGCTTCCAGATAGTGATATGTCAGCAGCTCATCAATGCCCCACAGCCCCAGCGCGCCCAGCGACGGCTCGAACAAATGCGTGTGCATGTCGACAAACTTCGTCGCGTCGAGAACGGCGCCGATCGCTCGCGGAATTTCGCCGACGGTCAGCGCGTGGCCTCCGCCCGGCGCCACGGGGGTAGGTGGATGGCTCAACATGGCTCGGGTTCCTTTCCGCCGCCGGGAATCGGAACCCGCAACCCGGCCGGCACGGAGCTTGCTCTAAGTTAGATTAATCGTTCCGCGGCAGCGCCGGGCGCCGCACGAGCAGGGCACCTTCTCCACCTTCTTGTCGAAATGGTAATCGACGGTGAGTTCTTCCCCTTTGCGGATCTCGCGCAGGCTGAAGTACAGAATGTGCCCCTTGACAATGCGCGCCTCGATGTTCGGCTCGCACGAGTGGTTGATGAATTCGGCCCCGCTGCCTCCTACTGAGCCGTCCAGCGCCCAGTAGGAGTCCAGCGTGAAGATATAATTCAGCGGCCGTTCGCAGCGCTTCTTGGTCTCGCGCCGCGAGACGCGCTCGCCCGTGTACTCAATCACTTTTCGCCGCCCCGGAATGTCCTCGCCGGCGAACACACCCCAGCGGTGAATCTTCGATGGCTTCACCACCAGCTTGAAGACCGCTACTTTAGGGTCGATCCGCGGCGTCGCCTGCGCCATGGCCGTTGCGTTTCCGGTCATACCCAAGCGATCGCCCGCGGGCTCAGTTGCCGGCCTTCTGCTGGAGAATTTCGATCAGTTCGGTCACCGCGCCCGCGCTCTTGGCCAGCGCGGCCTTCTCGTCTTCCTCCAAATGAAGTTCGTAGATCTTCTCGATGCCCTGCGCGCCCAGTTTCACCGGCACGCCGACGAACATGCCCTTCAGGCCGTATTCGCCGTCCAGATACGCCGAGCACGGCAGCACCTTCTTCTGGTCGCGCAGAATCGACTCCACCATCTCCACCGCCGCCGACGCCGGAGCATAGTACGCGCTGCCCGTCTTGAGAAGCTTCACGATCTCCGCGCCGCCGTTGCGCGCACGGTTCACTAGGCCGTCCAGCGTCGCCTTGTCGAGAAGTTCCGTCAGCGGGATCCCCGCCACGCTGCTCAGCCGCACCAGCGGCACCATGGTGTCGCCGTGCCCGCCCAGCACCATCGCCGTCACACTGGCCGGCGCCACGTTCAACTCCGACGCAATGAACGTCCGGAAACGCGCCGTGTCCAGCACGCCCGCCATGCCGATCACGCGGTTCCGCGGAAAGCCCGAAACCCGCATCGCCGTCCAGCACATCGCATCCAGCGGATTGGTCACCAACACCAGAATCGCTTTCGGCGAATGCGCCGCCACCTGTTTGGTGACCGACTTCACCACTTCGTAGTTGGCCATCAGCAGGTCGTCCCGGCTCATGCCCGGCTTGCGCGCCAGGCCCGCCGTAATAACAACGACGTCCGAGCCCGCCGTCGGCGTATAGTCGTTCGCGCCGATGACACTCGAGTTGTACCCTTCGACCGGCCCGGACTGCAGCAGGTCAAGACCCTTGCCTTGTGGAACTCCTTCCGCCACGTCCACCAGCACGACGTCCGCAAGTTCCTTATCCGCAATGCGCAGTGCGCACGATGCGCCGACATTACCGGCGCCCACAACCGTCACTTTCTTCCTCATAGAACCTTCAAGGTAGGACACAGTGAGAACGGAGTCAAGGAAAGCGCCTACTCGCCGTCGTCGCCCGCGCCGCCGTCCGCCGCGTCGACAAAGCGCGTACTTTCCCGCAGAAACACCAGTTTTACGCGTCCGATCGGGCCGTTGCGCTGCTTGGCGATAATCAGCTCAGCCGCCCCTTTCAGGTCCTCCCGGTCCGGCTTGTACACTTCCTCGCGGAAGATGAAACCTACCAGGTCCGCGTCCTGCTCGATCGAGCCCGATTCCCGAAGATCGCTCATCTGCGGCCGGTGGTCGCCCTGCCGCGTTTCCGGCGCCCGGCTCAACTGCGAAAGCACCACCATCGGGACGTCGAGCTCCTTCGCCAGCAGTTTGAGGCCCCGCGACAGCGCGCTGACTTCCTGGTTGCGGTTCTCATACCGCTTGCCCCCGCCGTTCATCAACTGCAAGTAGTCGATGACCACCAGGTCCAGCCCCTGCTGGCTCTTGAGCCGGCGCAGCTTCGAGTGAATATCCATCAGGTTCGTGCCCGAAGTGTCGTCGATGTACAGCGGCGCTCGCATCATCTCCGAAGCCGTCGCGCTCAACTTCATCCGCTCGTCCTGATTCAGGTACCCGGCCCGGAACCGCTGCTGATCCACATACGCGCCGGCGCAGAGCATGCGCGTCAGCAGCGACTCCTTCGACATTTCCAGCGAAAACACCGCAACGGTCTTCTCCTGCTGGCACGCCGCGTACTGCGCCATATTCAGAGCCAGCGCCGTCTTGCCCATCGACGGCCGCGCCGCGAGAATGAACAACTCGCCCTTGTGCAGCCCGCCCGTCATCTCGTTGAAGCGGCTGAACGGCGTGCCCAGCCCCTTCACCCGTTTGCTCGGGTCGAGAAAACTGTTGATGCCGCCGTCAAACTGCTCGAGAATCTGGCTCGGGTTGAGCAGTTCGTTCTTCGCGCCGGCCTCGCCCAGCCGAAGCAGGCTCTCTTCGGCTTCCGCCAAAATCTCGGCCGGCTCGTCGGTCCCCAACAGGCACTGGTTGATCGTCCGCTGCGACGCCGCGATCAGATCCCGCAGCACCGCCTTCTCCTTCACAATGCGGACGTAGCTTTCCAGATTGACGATCTTCGGAAGACCGTCGTCGAGCGACACGATATACCCAAGCCCGTCCACCTGGTCAAGCTGGTTCTGCCGGATCAGTTCATTCGTCAGCGTGATGCGGTCGATCGATTCGCCGCGGTCGTGCAGATCGAGCATCCGCAGGAATATCTTGCGATGCTTCTCGATGCTGAAATCGTTGGCCTCCAGCGCGCCCGCCACCTGCACGAACTGCGAATCGTCGAGCAGAATCGCGCCAAGAACGAACCGCTCCGCATCGACGTTTGCCGGAAGTCCCTTCTCGCTGATGAGGTCTCGTGAGATCATCGCCAACCGTCTTACCTTAACGGGAGGAACGGCAGTCCGGCAAGGGCCAAATGCACTCTGTCTGCACTTCGGGTTACCCTGTGACAATCTCTGTGCAAAACGCTCGCGTGGGGGGACGCGTCTATCTCCACTTGAATCAACGGTCTGTCCGCGCCGTTCACAGGAAATCCTAAAACCAATACTACCTGTTTTTGTTTTTACACCAAATCGCCCAGGATGAAAAGAGTCAGTTTCGCAATTTTGTTCGCCGCTACCTGTGCCCTCGCGCAGCAAAATCCGGCGCCGCCGCCCTCCGCCGCCGCCCCACCGGGTGAAAAAACATCGCTCTACCAGAAGGTGGTGGTCACCGGCACGTTCGAACCTGCCCCGCTCGACGAGGTCAACCGCACCGTCCAGGTCTTCGACGTACGCCAGGACGGCGGTCTGCTTTACAACTCCTACGCCGACTTCCTCAAACTCGACTCCTCCGTCGACCTCCAGGAACGCGCCCCCGCCGGCGTCTCGGCCGACCTCTCCATCCGCGGCGGCACCTTCGCCCAATCCCTCGTCCTTCTGAACGGCATCCGCCTGAACGACGCCCAAACCGCCCACAACAACATGGACCTGCCCGTCCCTCTCGACGCCCTCAGCCAGATCCAGGTCCTGCAAGGCTCAGGTTCCTCGCAGTACGGCCCCGACGCCATGACTGGCGTGGTCAACCTCATCGCCGAGCCTCCCACATCCCCCGAAATCACCCTCCGCTCCGCCCTCGGCAACTTCGGCCGCAACGAGGAAGACGGCTCGCTCGGCGGCGTCTGGGGCCGCATCGCGGAAGAAATCTCCTTCTCACGCGATTTTTCCAGCGGCTTCATGCCGGACCGCGACTACCGCCTCCTCTCCCTCGCCTCCCTCACCCACATCCGCACCGGACTCGGAGCCACCGACCTCATCCTCGCCGGCAGCGACCGCCCCTTCGGCGCCGATCAGTTCTACGGCAACTTCCCCTCCTGGGAGCGCACCAAGGAGTGGTTCGCCAGCATCCGCCAGGAACTCGGCAAAAACACCGAAGCCGACCTCACCTACCGCCGCCAGACCGACCTCTTCGTCCTCTTCCGCGACGACCCGCAAATCTACACCAACCGCCACATCGTCGATAGCTGGGAAGGCGACCTCCGACGCACCGACGACCTTCCCGGAAATTCGCAGATACATTACGGCGCGGAAATGTTTTCCGATGCCATCGACAGCAATAACCTCGGCATCCACTCCCGCGCCTACGGCGGCGCCTACGCCGGCTGGGATCTGCCCTCGTTCCACCGCTTCTCCTTCAACGCCGGCCTCCGCACCGACGTCTACGGCGGCTACAACACCCAGGTCGACCCCACCGTCAGCGCCGGCTACTTCCTCACACCCGTTTTTAAACTCCGCGCCTCCGTCAGCCGCGGCTTCCGCCTTCCCAGCTACACGGATCTCTACTACTTCGACCCCGCCAATCACGGCAACCCCAACCTCAAGCCCGAAAGCGACTGGAACTACGAAGCCGGTCTCGACATCCACCCCGGCCGCAACCTCCGCGCCACCCTCGGCGTCTTCGAGCGGCGCGACTCAAACCTCATCGACTACGTCCGCGCCGTCAACGCCAATTTCTTCCAAGCCACCAACTTCGACCGCATCGTCTTCACCGGCGGCGAAGCCCAACTCGAGTGGCAGCCCCTCCCATCTCAGACCCTCGACTTCGAATACACCGGCCTCTCCGGCAACAAAGCCGCCAACCCGCTGTTCGTTTCCAAATACGTCTTCAACTACCCCATGCACAGCGGCGTCGTCGCCTGGCGCGGAACCCTCCGCGACTGGTTCGTTGCCCGCACCCGCATCGGCGTTCTCGAGCGCTACGACAGCTACGCCTACGCCGTCTGGGACGCAAGCCTCGCCTGGGCCCGCGGCCGCGTCCGCCCGTTCCTCCAACTGACGAACCTGACCGACACCATCTACTACGACATTCCCGGCGTCGTCATGCCCCAGCGCGGCGTGCTCGGAGGCGTCGAAATCACCACGCGGCAGTAGAACAAGCGCTTCTTAGTCGTAGAAATTCCGCTGCCAGCGGTGGCGCCGCAGAATTTCCAGCACATCGGCGCTCAGCGGACCCAGCACCGAAGCCTGCATGCTGCTCTCCACCGTCTTCACCCGCCGCATCCCCGGAATCACGCTCGTCACCGCGGGATGGCTCAGGCAGAAGCGCAGCGCCGTCTGAGCCAGTTCGCCTTCGACCCCGGCCAGGTCCTTGCGCAGCGCCTCCACGCGCTCCACCACCTGCTTCTTCCGGTCGCCCCGGAAATACCACGCACGGAATTCGCCCGGCTGGAAAATCGTTTCTTCGGTAATCGACCCCGTCAGGCTCCCCTCATCCAGCGGTACGCGCGCAATCACGCCAATGCTCCTCTCGCGGCACAGAGGGAACAGCTTCTCCTCCGGACTCTGGTCGAAGACGTTGTAAATCACCTGCACCGTGTCGATCAGTCCCGTGCGGATGATGTCCAGCGCCGAGTCCGGCTGATGGTCGTTGATCGAAATGCCCACCGCCCGTACCTTGCCGGACCGCTTCAAATCCTCGAACGCCCGCTTCCATTCCTCGCACTCAACCCACTCCGGGTTCCACACGTGCAACTGCTGCAGGTCGATCGTCTCGACGCCCAGATTCCGCAGGCTCTGCTCCGTCGCGCCAATGATGTAGTCGTACGGGAAAACTTCCCCGATACCGACGCCCGCCTTCGCGGGCCAGATCCGGTTCTTCGGAGGCACTTTCGTCGCAACCGTCACCTTCCGGCCCGATTCGCGCACAATCTGCCCCACCAACCGCTCGCTGTGCCCGTCGCCGTAGGCCAGCGCCGTGTCGATGAAGTTGAGCCCGAGTTCCAGCGCGCGGCGCACCGCCCGCACCGACTCGTCGTCCGTCCCTCCCAGCCACTGCGTCCCGCCGATGCCCCAGGCGCCATATCCGATTTCGCTGACTTCCCAGTTCGTCCTGCCAAGTTTGCGGTAGTTCATGATGAGCAACTCACAGGATAGGAAACTTTGGCTCCCCCCGTGCCCGCCCTGCCGGAAAATGGAACTTGGGGGCTCATGTGAACAACGAGACGGCGGTACATCGCGTCCTGATTCTCGGAGGCGGCTTCGGCGGCCTCTACGCTGCCCGCGCGCTCGGTCGCGCCCCCGTTGATCTCACCCTCGTGGACCGCCGCAATTTTCACCTCTTCCAGCCCCTGCTCTACCAGGTAGCCACCGGCGCGCTGTCCCCCGGCGAAATCGCCTCGCCCCTCCGCGCCGTCCTCCGCCGCCAGCGCAACACCCGCGTCCTGCTCGGCGAGGCAGTCGACCTGGACGCTTCCGGCCGCCGCCTGATCCTTTCCGACGGGGAAGTCGAATATGACTCCCTCATCGTAGCCACCGGCTCGGAAACCACCTACTTCGGTCACGACGCCTGGCGCACCGCGGCCTCGGGCTTGAAAACCGTCGAAGAAGCGACGCTGATCCGCAGCCGCATCCTCCAGGCCTTCGAAGTCGCCGAACGCCAACAGGACCCGCAGCGCCGCAAAGAATGGCTCACCTTTGTCGTCGTCGGCGCCGGAGCTACCGGAGTCGAACTGGCCGGCGCACTCGGCGAAATCGCCCACGACACCCTCCGCCACGATTTCCGCCGCATCCGCCCCGAAGAGGCCGAAATCCTGCTCCTCGATGGCTCGGACCGCGTGCTCCCTCCGTTCCCGCCCCGCCTTTCATCCGCGGCCGAGCGCCTGCTCATCGAGGAAGGCGTGCGCACTCGCACCGGCGTTCGCGTCGTCGGCATCGATGACACCGGCGTCGATGTCCAGACCGCAACCGGCCCGGAACGGATCCCCGCGCGCACGGTCATCTGGGCCGCCGGCGTCCGTGGATCCGGCTTCGGCGCCGTCCTCGCCCGTCAGGCAGGCGCATCGCTCCGCCCCAGCGGGCAAGTCGCCGTCCTTCCGGACCTCACCCTCGCCGGCCACCCCGAGATCTTCGTCATCGGAGACCTCGCCTACGTCACCAACGGCCGCGGAGCCCCGCTGCCCGGCGTCGCCCAAGTGGCCATGCAACAAGGCGACTACGCCGCCAAACAGATTGAACGCCGCCTCCACCACCAGGCGCCGCTCGCCCCGTTCCGCTACCGAGACAAAGGCCAACTCGCGGTCATCGGCCGCGCCGCCGCCGTCGCCGACATCTTCGGCATGCAGTTCTCAGGCTTCCCCGCCTGGCTCATCTGGCTCTTCATACACCTCATGTACATCGTCGAGTTCTCAAACCGCCTGCTCGTCTTCCTGCAGTGGGGCTTCCTCT
This sequence comes from Bryobacterales bacterium, assembly GCA_027459465.1. Lineage (GTDB taxonomy): Bacteria > Acidobacteriota > Terriglobia > Bryobacterales > Bryobacteraceae > JAJYKC01. The sequence goes on along the minus strand of DAIDIH010000020.1, from coordinate 2,870 downwards.
ACTTGACTTTCAACCGCGGCGCGCGCCTCATTACGCGTACCGGCAGGGATCATTCGGCCGGGTGATACTGCCTATCGATCGCGAAAGCCTTCTTCTGCCCCGAAGCCGCCAGCGCCCCCTTGAACTTCAGCTTGCCGTTGATCAGAAGGTCGATCGGCCTCTCGACCCCGTAGTCGAACTCAAGCAGATCCCCGGGCTGAAGGTCCAGTAAGTCCGAGGCGCGAAGCGTCGGCCCCTGCAGCCTCGCGTCCAGCCGCATCTTCGCCGGCTTGATCAGCCGCAGCAGCCGCGCCTGCTCGTCTTCGTTGCTGTCGGACTTCCGCACCGACCACTGCTGGTCGAACTTCTGCCGCAGCATCTTTACGATGATCGACGGTATCCCCAGGTTCATCATCCCGGAAACATCGCCCAGCCGCACTTCGATCGAAATCGCCACCACCGCCTCGTTCGGCGCCAGAATCTGCAGCAACTGCGGTTCGGTCTCGTAGTTCTGAATCGAGAAATCAAGCGAGGCGACGCTCTGCCACGCCTGCCGCAGATCGTGCAGAATCAGCCGCAGCACGCCTTCCAGAATGCTCTGCTCGATCTCGGTCACCTCCCGCGTCATCCGCGTGCCGGTCTTCCCGCTGCCCCCCAACAGCATCTCCAGAATCGGAAACGCCAGCGCCGGATTGATCTCCAGCACCGCGCTGCCTTCATACGGCTTCATGCCCAGCGCCACCAGAAAACTCGGCGACGGCAGGCAGTGCGTGAACTCCATGAAGGAAAGCTGCTCTACCGACACCAGGTTCGCCATCATGTACGCGCGCAGATAGGCCGAAAGACTCGAAGCGATCGACCGCGCGAAATTCTCGTGCAGCACATGAATCGCCCGTAGTTGATCCTTGGCGATCCGGTCCGGCCGCCGGAAGTCATACGGTCGCGCCCTCTGGCTCAGGTCCTGCTCACCCCCGCCGTCCCGCAAAGCCCGAAACGCCGAGTCGATTTCCTCCTGCGAAAGTACGCGTTCCACCATCCCTCGGATTATCGGCGTCCCTCAAACAAACTTTAGCCGCTGTCGGCCGCTGATCGCTTCTCTTACAATCAATGTCTTGGAAAGCTTTTTCATCCAAAGCTTCGGCTGCCGCGCCTCCCAGGCCGACGGCGCCGAAATCGGCTCAGCTCTCGAATCCCGTGGCCTGACACCCGCTCCCTCCCCCGCCGAAGCCGGCCTCGTCATCCTGAACTCCTGCACCGTAACCAGTTCCGCCGACGACGATCTCCGCCACGCCGTCCGCAGCGCCCACCGTGAAAACCCCTCAGCCCGAATCCTCGTCACCGGCTGCTTCGCCCAGCGCTCCCCCCAGGAAATCGCCGCCCTCGAAGGCGTCACCTGGGTCGTCGGCAACGACGCCAAGTCCCTGATCCCGGAAATCGCCGCCCCACCCGCCTCCGCCGCCCCCTACCACGGCCAGATCCACGTCTCCGGCGCCTTCGGCCCCTTTGAACTCCTCGCCCACGACGCTGGCTCCGGCCGCACCCGCCCAACTCTCAAGATCCAGGACGGCTGCAACAACCTCTGCACCTTCTGCATCATCCCCACCGTCCGCGGACCCAGTCGCAGCGCCGCGCCCGACGGCGTCGTCGCCCGCGTCCGCGAACTCGCCCACGACCACCCCGAAATCGTACTGAGCGGCATCAACCTCGGCCGCTGGGGCCGCGAACGCGGCTCGTCCCTCCGCCTCGTCGACCTCCTCCGCCGCCTGCTCGACGAAACCCCCGTCCGCCTTCTCCGCCTCAGTTCCGTCGAACCCATGGACTTCAGCGACGCCCTCCTCGACCTCATGGCCACAACGCCCCGCATCGCGCCCCACGTCCACGCCCCGCTGCAGTCGGGCTCCGACACCGTCCTCCGCCGCATGCGCAGGCGCTATCGCGCGCGCCACTACGAGCAGCGCATCCGCCGCGCCCACTCGCTCATGCCCGACGCCGCCTTCGGAGCCGATGTCATGGCCGGCTTCCCCGGCGAAACGGACGCCGAATTCCAGGAAAGCCTCCGCTTCATCGACAGCCTGCCCTTCACCTATCTCCACGTCTTCCCCTATTCCGGGCGCCCCGGCACGCCCGCCTCCGAAAGCCCGGATCAGGTCCCGGCGCCGGTAAAACGCGAGCGTGCCCGCCGTCTTCGCGAATTGGGCCTCGCGAAAAACCACGCCTTCCGCCAACGCATGGTCGGCCGGCGCCTCCCGGTAGTCACCCTCCGCGACGGCGCCATCACCGCAAACTATCTCCCCGTCCGCCTGGCCCACCCCAGGCCCGCCAACCGCATCGTCGAAATCGAAATCGGAGGCCTCACCCCGGAAGCGCTCGTCGAAAAGCCCGTCTTCCCCATGTTCGTTCCGCGCCCCTTCCCCCTCGGAATCCGCGATTCAGCATAACCGCCGCCAATCGCGCTATGCTTGAAACGATACCCCATGACGTTCCGCTTTCTCCCCCTAGTTGCGCCCGCACTCCTCGTGGGCCAGTTGTTCGCGCAGTCCGCGCCGGCTGACCGTCCGGCCCCCGGCACCGCAGCCGCCCCCACCGCGGCAGTTCAGCCTCTGCCGTCCTCCAATGTTCCTGAAGACGCCGTCGTTCTCTCCGTCGGCTCGATTCAGATGACCCGGAAGCAGTACGAAGACCTCCTGAAGGCCATGCCGGAAAACGTGCGCAATCAGGCCATGGGTCCCGCCAAACGCCAGGTCGCCACCCAGATCGCCGAAATCGAAGCCCTGGCCCAGGAAGCCAGGAAACGCAAGATCAACGACCGTCCCGAAGTCCAGGAAATCACCCAGTTGCAGGTCAACCAGATGCTCGCCGGTTTCCTCGTCCAGGAACTGCGCGACACCGCC